>NZ_JBXCIW010000002.1:0-367955 GCF_056786335.1 Paenibacillus sp. Y280
CTTCACCATAAAGGTGCTCCTCTCTTTTGGGTGATGTGTTCTAGACAAACACCATTCTACCAAAGATCAGGGCACTTTTTTACGTTTTTATAAGATTTCACTTTCGAAATTCAGGATAATTGGTGGAAAATCCTATAAACAAGCCAAAGATGAAATTCAAATCGATAAAGAAACAACAAAAAAGCAAGATGATGTAAGGTTGAAATCTAACAAACAAAAAAACGTTGATCAATTTAAAAAGATTGAAGAGCTCCCGGGATTTGTTTCAGATGAAAAATTGAAAAATGCCAAATATAAAGCAAAGAATCTAATGACTTATGAAGAGAGCTACAATCAAGGTTATACCGATCAAATCATTTATGAAATCGATCCTGATCGAATGGTTTATGTTATCCAAGTAAAGTCTGACGAAGAACTTGATTATGAAGGAAAAAAGATCAATAAACCCTTAATTACAAATATTTATGATGCAGAGACAGGGGAGAAAATTTCTTTCCTTTGGCAAGCAGATAAATAAAATCACAAGCGAGTTCCTAAACTGATCCAGTGGGGATAATGTTTATAAACAGCCTTCTGGTTAACTAGCCACAGTAGATGACTTCTGTATTCATCAGAAATCATCTTTTTTATTGTATTTATCTCGTGGTCGGTCGCCTTCACCCCTTGATTTCGCCCAAAGGATTACCTCTGAACGCTCGTTACAGTAGATTAGGGAGGGGGCGATTTCGCTGCGGTGAAACCGTATCATGAAGCCCGTTTTCATTCGAAAAGTGCAAATATACGTTACTTTGTTTTTCTTCACGTAGCTTCGATTCTCTGCTTCCCGATCTGTGACCACATATGCGGTCGATCAGTTTGCGGAGATACTCCGAGCGGCTCCCGTTCGCTTCGCTGTCAAGATGCTCCCAAACGGCTTCTGGCAGCGTGAGCGACACCTTTTTCGTAACACCGAGGGACGGCCTGCCGATCTGCTTGACAGCCACGACCTTCTGGCCGTTGGCAAGCTTATACCGGCAGCCGGCGCACAGAATGCTCTTTCCTCTCCCCGATAAAAATCAATAACGTCGTGATTGCTACCACAGTTCATGCAATTCATATCAACTACCCCTCTCGAATTAAAGTAACTTAAAATGTCAATAAAAAAGTAACTTTTTCGTTTCATCACCGGAGAGAACGGTGGCAGCTGTTTGCATCCAGCGGTCAATTTTCTTCACTTCTGGCCTTCTGCAGCAAATCGGTGCCGGGAAACAAGGCGAGAACCAGACGTACATGCCCATAAGACGAACAAAAACGGCCTTCTCAGCCGTTTCACTAAATGATCCTGGACGAGGTGGATATTATAATGCTGATGAAAGCAGAGAACTCATCGCATTAATTGAGCAAATAAGGAGCATTCTGGAGTCGCTCGAAGGTGAGTATAGCTTTCATATTGACCCCTTATAACAGGGGAATAATCGAAAAATATAGTGATTTTTTAAGTCAGTATAGAGGCAGCACTATCCCTGAAGATTTCCCAAGAATCAGTATAAAATCAAATGGTCCATAACAACATCGTTGGCAGCAACTCGATTTAGACGTAAATTCAAATGGTTCAGAGAAATGAATGTTGTTTGGTAAAGAATTTATATATAAAAAGTTTCCCTATAATTCAGTTGGCATTTTTAGGTAAAATATAAGGTAGAAAAAGCTGAAAGAGTGATGTTTCCATGTTAAACAAGGTGATTATCATTTAAGTCCACAGAACGATTTTTTCATTTTCGGGTTTCTTTTGTGGTAATTTCAATGTTGGAAGTCGTTGCAACAATTTTAACTGGAGGAAATAAATATTATAAAATATAACGAGGTTGTTAAAATCAGTGATGCATATTTACTTCCATTCGTATCATTGTTATACGGATTAGAAGGCTATGAAATCAAGCCGGTTAAAGCACATGACGGAGGGCGTAATGTCATTTATACCTGCGAGAAAGAAGGCACCGATGCAAAAATACTTAGAATCGCCTTCTTAAATGACAGAAGCCGGGAAGATTTTTTGGGTGAACTTGAGTATGTCAGGTATTTATTCGAGCATGGCGGAAGTGTTTCCGATGTAGTCAGCTCCCGGAAAGGGGATCTGCTGGAAGAGATTACTCATAATAATCATACCTTTTTTATCTGCCTGTTTAAAAAGGCCAAAGGTAAAATGCTTGTGGAAAATAATTATCGGTACCGGGATGGAGTTCCGATTACCGAATATTTTTATAATCGCTGTAAAGTTTTGGGAAAACTTCACGAATTATCGAAAGGATATACTCCTGTAAATCGCCGGTATCGATTTTTTGATAAATACAATGCCGAATATATCAATAAACTGATACCCAGCTCGTTAACATTGCTCAAGGAGAAGCTGGTACAACTCCTTAAAACCTTAGAAGAAATGGACAGGAGCCGTGAGTCTTACGGTATGATCCATTTTGATTACAACGATGGGAATTATTCGATAGATTTTGATACCGGGCAAATAACCGTATATGATTTCGATAATTCATGTTTCGGTTGGTATATGTTTGACCTAGCGGGTCTCTGGACGAACGGAGTGGGCTGGATAAGTCGTGAGCAAGACGCCGTTAAACGCAAAAAGTTTATGGATGATTATTTTGAAACAGTCCTTGCGGGATACAGATCCGAGACCGGAATCGAAAATTCGATATTGGATAAATTGCCCTTATTTATCCAAGTAACCCTCATGGAAGCTATTGTAGATGCATTCGAGGTAATGCGGAACAACGGCGAAGAGCCGGAGTGTGATGAGGAGTTGTCGTATCGTATAAAATGCCTGGAAGAAGATATCCCGTATATGGGATTTTTCCATGAAATTTACTCGTGTGAAGAACCCTTTGAATATGAGGAACGAAATATTTAGTTTACAGGAATCCTAATGAGCAGGTTACTTCCAATAACTGTACGAATTTATTTTGAACTCTTATTGCTATAAAATGTTCATGTGGATGATTTGACATATTTCAAACTTATAATATATAATCAGACCCATGACCAATCCAATTGACGTTTTCAAAGCATTATCCAATGAAGCCCGACTTCAAATTTTAGAATGGTTAAAGGACCCTGAAATCCATTTTTCGCCCCAGGAAGGGATTGATCTCATTGATGTTGGGGTATGTGTAAGCCAGATTACCAATAAATTAAATATGAATCAATCGACCGCGTCTCAGTATCTCTCTTTATTACAACGAGCTGGGCTGGTCCATGCAACTCGTTTAGGAAAATGGACATACTATAAACGAAATGAAGAAGCAATTAATCGTATTGGTTTGTTTCTTCAAAAAGATTCGTAGTGTGACATAATAGCCACTGAATTCAACAATGAATTCAGTTTTCTTTCCTTACGATATATCGACAATTTGCAATTTATGAATTTATTTTTTTGTTCAAACATATTGATATATTTCGAAGTGTTAATTTATTTTGGAAGGAGGTGATACTCATTAACAAGAAACACAAAGGCTACGCACGTATGTTTAAAGAAGATGAATTGACACTTGGTCTGATTTTCCCTTTAGAGGCTTACCAAGGCGGCATTCCGGAAATGAATTTGGAGCAGCAAATGGCTCTAACCAAACGGGCTGAAAAGCTTCGTTTTGCGTCATTGTTTACTCGCGATGTTCCACTATACAACCCGTGGTTTGGCGATGCTGGACAGATCTATGATCCAATTGTATTTCTTGGGTATCTAGCAGCTCATACCAAAGAAATTGCACTTGGGACGGCTAGTATCCTACTGACAGTCCGACATCCGTTACATGTTGCAAAACAGCAGCATCAGTCGATCGGATCTCTGGAGAGCGCCTAGTCCTTGGCGTTGCAACCGGAGATCGGCCCATTGAGTTTCCTGCTTTTCAAGTAGATCCCCATGAAAAAAGTAGCCTTTTTCAAGAAGCGATCATGGTTATGAGGGAAGTGTGGCAAGATCGTCACCAGATTATTCAAACGTCTCGTATCCATATGGAGGAGGGCGATCTACTGCCTAAGCCGCGTTATTCATCTATTCCTTTACTCATTACAGGTCATTCTTCCCAATTTTTGGAATGGATTGCAGAGCATGGGGATGGCTGGATTTATTATCCGAGAAATGTAAGCCAGCAGTATGAGCGCATACAAGAATGGCGATCGTTAACGTCAGACTTTAAACCGTTTGTACAGTCATTATATATTGATTTATCGGATGACCCGAATCAACAACCTGTTCCCATTCATCTTGGATATAGAATAGGTCGAAACGCTCTTAAGGAACTCATTTATCGCTTGAAAATGGTTGGCGTTAATCATGTCATATTTGTTTTACAGAATAGTCAGCGGCCAGCGGCCGAGGTTATTGACGAGCTAGGTGAAGAGATAGTCCCATTTTTCCCATCCATTACAAATTAAATTCAGAGAGGAAATGATCATATGAAAGCATGGCAAAAACAAGGCGTAGGTTTGGAAAACCTGAAATTAGTGGAGGTGGAAACACCAACACCCGGTCCTAAGCAGCTACTCGTTCGTGTAAAAGCAGTATCGCTTAATTTCCGCGATAAAGCGATTATTGATGGCATTTATCTGCCTTATTTAATGAGTAAGCCTTTCACACCGGTGTCGGATGCAGCCGGAGAGGTTGTAAGTGTTGGTACAGATGTAACCCGTTTTAATGTCGGCGACCGAGTAACTTCTCATTTGTACACGAAATGGATTGAGGGTGCTCCAAACGATGATGATGCACCATTCGCAATTGGAGGGCCTAATAATGGTGGACTTGCCGAATACATGCTCCTTGATGAAGATGCAGCCGTAATGACACCGTCCAATTTGACGGACGAAGAGGCTTCTACGCTTCCGATCGCAGCCTTAACGGTTTGGTTCTCCTTGGTGGAGTATGGAAAAATGAAGGCAGGCGATACAGTAGTTGTCCAAGGGACAGGAGGAGTATCCATATACGCGATACAAATTGCATCGGCTTTGGGAGCACGTGTAATCGCAACGACAAGCAGCGATGAAAAGGGCGAGAGAGTCAAGGCATTAGGAGCAAAGGAAGTCATTAACTACGTAAAAAATCCTGATTGGGAAAACGAGGTCCTAAGGCTTACGAATGGTAAAGGAGCCCAACATATCCTGGAAGTTGTTGGTGGAGATAGCATCAATCATTCTATCAATGCACTTACTCCACAAGGGCATATCTATATCATCGGTTTTCTAAAAAGTATGATGGCAGAGGTTAATTTGTTTTCACTCTTAGCAAAACAAGCCCGTGTACAAGGTATTTATGTCGGCCATCGTAAATCCTTCGATGATATGAATAAAGCATTTGATGAACTGAGAATTAAGCCGGTTATTGATACGGTTTACCCATTCTCCGAAGCAAAAGAAGCATACAAGCATCTCGACAGAGGGGCTTTTGGGAAAATTGTTATCCGTGTATCCGAATAACATTATTACACTACGGGACACGATAATTCAATAAGAACACAAAGGCAGCCGGTCAATATGATCGGTTGTCTTTGTTCAACTCCCTCGAAATGATTCAGCTTCCTCACTCAGACTCATGAATTCGGACATATGTATAAAATACGAGTTTTGTGAAGAAGTATGTAAAGTAGAAAATCAATTCTTACTTTAGCCTTGTATGTTGTTGTCGGATGACAAGAACTTTGTCTCATTCCCTACACGAAAAAGAAAAACAAGAAAAATCCTATTTGTGAGGTCTTTCAATTAACGATTTGTCCAATAGTGAATGTAGCGTTCTTCATCGTCTCATTATTAAATTCAACAGATTGTTTTTTCATATCAGGATAATCTAAAAGCAATCTCAGAAATACATCTTATTACATTCCTTTTACTTCAGCTTGAGCTCCAGTTGTGGCTGAATGGTACAGCGATCCATGACAATTTTGCGCTCAAGCCGTATTTTATAGGAGGAATCAACAACAAGCTCGGCCAGTTCCTGCTTCAGCCGCTCCCAGTCCTTGGAGCGCTCACCCAGGACGAACAACTTCATAAGCACTAGTAACCGCCTCGCTCCCTCAATGCGAATTACGTTTCCCTCCGCTTTGATGCTGCCGCCCTCCGGAATGATCCGCATGACTGCTCCGAAATCCGTTCCATCGTCATTCATTCCGGAGAACCAGTTCGGTCTGATTTTGTTTTACTATTACAGCGGGAAGCTACATTACCGTTCGTTTATCCTTCCCCTACTGAATACGTCATCGGCGTCAATAAATTATAAATCTGATCAAAGCCAAGCTCCAAGAAATTCCCAATATTCAATAGGAACAATACAAGTATGGTTGGGAACAAAGTAGGCAGTGTAATATGGAACATAGACAGCTATCACTATCCTGTTTATCTCCGGTTCCGTTGAAAATGCCTTTAGATGCCAAGACGTTTACCGATTTTTTTGCCCATGCGTATTGTTCCAGATCGTCAAATGTTTTAAAAACAGACACTACGGTGAATGTCCCCGCACGGGTGGTTTCAAATGTGACCATTTCTGCTGCAGCATCATAAATTCCACTTGATACATGCGCGGAATATTTGCAGGGGATCCGGAAATCGCCAGCTCGTTCAAATAATCTTCCAGATGGGTATAGCCATCTCTATTGTTGTCACCGTTTCCGTCGCACGAATCATTCGGGTTCAATCCTTTTGCTTGTTCTCAGACGTCGGGCATGCCGTCTCGGTCCGTTACCGTTTTTCCCACATCGTATCGAGGTAGTTGAGATAGATGTTGACTAATATCTAAGGACGAAAATATAACTTTCAGAGGACTTTATTTGGTTAATCCTATGATACAATTAAGACATAAAGATTTACCAATACGAGAGAAGCTGGGAAACGTGTTGAGTTGGGACAAAGTAGTACCCCAGTCACTTCCAAATGCGCCCCGCGACGAAATATGCTTTAATATACCAAAGGAGCGTGATTCAATGGACATCAAATCGTTTCTATATCCCAAGAACAAGGTCTCTTACCTCATGACTTCCTCTAATATGAAAGAAGCCTTGGATAAATTGGAGGCGAGCCATTATACAGCCATTCCGATCTTGGACGATAACGGCTTATATTTCGGAACGCTATCCGAGGGAGATTTATTATGGAAGCTGAAAGGCACACCCGGCCTCGGCTTCGATACGATGGACGAAATTCCTGTCGTCTCCATCAAAAAGCGGTTGAAAGTCGAATGCGTCGAGATCAGCGCCGATTTGGACGATATGCTGACGCTGGCAGCCGATCAGAACTTCGTTCCGGTCGTAGACGCCGATCGCGTCTTCCTCGGTATTATTCGCCGCAAAGATATTATCGAATACTATACCCGGAATATTGCTGATTAGTTGGAAAGACCTGATCTTGCGGATCATGAAGGCTGCCGTTCGCCGGTAGCCTTATCTTTGTTCATAATGTTTAGCGAGCTATCGTTACCCGTCGCGAGATAGAGATAATACTTATCTTTTCAGTCTCCTTTTGATCTATAACATTTATTAAACTTTTTAAAATGTACTCGATCGGAAGTATATTTTGATAAATCCTTTTCATATTTTTAGCTCCTTCAAACAATCTTATCTTCTTAAGTTCAGAGATAATAGTTGCTTTGTATGTGTGATCTTTAACTATTTTCAATTCATTTATTAACTTTCGAATTGAACTATGATTAATTTTTAAGTCCTCATGAAACCAGTATTGGTACTTTTGTAAAAGTTGATATAGTACAGGATTCTGTGGTTCAAACCTAATAAAAATAAAAAGATAATATAATGAATCCATTAAGTTTTTGGCCAAGGAGGCATATTGTAGATATGCAGGTACAACTAGCAGAACGAATGATTGCCGAGTGGGCATCGGCGAACGCCGATGCAATTGGCTTAGTCCCGAATAAGATCCAGGCGTCATATATATATAACCCCGGAGGCTTCGGCAATTTGTCTATCCGTTTGACAGACGACCGCACGCGGCTTCACGTTAAGCTAGCCCCACCTGACAAAGCCGCTCGGCTGCGGCAGTGGGCAGACGTCAGCGATTATCTTGCTGAGCACTACGCCGCGCCCAAGCTGGTTCATGCGATTGACCGCGAGATCGTGCCAGGATATCCCTACGGCCTAGTTTTCGAATATATCGAAGATGCGACCCCACTTGCGGAAGTACGGAATCCCGAGGTCGCAATGACAGGTGTCATAGCGACCGTCGCTAAGCTCCATCACGACGATCGTCTTCGCGGAATGCTGCCTAAGGCTGAGACGCGTACTTATGCGGAGGCATTCGAGGACGAGTATATTTCCCGGTTTTCGGATGATCTCGACGGAATCCGAAAGTCACGCGATCTGCTCAGGGATTTCGTGTCGGACGAGGCGATTTCGTGGTTTGGGGAAGAGATCAGAAGGTTGAGGGAAACAGTCCGTCAGACACCTGCATTTCAACTCCCTGCGGTCGATGTTGTTCATAACGACCTTAACGGCAACAACGTACTAACTTGCGGCAGGGACGGTTTCCGGATCATCGACTGGGACGACCTTTCCGGCCAAGGCGATGCGGCGATGGACTACTCGGTACTGCTTTGGCCACTAACGCATGATCCGTCATGGCAGATATGGATAGAGAAAGTACTGGCAGGAGCAGGTGCTGCGGCAGTCAAACGGTTGGAACTGTATTTTCGGGCGAAGCTGCTCGACGATGTCATCGACGTGCTGGCTGATTATGTCGAGGCTGAGCAGGTGCCGGAGTATCGGGAGGAGTCCCAGCGCAAGGCCAGGGCCATTCATCTTCATTCGTACCCGCTGTATCTCGCCAAATATGGCGACAGTTAAAGCGGCGGCCGCACCGCGATCACCTGCTTGTTACATCAATAAAGGCTGCCGGTTGGCCGGCAGCCTTGTGCATGGTGCTATCATTAACCGTTGGCTTTTCACCAACTCTATTCAAACTCTCCATCTTCCCACATGTGAATCCCCATACACAAACCATCACCATCTGGGGCCAATTCGATTTCTTCTAAATATTCTCTAGTATTTTGATCATATACTCTTGCAACCAATGCAAATTCAACGCCATGATCCTTATCGATAGTACTTTCGATAACTCCATCCAATAGCATCATTAAACCATACAAGGTATCGCTGATAGCTTTTTCTGCAACATCTTTTTCTTCTAAAGAGCAATTAGGATTAATTTTCCCTTTTGCATACCCTTTAACTTCATCCATTAGTGTCTTACCGAAGAAATGCCCCATTTTGATCCATCTAGCATGTTCGTTGGATGGCCACTCTTGATAAATACTATCTTTCATTTTACTCATCATCCTTCTATGCTTTTAATTAGGATCAGTTGTTGAACAAACTATCGTTGCTCGTACGCCAGTCAAATTACAATTGAACGCTCGTCCTTAGTTAGCGTAACAAAATATGTTCAGAAATGAATTGATTCTTTTTGGAAATTACCCCCATACTCCTACGATGATAACTCCTAGCGTAATTAAAATAGATGTAAGTAGCCGTCTTGTGCCTTGTTTTTCTTGGAGAATAATTATTCCCATGACCGTACCAAATACTGTTCCTATTTCTCTCATAGGAGCGAGCTGAGCTACAGGGGCAAGTGATAAGGCAAACAAGAACAATAGATAACCAGCGGGTGCTATAATCCCACCAAACAAAATGATCTTCCAGTTAATGTTGAGTTCTTTACGTATGCCTTTGGAGTTAAAAGTTGTCCATGAAAGAGCTAGTAAATTTCCTATATTTGTTGCTTCGTTTAAAACTACCGGTGAAACATAGTTTAATGCTATCTTATCAATAACAATGTAACTAGCGATGCATACCCCCACTGCCAATGCCAATAACGGTGCCTTTAATGATGATAATTCATTACTCTTGAGTGTTATGTTACTTAGCAAAACGATTCCTAAAACAATACAGGTTACACCTATCCAACCAAAGGTAGTTAACTTTTCGTTAAGTAAAGTCACTCCTAAAAGTGGTACTAATAATGGGCTAGTTCCTCGCATTATTGGATAAACCTGTGACAAGTCACCTACTGAATATGTAGCAGCTAGTAATTTGATATACAGTCCGTGCAGGAACATGGATGCAAATATTGCCCAACACCCAGTAATCGTTATGCTGCTATCCCATTCAACTATAGCCCACGGCAAAAATATGATAATTGCGACAAGTTGACAAAACCAAAGAAAAACATTCTTATTTATGCTTCTTTTAGTATAAAGATTCCAAATGGAATGAAGGCAACCAGAACAGAGTACGAGTATCACAGCTAAACTAAACACTAGATCTGCCACCATCCAATATCAGTCTGAATAATTCAACATTTTACCATAAAATCCACATACAGCGTGAGTTGTCTTCTAAAATAATTCATGTATACTCCCTCTATCCATCGTGTTAGCCTCTATTTCTTCGTGCTTGTTTTGAAACCATTCGTTGATTAATGCGTTCATTTTGAGTAGAATTCATCTTGTAGTCTCTTTGGTTTTTTTGGTCCGGTCGCCGGCCAGCTCTGGGACCCACTAACATCATACCAATGAGTCTTTTTCTTTCTCGAACCTCGTATTTCCTCGTGGAAGGATCTGCAAATGAGAGGAATACAAAAAAGATTATTGGAGGAATCGCAATGTCAACTCAAATCGAAATTACTTATACTTTCAACGCTCCACGAGAACTTGTGTTTAAGGCATTCACCGAATCACAACATCTGCGGAACTGGTGGGGACCAAGAGGTTGGGCGTTTCATGTTGAGAAAGCAGATTTCCAGCCGGGCGGTGTCTTTCACTACAGCCAGAAACCTGCTGACGGCGACATCATGTGGGTTGAATTTGTATATAGTGAAATTGTTGCATCGGAGAAAATCGTATACACCAGTTTCTTTTCTGATGAGGAAGGTAACGTTGTACGTGCACCCTTTGACGTAAATTGGCCACTTGAAACATTGAATACCATGACGTTCATCGAGGACAATGGAAAAACAACTCTTACAACGATTATTGTTCCCGTGTCCCCGTCTGAGGAAGAGAATAAAACCTTCAATTCTTCACGTGAGATCGTTCAGAACGGATTTACCGGAACCTTCGATCAATTAGCCGAATACCTGAAGATATAAACAATTTGATATTGCTGAAGCTAAAAACACCGACCACCGGTGTTTTTTTGTTTATAACTATCCTCCCTCTATGAAGAATCACTTTACTCTAAAATGTTCACGTTTTCTGTAAAAAGTGGATACAGCCGTAAAGTATGGTTGCGACTATGGATCTCCATTTGGTCTCCATCAAGAAAATCTCCGATCCTCCACCCTGTCAGCCTGTGGCGTGTACCCGAGTCATTTTTAACAAGTTAGATAAACAATCTCCAAAATGCCACAAGCGAACCGAGGTACATATTTCTGTAATGGACTTTATCCAGAACGTCGATGCTTTGTTTGTCTTGCTTTGGATCATCGGTATTTTTATTAAACTATCCCTTTATTTGGTTCCATTCGTAAAAAAAACAGGTTACAATAGCCTTTTCGCTCGTATTAACACTTTATTTATCGAATCAGCACTTCCTTTGTCACCCGTGCAGGGAGTCTCTTACTAACAGCGAATATCCATAACAGAACACCTGAAACGGAGGGATCGAAATGGGTATTTTGAAAACGAAAGATGCCGCAGATCTGCTTTCTGTCAGCCAAACGACTATCAAACGTTGGGCTTCCACTTTTCCCGATTTTTTTCAAAAAGATCGGTCTGGCCACTATATATTCTCGGAGCAGGAAATTGACCTGCTTATTCACATTAAAGACCGAATCGATCATGGCGAAACGTTGGACCGCATTGTTCTCATGACTAACAAGCAGCCGCCTCAGACTTTGCACGATGAGACTCCGGTACACACACATAATCCGTCAATGGAATTGTTAACCCGTGTCGAGGATATCGAGCGCTCGCTAGATCAGAAAGCCGACGAAGTCGTCTCGGTGCAGTTGCTTCAGCAGCGCGAGGAACTGGAGGAGCTGCGCCAAATGATCGTACAGCTAGCTGCATCCATAGAAACGATACAAATTTCAAGCAGCAAAACCAATTTGTCACCCGAGGTGATTCACCCCGCTCCCATCGCCGAACATCAGGCTTCGCCAAGGAAGCGCGGCCTTTTGAAATCCATTTTCTCATTCTTGTAAATGGCTTTCGCTCATTTCGAAAAAAGAGGCAGCCTGGACTCGATTAGTCCAAGGCTGCCTCTTTTATTTATGCGCACATGATCCGATCCCCTATCGATCGAAATGATCAAATAGCTAGTATTGACTTGCCTGAGCTGCGAAAGAGATAATGATCTGAAATTAGTTTACTGGTTACACTACAAAAATTTGCAACGAGGTGAAGCTGCGAATGGTACGAATTGTATTTGATTTTGATGGAACGATGGTAAATAGTAAACCACTTGCTATTGAGATCTATAACGAATTAGCTGGTGCAAGAGGTTATAAACGAATTGAGCAGCATCATGTACCTCATCTTAGTTCCTTAAGTATTCCAAATCGAATAAAAGAACTAAATATTCCGGCTGTTCATTTGCCAAAGCTTGTTCTTGATATTAAGAGATGTTACAAGGATAAAGTACATACGTTATCTGCAGTGAAAGGAATTTCCGACTTATTTGCATCCTTATCGGCCAACGGATTTAAACCAGATATTATCTCTTCTAACACCGTCGAAAATATTAAGACATTTTCAGAACGGAATCATTTATCGGATACGATTGGTTCAATATTTAGTGGGAATAATATTTTCGGTAAACATCGAGTTATAAATAATTACCTCAAATTACATCATATATCCAAAGAACAAATGATTTACGTTGGTGATGAGTTAAGAGATATAGAGGCATGCAAACGGGTGGGCATAAAAATGATTGCCGTTACTTGGGGTTATGATTCAATTGAGCTGCTTCAAAGTTACAATCCAGATTTTATAGTAAATGAACCTCACGAAATCATGGAATTACTTCCTCACGATTTTCTCATATAAAAGGCGACACAATGATCATCCCATGTGCCGCCTAAATTCTTCATACGTTGACGATATTATAAATTATGGCATATTTGTTAAGAAAGGCTTCACCGTGTTTGCAAAAGCATAGTTGTTTTTCCCATCCCAGTTAATCGACCACGTCATCGCGCCGCGAATATCCGCATATTTCGCAACAGGTTTATACGTTCCGCAATTATTCCCTGTTGCTAAGCAGCTAAGCGCATTGTTTACGACAGTAGGACTGACATAACCTCCACCAGCTGCGGATGTCGTAGCTGGAAGACCAAGACCAAGCTGCGAAGGCGCTACCCACTGCAGCGACAAGTCGGACAACGCTGTTAAGAAATTAACTGTGCCTTGAGCATAACATACGCCATCACGGCCGAGCATACAGCCGGAATTGTAGTACTGTACATTAATAACCGTCGTAATATCCTTGAGGTTCTTATAGAGCTGCATATAAGTTGTATTTTGACTTTGCATATCAATCGTTTGCGGAGCCATCGTTAAGATGAAGCTTGGTCCAACTTTTTGTTGAAGCTGACGAACTGCGCTAGTTAAATTGGCAACGTTCATCCCATTTTCTAAATCGATATCAATGCCGTCAAAGCCGAACTGCGTAATTAAGCTGTACATGCTGTTTACAAAATTGGCTACATTCGGAGACGAGCTGCTCAAATCAATGTTGCCATTTTGCCCTCCAATAGCGAGGATAACCTTCTTGCCTTGCGAACGCTTAGCTTGAATATCGCTAATAAGATTGGCATTCGTATAGCCTCCAAGTGCCGAGGACAATGAAGAATCTACATTGAAAGTGACTCCGCCTGGTTTGGACATGTCCATATCTGCAAAAGACACCACAATGATATCATATTGACTTGGCACTGCGCTAAGTTTGAGATTCGTTGCGCCATTTACGAAGTTTTGCCAGTAGCCTGTGAGGATATGTTTCGGCAGTGACCCTCCTCCGCCTGAGCTATTGGTTTTGCCGCTAACCGCTGAGCTTGCGGCTGAAGCATTGCCTGCGGCATCCTTCGCCTTCACTGTAAAAGAATAAGTAGTGTTTGCTGCAAGTCCTGTTACAGTAGCCGTTGTACCCGTTGCTGTCGCAGACAATGAACCTCCTCTGTATACGTCATACCCCGTTACTCCAACATTATCGGTAGATGCAGTCCAAGATAAGGTAACGCTGGACGATGTTGTTCCCGATACGCTAACATTTTTCGGAACCGTTGGAGCGATTGTGTCGCCTCCCCCGCTTTTGGTAGCGACGCTAAGAGAGTTGCTGGCAGCGGACAAATTGCCTGCCGCATCTTTCGCTTTGACGGTGTACGTATAAGTCGTGCTTGCACTTAACCCCGTTTCCGTGAAGGTCAATGTACTGCCTGACACACTTCCAACGAGTGCAGAAGCCCGATACAAATGGTATCCAGTAACACCGACTTGATCAGTTGATGCATTCCAGGCTAACGATATGCTGGATGTAGTTGATCCGGTTGCACGTAAATTTGAAGGAACAGTTGGCGCTTGCGTATCGCCGCCTCCTCCTCCTTGGACGAGTCCCCATAAAGCAGGCACGTTAGACGGTTCCCAACCTGTTAAAGATGTATGCGCTTGTATGCACTTATAGCTTGCTCCGCCATAAGTTACGGTATCATTTACGGCATAAGATGTGTTAGGCGCCCAAGCACCTCGGTCAGCTGCATTGGCCATTCCTGGCATTAAAGCGATGATTAAAACTGCAATTAGCAAAATAGCTGAAATTTTCTTCAAAGTCGATGGGCTGTTCGAAACAATCTTCATAAGATTCCTCCTTAAATTGTCAATACAGTTACCAAAACGCTATCCGAAAAAATACTGCAGCCTAAACCACCGCCTCTCTCAGAAATCCAAAATAATACCGTCATGATCATCATCCACTCAAGAAGCCCCGTACATTTCCACTTTAATCCATCCCCTCTTTTCTTCTCAAGAGCAAAAATGGATAAAAGAGGGATAAAATACTCTCAAATACAGTCGCCAATTACTTTTGGAGGAGGAATAGCTAAACGCATAAAATATTAATTATTGTTAAAAATAGGTAGGTGACCACAAATAGAAATCCCATTAATTAGAAACCAGGAGGAATGATATGAAGAAAATAATGGTGTTAATCGGTTTGATCATATCCGCTCTTACTCTCGCAACTGCAATGAACCATGCGAGCGCAAATGCGGTCCACGTAAATATCATCAATGGTGAAGGGAAGCAGATAGGTACAGCGGAGCTCTCGCAAAAAGCTAATAAAGTACATATCCTCATTGAGGCTGAAAATCTTGCTCCAGGGACCCATGGCATCCATTTCCACGCTGTAGGCAAATGCGATGTCCCTGATTTCACGACTGCCGGCGCCCATCTCAACCCTCAAAGCAAACAACATGGCTTCCATAACCCAAAAGGTTTCCATGATGGAGATTTGCCAAACATTGAGGTTGGTGCAGATGGTAAAGTAAAAGCTATGATCACTAGTGAAACCGTAACATTGGCACATGGGAAACCCAATTCGTTATTTCAACCTGAAGGAACATCCATCATTATTCATGAAAAAGCGGATGATTATGTGACAGATCCATCTGGAAACTCAGGAAATCGAATAGCATGCGGAGTTATCAAATAGAGAACTCCCTTCTCACTTGAACAACAAGAATAAACCGCGAAGTAATCAAACGATTACCTCGCGGTTTATTTTTATTGCTCCGTTTTCATTTCAAAGCTCCCTTTTCACTTCGAATCCCCTCTTACATCGTTCCGCCACCACCGCGTATGGATGCAGGGATCTTCTCAGGCCCTTCATTGATATAGCTATATTTAAAAGTGGCGATTTTCTCTTCATCATAGCAGAAAATTTCAACGTGCTGGCTTCTTTAGCGCCAGGCCGCGTTGAGCTTCGGTTAGCTCCATTGTTTTCGTCCAAGCTGTAATGACAACCTCTTTGCCGGCAGGAATATCTTTATTTGGAACTGCCAATACTCCTGCTCGCTGCCACCTCATGCTTGATTATCCTTTTTTAATTGTTGAATTTTCCGCTCAAGCTTGTCGATCAGAGCTGGAGGTGGGCTGCTTTCCCCTTCACACCATTGAGAACATTTGTTCCTTGTAAGTTAAATGGTTTAATGTCAGATACATATCTTCCGAGCAGCAGTGTCTTCTATGCACATTTGATTTTTCGAATAAAATACCCTTTTTTTGCTAAAACATGCAAATAAAACAACAAATAGGTACCTGTCCGTTACTATACGATTGATTAGTTCATATTGTGGTTAATGTTGGAGGTGATCGTCGCTTTATGCATATAACTAGGCATCAATTAGCGAAAAACACGAAATTTGAGACGCCCTATTATGTTGTCCGGGGTGACTCGCAAGGTAACAAGGTAATGATTACGGCTGGAGTCCATGGAAGTGAAATAGGCAGCATTTATGGAGCAAAGCATCTTTTAAATCAATTAAAAAAAAGATCACTCCATATCAAAAGAGGAGTTCTTATCATTGTTCCTATTGTCAATCAACAAGCCTATAAAAGCTGCAGCCGGGGTAAGCCCGATTTGAATCGAACTTTTCCACGACCTAATCGCGCAGCATATCATCCTCTTTCGGCAGCATTATTTCATTTAACGAAGCAATTCCAGCCGAGCTGGTATCTTGATCTGCATGAAGCAAACGGGTTATTTAAAGTAAATCCACGATCTCTTGGTCAGACGCTGATTACGAATCCCAAGAGTGAAGCAATCCCAACGGTAAGACGAATCGTCTGTCATATGAATCGTTCCATCAACAACAAAAAAAGAAAATTTTCTACTCGGTTGCATCACTTGCCTGGTTCTGGCCGCACTGCTGTCAACACCTACTTAAAAGCAAACGCAGTAACGATTGAGACCTCTATCGGTTTGCCTATTTCAGATCGCGTTAAATTTCAAGTGGCAATTCTAGATCGTTTTTTGAATGAATTACAATTGAAATAAGCAGATAATGGCGACACTTCACGCAATACCAAAAAGACCGCATTGGCAGCAGCTGCCAATGCAGTCTTCATTTATTTTCAAATGGTATCACAAGCCTACCCTGCTATATCGCAAATCAGTCCCAAGGTTGCTTCACAGTCAAAAATCCAGCGAACTTCTTGCTCTCATCTCTTCTAATCTTGCGCATTTCTGCGCGGTGCGGAGCAGTCTCGAACAGCTTGAGCTCCTCTTCCGTTTCTGGAACGACTAACGGAACGGGAATGGGCTTCCGATTCTCATCCAATGCGACAAACGTCAAAAATGACGTTGCGGCAACTTTGCGCTCTCCGCTTAACAAATCTTCCTTAATCACCTTAACAAAAACCTCAACAGAAGTACGGCCTGTCCAAGTTACGAATGACTCCAGGCATACGGAATCCGAAGGTCTAATGGGCTGGAGAAAATCGACGGAATCCGTTGAGGCTGTCACGACTGATCGCCTGCAATGCTTGGTTGCAGCAATGGAAGCAATGTCGTCAATGTAAGCCATTAGTTTACCACCAAATAACGTATTATGATTGTTAACGTCTGGGGGAAATACCCTTGCCGTTTTGTAGCATTTGGATTCACGCGAGTACCTTTGCTCCATGGTTATTTTTCCCCTTTAGTAAAAACGGATAATAGCTGCGCAATGGCTTTCTCTTGATCGACTTCTAAGCAAAAATCAATGGGGCGACCGACAGTTGAGCGCACTCTGCGATCCGTAATGATCATTCCAGCCGTATAGCCTGTCCCACAATCGATTACCGCATTCATCGTTTCGATTTGGACGAGTGACGGGTTAATGGCTACGAGAACAGCTAACGGATCATGCATCGCGCATTCCCCATCAAATTCGTTCGAGAACGCATAGAAATCAAAGTAAGGCTCTAATGCTACATTCAGAAAATCGAAAATTTCTCGTTTGTCCTCTGCAATCTCACGTGACAAATAGGCCATATGCTGCTTGCTTAACCGAGTCTTCTGCGTAACGTCAAGACCTACTATCGTAAGCGGAAGCTGCGATTCGAATACGATGGCAGCTGCTTCCGGATCGCCGTAAAAATTAGCTTCGCTGACAGGCGTACTATTTCCTGGTACAAATACGCTGCCTCCCATAATGACAACCTTCTTGATTTTGGTTTCAATAGTAGGGTCCAGCTGCAAAGCAAGAGCCAAATTCGTCTGTCTGCCTACGGTAACGAGAGTAAGCTCGCCAGGGCTTTCATTTACTTTTCGAACGATGAACTGTGCGGCAGTTTCCGTTTCCAGCTGCTTGGGAGACGGCGGCAAAATGGCATCTCCTATACCATTATGCCCATGGATATGGGACACGGACCCAGGAAATATACGTTTAAGCGGTCCTGCAGCACCTTTAGCAACAGGAACCTCATACCCGCAGTTCGCAACTTGAACGACGCGCAATGTATTTTCAGTCGCTTGTTCAACATCAATATTTCCGACTCCGGTCGTGATGCCCTCTACTTTTATCTCTGGAGATAAGAGCGCGTATAAAATGGCTAAGGCGTCATCGATGCCTGTATCTACGTCAAGCAGCATTCTGTTTATGTTTGACATGTCATAACTCCCCCTTCTGCTTTCGTTCATTGTAAACAATTAATGAAGCAATAACCAAGCCTATTTTATAAAATTATTCATTATTTAATAATAACAATCCAAGTTTAGCCTAACTCGGCCAGTTGCTTTAGCTGTTCATTGCGATGCTCCAAAAATTTATTCATGTATGCCTTTAAAACTATGCGCTCCGTTATCCAACCAAGCCAGCCAAGTGGGGCCTCGAAGCGCAGCGTATCCGTCATTAGCGTGCCTTCCTCATGCTTTTCAAATGTGTGAACATGCCTTAGGCTCTTGAATGCTCCTTTTTGCGTTTCATCGACGAATAGATAAGGAACATTAAAATCTGTTATTTTCGATGTAAGCCGCTGTCTAATTCCAAAATGCGTCGCTTCAAACGTAACCAACTCACCTGCTCCTATACAGCCTGTCGTCACTCCGGCTACCGCTCGCTCACGCGTATGCTTCCAAACTGTTCTCGTATGTACATCAATATCTCGCGCCAAGTCGAAGCAGCGTTCTATCGGTGCCTTTATAATTATGCTCGTCGTTACTTCGACCAACCCATTCACCGCTCTTCTGTCTCAAATTCTAAAACTGTATGCATACAATTACTTCATACAACTAAGATAAGCCTTCTTTGATCATGTTCATAAAATAAGACTTATGCTCGGGATGGCATGCGATCAAATAAGGCTGCCCGCTCATGCCTGTAAACGGATTACCGTCATAATCAAAGATGACGCCTCCTGCTTCCTTCACTATGAGAACACCCGAATACAAATCCTCGCCTTCCGAGTTATACAAGATTATAGCATCCAAATCGCCTCTTGCGAGCATCGTCCATTGGAGCGTTGGCGCCCAAAGCCTCATCATCCGTTTCGTATTGACGTCTATGTAATGTCTTAACTTAACGGCTCGCTGTTCATTTTGAACCGCATGACCCAGAATCCAGCCTACTCTTGCTTTATTAAATGCTTTTGCCGCACCCATTCTGACTAGCTTAGTATTGCAAGATGTACCCTCGTTCTCGCTTGAAACATAAAGCCGATCCGTCATCGGCTCGTAAATAACCGCAAGAACAACATTTCTCTCAAATACAAGCGTTATCGATATGCCAAACAAGGGCATGCCTATCGCAAAGTTGTTCGTACCGTCTAGCGGATCAACCAGCCACATCCAGTCGCTTTGCACATCATTTTCGCCATATTCCTCTGATCGAATCTTATGGTCTGGAAAAAGACGCCTAATTTTATTCAAAATAATAGCTTCAGCCAAATGATCGACTTCCGTTACAATATCGCCGTGGTCATCCTTCTCTTCATAGTGATCCAGTGTTCCGAACTTCTCGCGCGTGAGCCGTCCCGCTTCGTATGCTGCAGCTATCGCCACTTCCCTTGCCCTATTCAACGTCACTTGATCCAAAGTGTCGATCCCCGCTCTATTGATTTTTTCAATACTATCAGCCACATTACTGATCATTACTCTTTTTATCTGTATAGAAATGGAGCCGATTGCCGAACGGATCCGTTAAGCTCACTTGATTCCATTCGTCATCAAAGCCCGGCCGAGCGAATTTATATTTTTTTCCAAGCAAATACTGCTGCAACCCCTTGGCATCATCATCCTGGATGCGTACAGCCGAGCCTGGTGAACAATCACCGTAATGCTCGGATAAATGGATGATGCAGTCACCATTCGAAATCTGCATATAAAGCGGCATGCCTGACTCAAAGCGATGCTCCCAGTCACATTTGAACTCCAAAAAATCAAAATAAAAATCTTTGGCCTTCTCTTCGTCAAAAATCCGAAGTATAGGTACAGTACACTTCATCTGAAAAGTCATCGGTCACACCTCCTTATCCAGTGAGATATCCTCATGATTATACATTTATTCCTCGTGGGACGGAAGGTTGATCACAGGAAAAAGGACCGTACCCGTTTGCGACAATCGCATACAGATACAGTCCATTATTCATCTTAGCACCAATTATTTTACGATACTCTCCAACACATCATCGATGATTTGCGAGTTTGCAATAGCACCTGAATATAACCAGCTTGCCGTGTTTGGATATTCGTAAAGCTTTCCATTTTTAACTGCAGATATCGCTTGCCAGATCGGATCCTTCAAAGTTTCAGAGCCAGAATCAATATCGCTGTTGATGAGGAAGATATGATCGGCATCCAGCTCTGCCAGCTTCTCTAGAGAAATAGCATTCCAGTTGCCAGTACCGGTTGCAGCGATTTCTTTCACGACTTCAGGAGCCGTTAGACCGAGGTCATTGTAAAGGACAGCGCCGCTTGATAATTTATCGCTAACGACGAAGAAGCTCTTTTGAACTAGCCAAATTGCTGCGGCAGATTCGCCTGCTGCTGCGCCTTGAAGTTTCTCTTTTGCTTCTTTCGCTTTTATTTCATAATCATCTAAAACCTTTTGAGCATCTTCACTCTTTACTAGAACCTCGCCGATTTTCAACAACGATTTGCGCCAATCAGCGTTAATTTCATCGCCAAGTGTATAGGTAGGAGCTATCTTTGAATATTGCGCATATTTGTCGCCCTCAACTGCACTATTACCGCCTATTAGAATAAGATCAGGGTTAAAGCTTGTTACCGCTTCAAACGGCAGATCATAAGGAATGGGAGGAATGCCGTCGAGCGAATCTTTCAAATAATCTTGCGTACCGTTTTGAACGGACCACTGTGCGACAGGCTTAACTCCCAAAGCTACAAGATGGTCTTCCAAATATGAAGCGATAATGCGCTGTGGGTTTGCAGGTATCGTTACTTCGTTTCCAAGTGCATCCGTTAATTTAAGCTCAGTAGGCGTTTCTGCAGCAGGTGGTGCATCAGTTGCAGCCGGTTCATTATTATTGTTTCCTCCACAAGCAGCAAGCCAAAGCGACATCACAATCAAACTCATAAGTAAAAGTACAAATCTCTTATTATTGCGAATAAACACGATCGTTCCCCCTAAATGACTTATTATTGTTGAAGTGAATCTCATTCACCTCAAAGACAACTAATGATAACAATTATCATTTTCATTGTCAATCGCGCGGTTTAAATTTTTAAACCTGCGATCTAGGACACCGAGGCAGCTCATCTGATAAATTCTTGTTCGAAATGTTTATGCATGCACCTGCAACGTCATCACCCCACCATCAGGCGGCATCGTTTAAAGCACTTCCTTTCCTTCGAATGAACAATTTATATTATTGAGAGGTCATCCCAACCATATGCCATTTCGACCAAATGGCCGTTGCCAAATTGGATATCCTTTTCCGCAAAAACCTTGCCGTCTAATCTGGAATAAAAGGTTGTCGCGGGATTATCAGCTAAAACCCATACCATTAATGATCGATAGTTATGTTGTCTCAAATGATTTACGATAGTAGAAAACAATGCTTTTCCATAACCATTTCCTTGGTATTCTCTCAGCAAGTATATGGAATAGAGTTCTGCGTCGTATTTATATTGTTCGCTTCTGCACTTTCCGCCATTTGAGAAACCGACTATCTCTCCAGCGTCATTTTCCAATACGAAGTTTGCTTCATCGGGATTCAAATGATGAAATACCCATTTCCAATTATTTATGCGCTCTTCAACGCTTAGATTGTTCAAATATTCATCCGAAATCATTCCTTTATATGTTGTCTTCCAACTAGCAACATGAACATGAGCAATGCCAGGGGCATCATCGATAGAAGCCTGCCGTATCCGCATTTCAAATAGCAATCTCCATCTTGATGGAAGGATGATACACATAATTTTTTAATTCAAAATCATCAATCGTAAAATCATCGAATCTTTTTATATTTGGATTTATCCAAAGCTCAGGCGCAGGGTAGGCAAGACGTTGAATCTGCTCCTTCAACGGATCTATATGTCTCTCATAAATATGAGCATCATTAATATTGAGCGTAAATGTTCCTAATTTATATCCCGTTACTTGGGCAATCATTCGTTGTAAAACGTAATATTGAAATACATTAAAAGGGTTTCCTAATCCGATATCGTTTGACCTTGCATTGACCACTAGATGGAGTGCTCCTTGTTTTATAAGCCATTGGTTGTTCCATACACATGGAAAAAGCTCCATTTGATCAAGATCATCAATGTTCCAAAGGGATATGACATGCCTTCTAGATGCAGGATTATGGATGAGTTGATCAATTAAATGATGAACTTGGTTTGTAATCTTACCTTTCAGCATGATAGGCTTACCTAGCTGATAACCATACGCCTTGCCGATATTATTATTCGTGTTTGTCCACTCTTTCCATATCTTCACATTATTTTCATCCAGATAGGTGCAATCGCTTGTTCGCTTAACATAAAACCACAACAGCTCATGTATGGCCGACTTCCACGGCACTCTTTTTGTTGTAAGGATAGGAACCTCAGTATTATCAAATTGGAGTTGTTTGGATATCAAACTTTTCGTATAGGCTGCTGTACCATCTGCCCATTTTGTCCTTATGTTCTGATCTTTGTCCCAATCCCCATTATGAAGAATTTCAGTGACTAATTCACTGTAAATCTGATCAGCTTTCCCCATCATAGAACCTCCATTATCATTCATGTGCTTACTAATTATATCGAAACAGACACCTAACATAAACTAAATGATACAATGTATGTAAATAATATCATTCATCAGTGTCATGCTTGCAGGGGGTTTAAATCTAATTGTTGGCATAAAAAGATATGTTGATCATAATAAGGGTCTTCACAACGAAAATAACGACCATAAAGAGTAAAACTTCATCTTATAAGATTTCAATATTCACAAAAGCTAAAGAAAAGACTGCCGCTCGTTTTATTAATTGCCATTGTTTACGACTTGAAGATACACGAAACACAATATTAGATATGATGTGACACAATTAATAGCCCCTTAGAACTTATACATCGTTCTAGGGGGCTATTTCCCTTCAACCATTAAGCTTACCGGCAGTTTAGCTCAATAGATCCATGTTATTTGCAACATCCATCCATCTCCTAACGTTATACTGAAAAGGGGGATTATAATGAAAAAATTTATGATAGTCTTGCTAGCAATTTGCTGCATTATAACAGGGTGCATTAATGACAAGAAAAAAATTACGTTATTACAGATCAAAGATTTATTTGAAAAACATGGGATTCCTTTAGTAAAGCCAATAGAATTAAATATGGATAGTGTATTTCTAATGACTTTAAATGGTGTCACACCTGAACCTTTTATTATTAATGATGAACAGATAATCAGTATTTATGTCTATTCATCCAGTTCTGGCGTCAAGAAAGGAATAAAGGATTTCGAGGATAATACGGCAGCGGCAGATGTGACGGAACATGGAAGATACCAGGTCGCGAATGTCTTGATTTTTTATAACTACGAAGGTTCCCGTACCCCTAAAGATAAACGAGTTGAAATGGTTGCAAAGGACTTGTAGGAATGTTGCTGCCCTAGATAATTCCATTTACTGCACGCATTCTCCACGCCGCCCATGGAGGTTCTCCACTCACACGTCTCAACGGGTCTATGCCCTCTCATTCCTTCGTTACGCCTATCCAAGGGGTGGAGGCCGGTCTTGCTAACGGTACGGGTCGGTGCCCTTTGGTTTAATGCATCCGGTACTCGTGCTTTCTTTGAAATCCAGCATTCGTGAGAAAACTATATCGTACTGAGGGAGTTCAATGATGGACTCTATAGATTATATAACGCTATCCATGTAGAATTCACTCGTTCATTGATACGCAACGTAAAGTTACTGCAGCAACCGAAAATTATTATTTTAAATTTCCAAAAGAAAATTTCAAGTTTAAAGTAGAGGTAAATGATCAGATTGTAGAGAAAGATTTTTTGATTTCGAAAGATCATCAAATTTTTGTCGTATTCACTTACAATAATGACTCGATTTTAACAATTAATTATACTACGAATACCCTTTCATACGAAAAGCCGCTTGCGAACAATTCGCTAAGCTGCTTTTTTTGGGATTGATTTTACGTAGAAATAGCGCACACCTGATCACAGGATCTGGGCTATTTGACGCTTACAGTTATTCTACCTTTAAATAATTTTGAGAAATTCTTTGATAGGAAAGCGGACATCTGTACAAAATTCCTCATTTTGTGAAGAAGTCCAGCCTCTTCAAAAATGAAAAACAGAGCAATTGAAAGCTAGCCTAAGAAAATGAAAAAAAGGACCGGTCGCAAACGATGCGAACACGGTCCTTTTTTACGATTGTTCCACGGAAGGGAAATCGACGCTCAAGACCAATTTTGTAAGAATGTTAATCTCTACTTCTATCGTTAATCTTACGGGTACGATAGCCTAATGGATGAACGGAAATAGCCCCCTAGAACGTTGTATAAGTTCTAAGGGGCTATTAATTGTGTCACATCATATCTAATATTGTGTTTCGTGTATCTTCAAGTCGTAAACAATGTCAATAAAACACCCGGCAGTCTTTCACTTGCTTTATGATCATCGTTGAAGGTTTTACGTATAAGCCATTATTGCAACGATTGTAGATGCTCCTCAAAGCGATCCCAAGTTTCAGCAATTCCTTGCTCCATTCCCATTTCCATAACCTTTTTGAGTTCTTCTGCGGAAGCATATTTGCCTCGGTTAACAATCTTCGTCTTGCCTTCGTGCTCTAGAAAAGTTATTGTAACCTGAGCGGAAGGCATTCCTTCAGCCTCATTACCTTCAGCATCTGAGAAAAAGTCGACTAAGACGATTTTTTCATCTTGCACAATCTCCTGATAGATTGCTTTACCCCAAGATTCGAAACCGAAAAAGTCCCCTTGATTCTTATCCATACACTTCATACAGTAATGCCAAATACCACCCGGACGAAAATCGACATTGCATACCGTCAGTGTCCAACCGCGAGGTCCCCACCACTGCTTTAAATGCTCTGCCTCCGAGAAAGCTTTGAATACAAGCTCGCGCGGTGCATTAAAAACACGCTCTAGAATAAGTTCTTGACCCTCTATCTTGGTAATCATTTTGTTTGTCATCGAAAATTCCTCCTGAAAATTAGTTTTTATTTTTATTTAATTGTTCGAATTGCAGCTTCTGCAAGTAATGATCCAGGTTGTCGAATCGTTCACTCCAAGTCCTTCGGTAGCTTTCGAGCCATTCGTCGAGAGCTTTGAACTGCTCTATTCGGAGACTATAGTTCCGCTTATTGGCATCAGCCTGTACTTCAACTAGTCCTGCCTCAAGCAAAACGCGCAGATGCTTTGAGGCTTGAGGTTGGCGGATATGAAGTCGATCGGCGATCTCCCCTACCGTTAAGGGGCCGCCTTGCAAAAGCTCCACAATTCGTAAGCGATTGGGCTCGGCGAGTGCGCTAAAAGTCGATGTGTTCATGATTTTGATTTTCCGTGAATGGTTGAACCAGCTGTTGTATCAGGCGCAGCACATGCTTTACTTCCAAAACCATTCATATCAATCCACCTCATCTCGTTTGCGCTTCTATCTCTTGAACTCAATATACCACTTAAGGAATATTCCTGTCAATGAATATTCAATAAAATCACTCCATTTCTGTTTGGCTTCATTTCGCTGCTATTACATTCGAATCTTTTGCTTTTACACAAAAAAAGACTGGCACCATGTCAGGTACCAATCTCAGTCATTTTCTATTCATGCCTCGTTCCACATACGATGTTTAATTGTTTGTACTTTGAATACTTATTTTTTTCGACCAAGTTTTGCCGCCTTCGGTTGTTCTATACACCGCAGGGCTAGACGTGCTTGTATCAGCCATCCATCCTAAATCCTTGCTTGTGAACGAAATAACACTCTCAAACCCTTTAATGGTCTTGAGATTGGTCCATGACTTTCCTGCATCTAAAGAACGGCCAACTCCAATGACTTCACCTGCGGGAGAATAGCCTCCAAAAATAGCTGCTCCTTCGACCAGCACCATGTTGCTGGGATGACCGTCAGGCGAAGCCGGCCCTTGCTTCACTACACCGACAGCTCCACCCGGAGCTTGGCCGCCTCCTGCTGTAACTTGACTAATCACTTTTTTCCAGCTTGATCCATTATCGGATGAGGCATAGAGAGAATATGATTGCTGGGACATGCCAGCTCCTCCATAAAACTCAGCCCAAATTTGGCTGCTTCTCGTATAAATCTCACCACCGCTGATCTCCGTTGATTTCACACTCAGTTTTGTTGACCAAGTCGCACCGCCATCCGTTGTCCGAGATAGCTTGTAGCCAAAGCCTGGTACTATGATAAGCGTCCATCCATGCTTAGCATCCGTAAATTCGGCATAGCGAGTATTAGCTGGCGTCGTTATTTTCGTCCAAGTTTTCCCGCCATCCGCCGTTTTATAGGCAATAGCCCGTGTATATCCGAAGCCGTTTTTTGTATCTGTAAAATGAATACGCTCAAGAGCGATACTACCAAGATGCACCTGCATCCGAAGTTCCAATCAAGAATCCGTTGCCTGCCGCGCGTCCAGTTGTCCCGTTAAGAAATTGTATATCGCTAAAATGAAAGGTTGAATCACCTGCCGGAGTCCCGCTGAAAAGATCCTTTGCCGTTGACCCAGCAGCCGCCTGAGAAAATGGCACAGCTGCCGTAGGTCCTATTGCAAGCGCCGCTGCAAAAAGTCCACTCTTTAGTAACTTTGTAAAGTCAAAGTCCAATGCATTTGCCTTTGTCAAGCTTTCCGGGCTCGTTGTTAACCGCTTGCTTTAATTGATGGAAATTGCATTTGAGTATAGTTTGAGGACTGTAGTTCCGCTATTTCTGTGTTTTTTATCATTTTGAACGTGCAAGAGGACACCAGTTCCGTTATTTCTTACATATTTAAGCTAATCCATGATTTTTAGAGTGAATAACGGATTCTGAGTCCGAAAGTATCTAGAAAACAGCAGATTTAAAGCATATAACGGATTCTGTGTCCGCAAAAGGTTCAATGGATATCACTTGTTATTGACTATTTTGTAATTCCAATTGCAATTGATGAGAGCAGGACTCTTTTAAGACGATAAGACCCTTTTTAAAATATTTTCCGCAACGCTCTCGGCGGTCTTCAAAGAACCAGTTATCATCGCTTGCCTAAAATAATCAAATATAGGCTGACCTTCTACGCTGCGCGCTTCTGCCTGCATATCCGTGTCAACCATGCCTGGGTCTACCTTATAGATTGTAACTGATCGATGCTCCTCAAGCTGGACGCATGATGTGAACATATTTAAAGCCGATTTCGATGCGCAGTAGATGCTCATACCGGCTGCTGCATACTGGGCTGAACCTGATGAGACATTTACAATTATTCTGTGCGCATCCCAAAGCTCTGTCTCCTTTATTAATGATTGAGTAAGCAAAATTGGAGCAAGCAAGTTAATTTGTACATTTCTAATCAAGTCTTCAGAGGAGCAGCAATCGATAGCGCCAAGAGGCGTTACTTTTGCTGCATTATTAATTAATGTAATGGATTCTATATCGGAATGATTCATAAGTTTGAACATTTCATGCATGAAAGTAGAGATGCCCTCTACGTTCTGCAAATCATATTTCATAAAATGAAACTCACAGTTATGTTCTGCTGCAAGTGAAATTAGGTTATCATTCTCGCTTCTTGATATCGAGAAGATAAGGTGGTTAGGATTCATAAGCTGCTTGCAAATTTCGAAACCTAATCCACGAGACGTACCTGTCACTATAAATGCTTTCAACGTACACCTCCCTACCTTATGCCTCCTGCTCATCCAAGAACTGCTTTATGGATAAATAAAGCTTATCCCGCTCCTTCTCGCGTATGGCATGTCCAGAGTAAGCAAATTCTTTGACGGTTACCGCAGTGAACATATCCTTGTAATGCAACAAATCCGCTTCGCTTAACAATGAGTCTTCAAGCATACCTCTAATAACCATGGCGGGAAGCGCAAGCTTAGCCTCCATCCGTATTTGCGTTGATTCCCGTTGTATGCCTTTTACCGCCTGCTGCCGAATGAACTTATTTCTGCCCGTTGGAATCAGATATTGGTTGATATAGTGGTCAGCCCATTCGGCAGACATTTCTTTATGTTCAGCAGGATAGTCCTCGACAATAAGCGATACGATCTGATCTGCATGATTTTGAGCAAACCCAAGCGCATAGGATACACCGCGAGAGTTGCCCATCAAATGGAAACGTTCAATACCTGTCTCTTGAACAACCGCTGACAAATCAGACACATGATCTGCCAAATCATATTTTGTTCGCGGCGTATCGCTTCGGCCTCTCCCGCGAAACGAGAGAACGATCGCTCTTCGCGGCAGCAAATAGGCCAACAAATCCTCATATTCTTCTGCCGCTTCCGATAATCCTGGGCAAATAATGATAGGTGTGAGCTGATGATCAGCCACACGCAAAGTATCCAGATAATGAATATTAACATCTTGATTAGCAGCTAGACCTGATTCAAACATAGGTAAACCCCCTCAAGCGATTCCTAATCATCAATCATCTTTCTCTAGCAATAAGGAAACACTTATCTGTTTGGGTAAAGCCGATACGCGGATAATACTCGACAGCTGTAGGCGCAGAAAGTAGTACGAGTGAAACTTCCGCGCCAAGCGACTCGCGTAAGCTGTCGACCAGCTGCTTGCCAATGCCAAGCCGTTGATACTCCCTGTCGACGGCCAGATCCGAAAGATAGCAGCAATAAGCATAATCCGTAATGGCGCGAGCAACGCCAACAAGTTTATCGCCGTCCCGGGCGCTAATGATAATGTCAGCGTTATCAATCATTTTTTGCAAACGCTCTAAATCCTGAAAGGGGCGCTTTATGCCTGAGTTTGCGAATACTTGCGAAAGATCAGACGCAGATAATGCTTTACTATTTTCATAGCGAATCATAGTTGCCCTCCATGACCATCCTATTGTTTATTCCGGAATGCCAAAATGTGAGCAACGTGATGGTTGCCATGCCAAGCGTAATTTCCGAGTGTATAGTCTAGTGCATAGGTTTCTTTCGACCCCGGGTGGAAAAATAGCTTTTTAAAATCCGCGTCCGTCAATGATCGCAGTAAAATGGCCCATCTCTTGTGCAGATGGTCAAGAAGGGCTAATGAAAGCTCGATATCCGCATCTACTGTATCATGAAGCTCTGCCCACCGCTCCTCGTAATAGGGTTTGATCGTTGGAGTCTCTTCTGTCAATGCAAGCTTAAAACGTATGTAACTGTTCATATGACTATCCGCAACATGATGTACGACTTGCTTGATTTTCCATCCGCCTTCGCGGTAAGGGGTATTCAGTTCTTCCTCGTTTAAACCGTCAACACTGCTGCGGAGAAGGCTTGGCAGCTGCTTGATTTCCTCAATCCAAGCTTCTCGCTGCTGCACCGAAATCTCGCCTGTTAGGCTGAATGTTCCAATCGGATATCTTTCATCCATACAAATCCTTCTTTCTACTTATAGAATAGCTAGCAGTTCGTCCAATTTTGTAACCGTATGCAGCGGTGTTGCCGATAACTCTTCGCGCCAGGGCAAGAACCGCGCTTCTTACATAATGCTCGCTGTAGTAATCCATAAGCTCTTGATGATCTGGCTTGTCCATCCATGGCAATGATCCATCAATTCTCGGAAAAGCTCCCGCTTGTCTTTATAGCCATCCTGATCTCATTCGATAATGAGAGCAAGCAGCTGATCATGCGATTCCAAATGCTCGAAATAATGACTCAGAAACGAGGCAGCAAATAACTTAAATGTATATGTACGATCCAATAGGGTATTATCCAAATCAAAGATGACTGCTTTAATATCCGCCACATCAAAGCCCCCTTCATTTTCATGATTATACAACTATTAGGAGCTAACGAATAGTCAGTTTTTTTACAAATCGATAACCTGTCGACTCAAACCCTAGCGATTTGTAAAAATGATGCGCTCGCATTCTCTCAGGCTTTATTCCACTGGTCAAATAGAGGGTATGCGATTCCCGATCAAGTGCCCACGACTCTGCAAATTGAACGAGGGCTGTTCCGATGCCTTGTCCCTCGAATTCCTTCTTCGTAACCAACAAGGAGATTTGCGTTACAGGGTCTTCCTCTTCATAGGAATAAAGCTCGCGAAGTCCCATCATGCCTACAACTTTTCCCTCGATTTCTGCAAGGAAGGTAAAGGCACCCTGCAAAGAATCTATTTTGCTCATTCTAATTCTCATCTGCTCAATAGATGTAGAATAGCCTAAATCCAGCATAAGCTCGGTTATGTCCATTACATCGTCAGCTTGATACGGACGTATGACCATCAAATGCTAATCTCCTTTACTAAATGTGAGTCGACTAATGGAGCAACAAGGTACCTATTGATAAGATTAAGGTGGCAATTGATCAGTCTATTGAAATTCATGAGTCGCAATATATCTCAAAATCTGTTCAAACAGCTCTTCCCGCTCCCAAATCACTTTGAATCCTTTCATAACGGCGTCACCCATCTCCTGATTCACTGGCAGCTGCAGCCATTCTTCACCTGCAACGCCATACTCGGCTTCGAGTCCGCTCGCATATTCGATTCGCAAGGAGGTTAGCAGTCCCCACTCCTCCTTCGACGCTTGCTCGATGTTGTCGAATGGAAACTGATGAAGAATAGCTTCCAATGTCTTAGTCTTCTTATCTGAAATAATGAGGAAGCTCAAATCCGCATCCGCTTCTTCATTCTCATCATCTGCACAGGGGCCAACCAAAGCGATGCCTGCAATATGCGATTGCCCGCCTGCCCATTTTACAAAATCGTACATTAGCTTATAATAATCTGCTCTCATCGCTGCTGCTCCTCCAAATACCACCGTGGAATAATGTTATTAAAATGATCATGGTCCCGAAGCACTCTCTCCAGCTTTTGCGTCATAATGCCAAGCTCGGATGGCCTCACTTGCAAGATCCAAACGATAGAAGAAACGATTGTCATCGCCAAATAAACCGAATATAGCGTCCAAAATTGCTCATCTGGCTCATTGTTATCATGATATCCTTTAATTTGTCCAATCGTGAACGGAATGCTTACCTCGCTGCTGAACATTCCCGCCTTCAAAAATTCGTGAACAGGATCTCCCCAGTCTAGACGGTTAAAATCAATAACACCTGCTAATCTTTTATCCTTCACGATCAAATTGCCAACATGGAAATCGTCGTGCTGGAAGACGTTTGGCCTTCCCTCCATCAGATGCAGATGCCGATCAATGAATGCTAAAAACTGCTCATCTCCCGCTATTCGTGCCTCACCGTTCAAATACTGCTCCATATAACGCTTGTGCTTTGCAAGCTTGCGCTCATGCCAAGGAGCTGTAGCTGCTGGTGCTTGCCACCTATGCATCTTCGCAAGCTCCGCGCCTGCTTCCAATCCGATCGCTTGCTGAATGGAAGGCGAATAGGCAGGCAAAATATCCGTTGCCTCGTCCCCTTCAATATAAGTCAAAAGCATATATCCGATATTTGAATTTGGCAAAACGCCTATCTCTACTGGTTTCGAGCATAAGACATCATAGCTTACCATTTGACAGATCGCATCATATTCAGCCTGCTTAGCGGATCGCTCATCCAACGAAAAGCATCTTAACAAATACGTCTGATCATCGTTCTCTACAATAAATTTTTGGTCATTGGAATAACCTTTATTAATTTTCGATATACGACTGCTTCCATGGAGCAGACTAATTTCATTTACTAATCGTTCGGATAATCCCTCTCCGTTCAATCGATCTCCCCCTGACTTAAGCATATGATCAACTCTATGAACGTAATTTCAGCTCCCCAAGCGCAGCTTCCAGTCTACTTGGCTCTAGATCAGCATGGAGACTCACGCGAATAACATCTCCAGCCTGCTTGCCCAGCTGCTTCCTTATTTTCTGAGTCAAGCCGAGACAATGGCATTCCAGCCCCATTTTCGCCAGAGAGCCTCTGTATTCAACGGTTTCATCGAATATCGATCTTACCTTCACTTGTCCTTTAACGCCAAATTCCTCTTCTACTTGATACGGAAATGTAATATAAGCGGCATCCATACCATCATGCTTCAATATTTCAGCCTTAAAGCTATACGTCTTCAAAGGGCTGCTCCTTTCTTAACCATACATCCTTATAATCGATTTTGCCCCAAGCATTAAGTGAGATTCCTTGAAGAGTTTGATGATGGCCGACTAATTGCAGACTATGGTGAAGAAATAATAAACTGAAATTGCGTTTTAGCTGCGCCTGAATATTTGCCAAATAACCCATTCTAATCGCCAGATTCTCTTCCTTCAAGCACATGGAAATTTGATTTTGAATAAAGCTTTTGTCCGCTGGATTCCTGTGATTTGTAATGCAGTTATTTCTTGACATATACATCTCAATGAGTGAAAGGTCCGGCTGCTGTCCAAGCACCTCGCCGCTTAGTATTAAATCCGCTTGTGCAATAATAGCAGGGTTATAAAGCTCTTCGACCGGCAAGACAACCAATTCGATGGAAATCCCGATTTTTCCGCTTGCTTCTTGAAGCCATTTGGCGCTTTGTTCATTAGCTGGCATCTCGTACGTGTACAAGGTCAAGGTTTCACCATTATACCCGGACTCTTCCATCAATTGGGCGGCATGGGCTGGATCATATGAGGAGCAGTAGATATCATCCCTCTCTTCCAAAATAAAGCCTGCAGAAGGCTTCTGTCTAATGCCTCCCAAATCATCGATCATTTGCTGTCGGTTTATTCCGTAATGAATTGCTTGGCGGAACTTGATCTGCTGAATGATATTATTTTTTGTCTCATTAAAAGTCAGGAAGGTGCTCCCTTGCTCTAGCTGTGTTAATGCGTTGCTTAAGCCCCTCTTGATTTGAGCGTCAAAATAGACGAGCTGCTCCTCTTGTTCCGGCTGAGACAAGCGCGGATTTTCCTCATAATTTGGCCATACCCACATCTCGATCCGGTCCAAATGAGGACAGCCTTCAAAATAATGCTCATTTGCCTGAGCAACAAGCATAGATTCATTATTTTGGATGATATGAAAGGGGCCTGTACCGATTGGCAGCGCTTCAAACCTCTCTTCAATGCCCGGTTCACTTGTCAGATCCGGTATGATGGAGTAACGCTCCGTGCAAAGGAAATGAAGAAATAATGCATTCGGCTCCTTTAATTCAAACGATATACAGTACTTCCCGATTTCTCTTATCTCACTAATCATGGAGGTCATCCACTCGGAAGAAGAATTAACGAGCAGCCTATGGAATGTGAATGCAACGTCCCGTGAGGTCATAATCTTGTCATGATGAAATCGAATCCCTTTTCGCAAAAAGAACGTCCATTTCGTTTTCGTATCGTCACTCTCCCAGTGATGAGCAAGCTGCGGAATAAATTTGCCCTCCTGCAGCGAATACTTGATCAACGTATTAAAAACCTGCTCGATCCAATGCGTTTCCGTACGCCGACTAACAAAAGCCGGGTCCAATCGCAATACGCGACGATAGAATGGAAATCGCAGAACATCCTTCTCCTCCGTATCCCGCTTCAAGCCAAAGTGCTCGGTTAACCATCCCATGATCTCTGACTTTATGGCCTGGTCCTGATCCATCTCCAGCATGCACCATGCTTCATTGATCTTGCCCTTCTCCACTAGACCTTTGGCTTTCCTCGACACCATCTCGCGATAAGAAATGAGAAATACGATCTGCGAGAGATTGCCGCGTCCGCGCCCTGGCAGCCACTCGATATATTGCTTCTCAATCATTTTGGTCAAAAGAATTTGTACGTTCCTGCGCGTGCAGGAGAGAATGTCGCAAATGCGATCCATTGATAGCGGAAAGCTCTCCCTTTCGGGTACATGAACAAAGGTTTTTCTGAGCATGCCATAATAATCATCGACTTCCATGTACACACCGCCTAAAAGACGAAACCCTTTTGAAGCAGGCTTCGCATGTTCTTCCTCTTTTTACAAAAGTATAATTTACAGCTGGAGCACGGTCAAATGAAAGAAAACTACCGACTATGATGGCATCAGTCAGTAGTTCTCTATCGCTGTCATTCCATATTTACTTTTGCTGCTTACTGTAAGCAACGACTTCATCATAAGATAAGCTGCCGCCAAATATATCCAAAGCACTGCCAATCGTAATGTCCAGCTTGCCGTTTGACAGCTCATTAAATTGATCCATATCCGCAATCGATCTAGCGCCACCGGCATAAGTAGTCGGGATGGTCACCCAATCGGCGAGCGCACTTACAAGGCTTTGCTGAATGCCGCGCTGTTTCCCCTCCACATCCACGGCGTGAACGAGAAACTCATCACAAAATTGCTCCAAGTAAGCTATATTTTGTTGGTTCACTTCAAAGTCGCTGAACTGCTTCCATTGGTTTGTTACGACAAACCATTTGCCGTCCTTCTCCTTGCAGCTCAGATCGATTACCAAGCGGTCCTTGCCGACTTCGGACACGATTTTCGCCAAATGCTCCTCATTCAGTTGACCGTCTTTGAAAATATAGGACGTAACGATAACATGGGATGCGCCCTTCTCCAAATAAAACGATGCATTGTCCGAGGTGATGCCGCCGCCAATTTGTAAGCCGCCAGGATACTGCTCAAGCGCGTTAACTGCTGCCGCTTCATTCCCGCCGCCAAGCATAATGACATGGCCGCCCGTTAGCGCATCCTTCTTAAATAGCTCGGCATAATAGGCCGAATCTTGCTTGGACACAAAATTTTCTATGATTTCGGTATTAAGCGTTTCACCAACAATTTGTTTCACTTTCCCATCATGCAAATCGATACAAGGTCTAAACTTCAACATGATTCCTCTATTCTGTATGTTCTATGATCGAATGTCTTTATATGAAAAATAACCTAAAAGTCATTTATAAATCAACTATAGCAGCCAATCTATTTCGTGAGTTGCGACTTGCTTGCCATATAGTCTATCAAATCGGGAAGACTCAAATCCTTCATAGAAGGAATCATCAAATCGTAATCAGCAAACGTAAAGTCCTTCGTCAGCTCATTCGGTACGATTACCGTATGCAGACCAGCCGCACTCGCTGCCCGGAATCCATTTAATGAATCCTCGAAGGAAACGGCTTCGCTTGCTGTTACGCCAAGCTTCTGCAGGGCAAGCAAGTACAGCTCGGGATCTGGCTTCACGTTCGCAACCTCATCCGCTGTACTAAAGCTATCGAAATAACCAGCTAATTGATGTTTAATCAGATAAGGCTCAATCCAGTCCATATGCGAGCTTGAAGCGAGTCCGACCTTCAGGTTTAACCGCTTCGCCTCCTCCAAATAGGCAAGAACGCCTGGACGAATCACAGCATCCTTCAATAGCTCCGCATAAATCGCTTTAAACTTCGACTTGAACATTTCCAAATCAATAGCTTCCGCAACGCATTCATCGATGTAGGTATAAGGATTAAAATGATCCATGGATGTTCCAACGCATTTGGCATACAAAGCTACAGGAAGCTCTACGCCATACTCTTGATATACTTGCCGAAAAGCATAATAAGACGGCGTCTCCGTATCAATAATCAATCCGTCAAAATCAAATACGAGTGCTTTTATCATGTGGCTTATTCCCTGCTTTCTCACAAATGATTGTTATATGTTCGTTAATTCACATGCTAATGCTCTTCTCTTTCGTTGCAATTTCAAAAGAAATTAGTACTTAGCGCAAATACGAGCATCGCAACGACGATGGCTGCAAAAACATAACCGACCACTCTGATCCCTGTTGGCAAAGTACTCCAAATAATTTTTTGCGGAGCTCCCCCGCCTTCGATTCGCTGCGCATCCTCAAGTTGCGAATCAAACGAACCGCTTCTTCCCGTATCATTCGTTGATGCCTGCGTTTCATGAATGTTGTTTGGCTTTTCATCCATTTCATGACCTCCGCAAATCAAAGTGTGGAATCATACTTCAGCGCAGCAAGCAACTTCTTAGGCGCTCTTGTTAAGTAAGCCTCTTGCATAACACCCACCAGCTCATCCCATCTTGCATCACGATCCAGCCTAACCCCAATCCAGCCAAGATGACCGACATAGGCAGGCCTAAAATAAATGTCTGGATTCGATTCAATGAGCTGAGCTTGCATGTCCGGATGCGCAGCGCACCATAAAGCGAGCTTCCCATCATTATGATGGTTTACGCGATATTGCAGAAACGATTTTTTCTCGTTCACAAAAAAAGAAGGCGCACCATGGCTTATTCGATCGCTAGTGCCTGGGAAGGACAAACATAATGCTCTTATTCGATCAAATAATTCGCCATATGAATGATCCATTTCATCTTGCTCCACGTCACTGTACCTCCAACCGTTTTAGCATCTTGGATATATTTTACCATATCGTCAGTTGAACTGAGCAAAATAATTCTCGAAGCGCAGCGTACAGCAAAAAAGACAAAGAAATGAATTCTTTGTCTTAACGCTTTACTCTCATCTATTAGCATTTATTAAAAATCAAAGTTATCCGGGTCCGGTCCTTCTCGAAGATTTTCATTCAGTCCGCTGATCCGCTCCATATCCTCTGGTGACAGTTCAAAATCAACCAAGGCATTTCTACACCGTTATGCAAAGTTGTTGTTGCTTGTAAATGATTCATTATGTTATTTCCTCCAATTATAATTTGTTCTGTATGATTAATTCGTTATGATTAATTCGGTATGATTAATTCGTTATAAATAATTAGATGCTTTTTGTGGATCCTTGCGCTCTAAAGTCATGCTCCAGCCCGTCAAGATGACAGCTGCAACAACCATGATTCCTCCGAACCAAGAGGTGTGGATCAGACCGATCGAATCTGTAACGACTCCGCCTGAATAGGCGCCAATTGCAATGCCGGCATTAAATGCGGCTATATTGAGTGCGGATGCTACATCCACACCGCCGGGCATAAAGTGTTCGGCAAGCGTAACGACATAAACCTGTAGACCCGCCACATTCATGAAGTGGAACAATCCCATCTACCCTAATGCCGTAATAAGAAAGATGAGCAATAAGACCTGTAAACATGATGGCAATTGCGCTTGATCGCCGATTCGGCGGTACGACGTCAGCTGCTATCGTTGAGCCAATCGACATAAATACACCATGCGACAACGCTGAAATGATTCTAGTGATAAGAAGAATCTCAACCGATGAAGCAGTTGCCGCAATCGTGTTTCCCCATAATAAAAATGACCATTATCCAAAGCAACAACGCTTTTCGCGGTATTTTCGACGTTAAAGAAGTCAGGATCGGTGCTCCAAAAGATTGTTCTTGGGGAGAAAATCATATCGTAAAGGTATATGGCAACAAGCTTGAAATGCTGGAAGAGAGTATCCTCAATAAATAACAAAAAGAAGCATTTCCGATTGCCTGATTTGCAATCTGGAAATTCTTCTTTTGTATAGCTATCTTATTCCGGCACATAAGTATAGCCAGGATATCGCACAACTGGCCATTTTTCTTTGCGCAGCTCGTCCAGCAGCTCCGGTCCGACATGCAAATTATCCGCAACCAGCGCGCGCGGCGTCAAAGCCATCCATTGGTTCAAAGACACATCGACAAACCGGTCGCTCTTGAACATTTCCAAAAACCATAACGACTGATCACCCGTATTTTGAATGTAGTGTCCATTAGCGCCCGGATAAACTGTTTTAGGCAACGAATCAGGCAATCGTCCCGAGAGGACTCCCAGCCGATGGTCTCCCCTATCATTTTGATTCTTGTCCGCATGCGGACATACTTTCCACATTCCTCTATTGAAGTTCTTCATGCACATGTCTATAATTCTACCATTTGGAAATACTATTCTTAAATCGTATTTGCGGCGCTGCTACATATGATTTAAACAACGAGTCGACTCGATTATTAAGTTTGCACTCGAAGCAAAATTAATAATTTAGCTGAAAACCGACGGGTTTTCGGCTATTTGTGCTGAATTTCTAGGAAAATAAGTGAGAAGCAAGACGAAAACACTGTTACGATAAATGGTATTCACTATGTAAAAGCCGCTTGCGAATTCGAGTTGCGCTAAGCAACTTTTTATTTAGTACAATTTGGCCTCAGCTAGAACAATATCTAGCTGATCGTAGTCATTAAAACCATTAAACTTAATTTCTAACTTTAAAATTCCGCTTAAATCCAAATTTACTTCTTTTGCTAAATCGCCCCCAACCAGTACAACTCAGTACCATCACCGATGATCGTTACTCGACCAAGAGCCTTAGCATTCTTAGTGTAGTCATCTATTCCAATTAATGCAGAAAACCTTTTATAATTCCCGTTCAAATTGTAAGAAATTTCTCCAGAGGATTCTCCGTATAAGATAATTCCCATGCCATTCAAATATTTAGTTCCAGCAATATGAAAGTTATACCCGGCAGGCGCTGCCCATTGTTTAAAATATAGGTACTCTGTCGCTCTCCTCTCAGCTCTAGCATATTCTATATCGGAGAGATATTTGAAGTTCCCTTCTTTTTTCCCAATCCAGATCGTTTTATTCTTACCTTACGCAACTTTTATCTGCATTCGAACGTCTATATTATGGTAGAAATTCCAAGTTTGTGTTTTAGAATGCTGGGAGGTGTGATTAGGCAAGCTAAAATGTACTCTCTATATATTCTGATTACTAAATTAAAAAGGAGCTCTATAATGAAAAGTAAAATTCTTACTCTAATCGCAATAATGTCAATCGTCACCACCTTATTAATGGGGAGTTCTGCTTTAGCCAATAACACTAATGAGGAAAGCAAAGCAAATACCGTTTCTGAAGAAAGCTCAGTAAATACAGTCGCAGAAGAAAATCCAGACAATGACGTTTTAGTCGCAGATGAAGCAAAAGAATTAGAATTTAGGGAAAAATTTGGACTTGAAACAAATCAAGATATTGTTAAAGATAAAATCAAAAAATATAAGAGTGGTAAATATGGCGTTCATCTGTCACCTGATGAAGAATTGGAAATAGATAAAAGGTTTGAATTTCAAGAGACAACGATTCCAAAAATAAAACAAAAGCTTGATGAAAAAACGAATGGTGATTATATAATCTATATTGATCAGGCCAATGGAGGAATAGTTAATATTGGTTTAAAAAATACTGATATTGATTTAAAAGATATTAAAGCATTGTTTTCGGATGAGAAAAAACTAAAAGTAATGAAAGCGAAAAAATCGAATAAAGATTTAGATGAAATCCACGATCAGATATGGAACTCAAGAGATAGTCTTGAAAGTACGGGGATTACCATAAATGAAGTCTCTTCAGACGTTATAAACCAAAAAATTAGAGTCGGTATAATAGATCTTACGGAAGAGAAAGTAAAACAATTATTTGAAAAGTATGGAGATGTAATTGAAGTAACGGAAGCTATTTCAGCAAGAGATGATGCTAATCGTGCTTCTACTTGGAACCCAATGCAGGCCGGGGCGAAAATTTCCTACTCTAATGGAGGAACAAATTACCGTTGTTCTGTAGGATTTATGGTTTCAGATGGGACAAATAAATACGTTGTTACAGCCGGTCATTGTCGCCCAGCAATATCGACATATTTCTATCAAGGTACAACTAGTCTTGGACAAATGCCTTTCAAAAATCAGAGTGGGAATTCCGACGCTGGTATAATAGGTGGGGGTCCTTCAAGTGTGACCTATCAAGGAGGAAAAATCTATAATGATGGCGTTACTAATGGACGATATACAATAACGCAAAATGCAAGTGAAGATGTTGTCGGAGAAGGCGTCTGTATGTCAGGAGCTTCAACTGATACTAACACCGTTAGCTGTGGAAATATAACATCTACAAATATATCGGTTACTGTAGGTGGCTACTCTTTTACTAAGCTAAGATCAGCGGACTACACTAGTAATGGGGGTGATAGTGGAGGTATAGTTTATAATGGTAATAAGTTAAAAGGAGTTAACAAAGGGACTCTAAGTAATGGCGATGCAATGTATTCTCATTTACAGTATGTCTTAACGGATCTATCAAATGCAGCGGGTCAACCAATAAACATACTTTTTTAGTCTCGTATATGAGGCATCAAATACAAATGTGAAATAATATTATCTACTATTTATGAAGCTACAAATAACATGCTCTTGCTAATTCAGCAAGGCTAAACATGTTATTTGTAGCTTCATGGTTGTAAAAGGAGTGTTATAATGTATAAACAATTCGGATTTTTAATTTTGATGATTGTTACTATAGTTTTTACTAACGGATGTGCCAAGAAAGAACTGGATTTTATAGGGTATATATTTACAAAAGATGATAATAGAACTGTTATAGTGGGAACGAAAGATCAAGAACCTCCTCTAGTTCTTATCAAAGACGGAAAGAGTAAATTGGAAATTGGTAGTAAAGTGGAAGTGCGTTACAAAGAAGATGCGGTAGAAAGTACGTTTCCCTCTAATGCTCCCGCTACACTTTCAGAAATCGATGTCCCTAAACCAGAAAAGACAATTTTGAAACTTTTATTTGAAGATATGTTTGAGAAAAATGGGAATAATTATTACCCGGCCATTTTGAAAATAGAGGAAAAACCAGATGAATGGGTTGTTACAACAAAAGAATTTTACTCTCGAAATGAAGGAGATATATCCAAAAAAGTAACTTATATGATTTCTAAGGACAACCTAAAAATTACAGTTTCTTAGTGCAACATTGAATATGACAGTATGAGTTTCATTAAAATAGAAAAACCTCAAAAAGAGAGTAAATTGCCACTCTATAAAAACTATCTGATTAGAATGTCTTATAAAATTCTTTACGACGATCACTTCGGCACCGGCTCACGTGGTAGCAGATACTTTCCAGATCATCGTTAACGCAGTAAATGCAGTTTGACCGATTCTTTCTTACCTGGCATTCATCAGCTCAAATTACATCTGTGTTTCATATTGAGCCTGGGCTAGTATCTCCTGAATGACTTTTATCGGATTCGTGAAGTCGGAACTCCTTAGCATACGGGAATTCCGGCTTTTTCTTCTTATTTCCTTAGCGTACGTTTTTCGCGTTTTGTTGGCGATACTCCTGTAAAAGGTAGTTATAACTGTAAATCACGAAAGAATACGAACCACACCAATACGGCAGTTAGACCGATAAAGCCGTTTTCAACAATTTTCCCCTTCCATGTTCCGGTACTCATGAGATTAAGCTTTAGGCGCCACTCAAATGGGGGCAACGGCTGAATGCCTCGATTAGTCACTGAATCTGCTAACAAGTGAAGCAGGTAAGATAGACCACCTGCTATCCATATTGCAGAATCGTACTGATGAGTCGAGAAAAATAAAATCAAAATCCAACCGACTAATCCATAAAGCGTATGCGTCAGTCCACGGTGTGGCAGCAGCGCGCATACGATCAACAAGCAACCGATAAGATAGCTCCACGGTATAAGGGAATGACCGAGCGCGATCAGAATCATAACGACGTTACGAAGGGATCGGGTTGGCATGAAAGAAACTAGCCCAACCAGCACGGCAAGCAGAATATTCCATGGAGCAAATGCTTGACCCAGGAATAAGATCACGGCGCCGAGGCCAAGAAGCGTGATCTGAAATAACTGGATGAAGCGCTTTGGGATCGCTCGGGATACAAGCAGAGAATTAGGCTCGTCAATATCCGGCAGAAGCGCGCTGACAGCAGTTACGGCGGCAACCGGAAGCGAAATCTTATAGTCTGCCATACCGAGAATGGAAAGTGTGATGCCAGTGCTAATAATCAGGTGGGATTTTCCCATCATGTCGACCATTCCTTTCTAAACAGGCAATATATGGATCATGTCTTGCAGGGTACCAGAATACTTGCACTTCGGCAGGCTTTTAATCACCATTTTTCCATATCGCTTCGTTCGGATTCGATTGTCCAGAATAATGACAGCTCCTTGACAATGAATAGAACGGTTGAGACGGCCGAATCCTTGTTTCAACTTGATCATCATTTTAGGAAACATGAAGTCAAAAAAACTGCTCCGTTTGGCCTTCTCAATCAATTCAAGCTGTGCTTGAATAAGTGGTTCATTAGGCATCGGAAACGGCAGCTTTGGAATGACAAGCGTTGTAAGTGCATCACCGGCGACATCTACCCCTGTCCAAAAGCTGGAGCAGCCAAATACGATAGTTCGTGAATCCGATTTGAGTTGGTGAATGATCTTCTCCCGGTCACAACCAGAATACTGCGTAAGCAAGCAATAACCGTAGTCGATACAATGCTGTTGGAATTTCTTGGCGACCTGGTTCATGGTATCGAAACTCGTGAACAGCACATCCCCAGCTCTATAATCAAACGTTCGCGCAACCCCGTTTCCGGCAAATACGGTCATTCGGCCTTGACCAGCGAGATAATACTGCCACTCATCGTTATTGGGATGCCAGTGGAGCTTCCTCATTCCTACCGGCTCGATCTCTACTAAAGCAGCAGCGACCGTTTTGGAAATCGGAAAGTTGGTGGAGTCCACAATTCTTACATTGCCGCCTGGCGTTTTGATTGGAGGCTGCGCCAGCAACTGATGCGTAAAGCTTAACGGGACCGTGCCGTATGGGGATTGCACCCGCTGGCTCTCCAATGAGCCGGGAACCTCATCTTGGAAAATATAAACCTGACCGGGCGGAATATCGCTGAAAGCATCCTCGGTACGCCAAAATTGGCAGAAAGCACTTCCTTTGGCGTATGCGCAAACCAATCCGAAATCGATAAGGTATTCAAATCAGAAAAGCTGCCGTCATCAAAGACAAGCAAAAACTCGCAGCCTCCCTCCAGGCCCTGAATCGAATCGACGGAGGTAATGCGCGCTTTGCCGAGCAGCATATACGCCCATTCTGCCTGCTGATGCCAATGCAGCTCACGAACGCCCCCAGCCGTCAACTTCATGTTAACGCCAGCTAGCGTAGTTGCAATGGGCAAATCACGGACGGTAACCTCGCGCGACCATCCTCCCTGATTTAACTGCATATGTGCATCTGAGAAGGAGAACTTCATATTAGGCAGCAAGCCTGCGTCCGTTACAGGCGGCACAAACATATTCGGATTCTCTTTATCGCGCATTATATCTCGAGGTCCCAGGTCAACGCCGCCTGCACCATCACTTTTTCTAATAGGCTGCGGAACATGACTGTAGCTGTATGGGCTCCGATGCGAATGGTCCATTAGTCTCCTCCTCTTAGATCAGATAAGGTAACAATAGCTTTCATAACCTATACAGTTTATGATTGAGAAATGTGCAATATACTGCTATTCCCCCTCTTTGGAATGAAGCCTACAATCGCATCTGCAACTATTGGGAGAAACCAGTCGTCAGGATAAAAAAACATTGTAAGGTATGCAAACACCCGTTCAAGGGGATATTGCAACGAGGGAGGAATAAGTAATGATCAAGATAATAGTTGCCATTCTCTCACTTTTAATCCTGTGTGCCAGCTGCAGCAAGCCGAATGCTGCAATTAATCCAGCTCCATCACAAGCGCCTATAAGTAGTCCAAGCCTACAGCCATCTACCGTGCCAACGGCTGATCCAACGGCTGAACCAACTCCCGAACCAACAGAAACTATTGATCCCATCAAAGAGCAAATTGCCAGAATGACGCTGGATGACAAAATTGGCCAAATGGTGCTGGTCGGTTTAGATGGCACTTCTATGCGAAAAAATGCCAAAAAAATGATCGACCAATATCGAATAGGCGGATTTATTTTATATAAAGATAATATAACGAGCGCAGCACAAACGTTAAAGTTTCTCAATCAATTGAAGGCAGCCAATCAAGCGAATTCCGCTCCTCTTTGGCTTAGTATTGATCAGGAAGGCGGCAAAGTCAGTCGAATGCCTGCTGAGTTTGCCAAGCTTCCTCCAGCAGCAGATATCGGACGAGCAGACGATCTTGCATACACGAAGCTAATAGGCGAAGCGCTTGGAGAAGAAGTGTCTGCTCTTGGCTTTAATATGGATTTTGCACCTGTCCTCGACATCAACAGCAATCCAAAAAATCCGGTTATCGGCAACCGATCCTTTGGCGCTGACACAGGTACTGTCATAGAACATGGACTTGAAACGATGAAAGCGATACAGTCCAAGCAAGTTGCCGCAGTCGTCAAGCATTTTCCGGGCCATGGCGATACATCGGTTGATTCTCATCTCGATCTGCCTGTCGTGAACAAAACCTTGGAAGAGCTTGAGGCATTTGAGCTGCTTCCCTTCGTTAAAGCCATTGAACAGAAGGCCGATGCCATTATGGTAGCTCACTTATTGATCCCAAAAATCGACGAGAAGTATCCGGCCTCCATTTCCAAGAGGATTATTAAAGAGCTGCTGCGCGAGGATTTGGGCTACGATGGCGTCGTTATCACGGATGATATGACCATGGGCGGCATTACAGATCATTTCAATGTCGGCGAAGCTGCTGTCAGATCGATTCAAGCCGGCAGCGACATTATTCTTGTCGGACATGATAATGGGATTCAAGTATCCGTACTCAAGGCGCTCAAACAAAGCGCGCGGGATGGCGAAATTACGAGGGAGATGCTCGATCGGAGCGTATATCGTATTTTAAAGCTAAAAGCAAAGTATGAGATAACCGACACCGCCGTGCGAAGCATAGATGTTAAAGCGGTGAACAAACAAATTAAAGACGCATTAGAAGCGGGGAAATAAGCTCTTGTTCATTGTCATAATTGCGATAAATAAAAAAGTTCCATTAATCGTAAATGGAACTTTTTCCTCTAATTTGTTATAACAATCTCTCCCTCGTTTCTTGGTTCTATCCATTAAGGAAGGTTGTTAGAATTTCTTCCGTTATAGTAAAAGCTGCATTTGCATCAAAACGTTGGCTTCTTATCTTAAGGCGCTTTCGCAATTCATCAGGGTTTACTTTCAGATAAATAAGTCTCCATTTACCTCCAGAGATTTCAATAAGCTGTTTAAATTCATCTCTTTCAGAGCGTTGCCAGAAACTAGAGTCAACCACAACCTGTTTTTTATCTTGTATTAACTTTATTAATTTATTGCGTAATCTTATATGCGCTTCATCCAAATATTCTCTGTATTTTTCAATTGGATAGTCAATTCCATAGCGGCCATTTGTTGACCATACTTCTTCATCGATAGAAAGACGTACGAAACCTTCCTTTTCCATATTTTGAGAGAAGGTTGTCTTTCCCGATCCAGCTATTCCACACATTAATACGACTAAAGGAGAATCAATATCTCTTTCTCGATCAATCAAATAATCAATGCTCGACTTTTCAAACATATTTATCCCTCCAATCTAAAAACCTCAGCTATTCTTCTTATGTACCTGCACGACTTGTATAGACTTTTTCGAAAAATATTTTTTTTGAAATCATCACCTCATCATTAGAATCATCTAGATTAATTTTAGAAATTAACTTGTAAACACGGGTCGTTTATCTTCGGTTTATTCTTAACCGAACAAGTATACAAGCCATTTCATTCTCTTCACATACATTACTAATAAACTGGTAGATTGGAGTGTTGGAGATGAGAAATTTCAAGAAGCGGAAGTGTGGTCTCACCATTAATTTCATTTTTATCCGAAAAAACGTACGTATTGAACAAAGAGCGGAGGGCGGAGGACAGATCAACCGCAATGTGGGGGCGAATTCGAATCAAGGCGGTCAGACGGCCGTTCGCGGAAGAACGAAAAATAAATTTTCCCAGTTTGCCAACGGCAACGGGAGAAGCGGAATCGCCGGGAAGAAGAACGATGAGCAAGGCGGTCAAAGCGCGATCAAAGTCAATAAGAAGATCATCAGGAAAAAATTCGGCAGACGTAGATAAATCAAAACGTCAAAGATCACGAAATCACACCTCTTGCTTCTATATGCAGGAGGTTTTTTCACTATACGTTAACGTCGAGTTGAATTCGCTCCATCAGTGAGCTTGTTTTTCACTCGCACGCACGCCTACGATTTCTGCATAAATAGAGCAAAAGGACAGCGATAATCCACTGTCCTTTTGCTTAGATATTATTCCAATCAGCTGCTTACATGCCCAAAATATGAAAACCGGCGTCGACATGCAGCACTTCTCCCGTAATGCCTCTAGACAATTGGCTCAGAAGGAACATCGTCGCATCTCCCACTTCATCTTGGTCAATATTGCGGCGAAGCGGCGCTCTTTCCTCAAGCGTGGACATAATATCGTTAAATCCCGATACGCCTTTGGCAGCGAGTGTGCGAATCGGTCCAGCTGAAACCGCGTTGACACGAATGCCGTATTTCCCCAAATCCTCGGCTAAATACATCACGCTTGCTTCCAGCGCAGCCTTGGCTACGCCCATTACATTATAGTTTTTCACAACGCGTTCTGCGCCAATATACGTTTGAGTCACGATACTGCCGCCTTCCGTCATCAGCCGCTTCGCTTCGCGCGCAACCGCCACCAAGGAATAGGAGCTTGAGTTCTGTGCAAGCAGATACCCTTCTCTCGTCGTATCGACATATTCACCCTGCAGCTCATCCTTATCGGCAAAAGCAACCGAATGGACCAAACCGTGAATAACTCCCGATTTTTGCTCAATTTCTTTAAAGGCTTCTATTACACTGCTATCATCCAGCACATCACAGGATACCGCCTGCAGCGCTTCTATTTGATGCTGCTCCAATAGCTTCTTCAGCTTCTCCAAAGATCTTTCCTTGCGATAAGTGAAAATAAGCTTAGCTCCTTGGTTATGCAGTGACTTCGCCACTCCCCATGCGATGCTGCGCTCATTTGCTACTCCCATTACGACGATTACTTTGTTTTGCATTAAGTTAGACATGCTGCTCCTCCTAGTTGGTTCATCCGTCATTAGAATCGTATATGTTTAACCTGCGTTAATACGCGGTCATACGCTTTTTTCAAAATACCTCCGCTCTTCTATGCAATTCATGCGCAGTTTGCGTCTTTCCTGCACCAAAAGCGCCATTAATCCATATGATCATGATCGTCACCTCGATGCCAATCTCATATCACTGTTCTATACTAACGATAACTTTTAACATATTCAACTTCTATTTCTTATTCTATGTCATTCTGGACTGATATCGCCTCTATTCCAATTGTCTCGCATAAACAATGTAATCCGTCATGACAGGCTCTTCTCCAGCTTGTCTGAGCAATGTTGCGATTTGCCCGCGGTGATAACTGCCGTGCAGGGAAACTTGGGTTAAAATATCGAATATCGATGTATGAAACACAATCCCCTTGCTATTTGGATAAGTGATTATTTTAGCAAAATCAGCTTCTTTTAGCTTTTCAAATAAATTTTGATAGCCAACAATATTTTGCTTCATTACCTGCTCGCACTCCTCAAGGGAATACTCAGGCCATATCGAAAACACCAAAGCATCCTCTCCGTTGATCCGGGCAAGCCACACCTGCTCCGCAGCTAGAACATGGCCAAACAAGCGCAGTTGCTTCTCCTCAGGTCCGTTGCCTTTCTGAAAAACATCAAAAATTTGTTGGTTTGCCCAAGCTGCATGTTTAAAGGTTTTGAGCGTCGAAGCCGTATTAGGTTGATCAATTGAGATGATATGGAGCGGGATACGCGCGAGCGAGGAGAATGTAATCTCAACATGCTGATCTGGTACTAATTGCTCCAAAATGTCCGGAACAACAATTCTAATTCGCTTGACCTTTCCATCCTCCCTTAGGAAGTAGATGATATTTTTATGCTTGCTGACCAGCTTAGCTTGGATGTTAAACCGATTTTTAGTAACAACATCTATAATCAAAATAATTAAAAGAGTAAGCAGAATTAGCCCTGAAAGAAAGAATAAGAAACCTAGAGACTCGGAGCCATCTTTCTCATATATGTTCACAAACTGGATAATGGCATTTATAACGAAGAACGAACTCGACATCATCATCAAGCCAAATGTTTTTGAAGGTTGCAGATTCATCATCAATACCCCTTTTCAACTCACACTATTCTACTTTAATGTCATGGAGTTTTAGCCAGTTGAGTAAATGATTTCGGTTCAGCTTTTTGTCTTCCCCTTTAAAATCAAACCGAATATATCGTTCCAACCACTTCTTTTTAGACGTTGCAAGCTCTATGTAGAACGTATTGATCGAAGCTTTCGTCACATCTTGGGCTGATAAGGAAACACCGTCAATGATTAAGCGGCTTTCTTCAATAATGAGCTTGCGGTGCTTTAGCATGCTTTTCAGCATCAATATTGCAATAATGACCATAAATACGATCACGCCTATTTGAAACTTATTTTTCCACTCGCCAAAGTCAAAAGCCTCAGTCGCGAAAGCTGATCCAATATAAGTCAAAGTGAAGATGGCAACATAATGGGCAGCCGAGTAAGGCAGCTTTATCGAAAATGCAGCTTGGTCGTATGTTTGATCCAACATTTATCCCTCCCATTCTTCTTGGTTTAGCATTTTGAATTCAATTACTCTTGCAGCCGCTTCTCATAGCAAACACTGCTCTCGCTATCTACATAAATGCCAAATCTATCGATTGGTGTATAACCATGCTTTCTATAAAAGCTGAGCGCCTCCGGCTGCTCTCTCCCTGCTTCGAGCTTGATGCTGCGAAAATGCATGGACTTCGCCTTCTCCTCAAGCTCGAACAATATCTGCTGCGCAATACCTCTATTGCGGTAGCCTTCAGCAACGAAGAACCTCTTCAGCTCCGTCGCTTCATCATCTAGCGGCCGAATCGCACCGCAGCCAGCAGGTATTCCATCGCAATAAGCAACGATGAATACAATCTCTTTAACCTTTTCATCCGTAAAATCCAGTCCAAAAATCTCTTCAGCGGGGTAACGCTTCAGCAGATCTTCATCGAGCTGGCGAATCAGCATCTGTAAATCCTCGTTCTCAGGCGAAACTACGGTTAAAGTAACATTTTGCATATCAAATACTCCTCTTATTGTGTTAGTCGATTATTAATTTGAATACATGAGGTCTGTCCGATGGAGAAATGAAGCACTTAACAGGAAAAACTCCCGTTATTTTCAATATAAATGTTACAGAATTTCATTTAACTGGAATTTCTCCTGTTAATCCGGTAAGTATCCCGTGAATTCACCTATTTCCTATAAATTAAAGGGAGAAATTCCAGCTAATTCATGTAAAAGCGAGCATTTGGCGAAATTAGCAGGAGTTTTTCCTGTTAATGCTAATCTTCCTGCTTGCATGAGTCGAATGGAGAGTTGAAGGGGCAGGAAAGTCCCAAGGCACCCGTAAGAATCATATGGAACCCATTATTCACCCATTAGACACCCATAAGGCACAGATATGGTACACGTTAGGTACCAATTTGGCACAATATGGCACCAATAAGGCATCCATAAGGCACATGTTAGGCACACTCCACTACCCTCCATTGCCACTTAACTTACGCCACACCTCTACAATCAGCATGCCTAACGCTGACGATATCCCAATTAAGGCTCAATGGAGACTAGTGTCGGTCTTTCCCACTTACGATGCTCATACGTGATCCAATATTGTTTATTTACTTCAATTAACTTAAAAATGCCTTTTGGTATTTGTACGGTTTCACGGATCCCACTCATGTTCTCAACGACGATTTCATCCGCACTTACTTCGATTATTTTCACCTGAGCAATGGTTTGAGTCGTAAAATGGTTCCATCGAAATAACACTAGCAGCAGGATGATCAATACCACGCTTAGTAGTATTCTTTTCTGTTTGTTCATATAAAACTAAAACCTCCAAAATACCTTTTCTCTATACGCGATACTAACAATCACTCCCTATTTCGTATCATGCAGCATCTCCTTGATCAATTCAATGCTCTTCGCCGCTCGATTATTCAAAGATTTTTTATCTTTGATTTGGAAGTCATACAGCTCATGACCAGGATCGATGATTAGCGGCTTAGAAATAATGTCCTCTAATAGGAGCGCAGTCACTTTATAAGCATTGTGCAGCTGCTCGGTCGAGCATTTATCTTTAACCAGCTTAAGTATCGCTACAATATGCTCGGCATACATCAGCTTGACGATGCTATCCGACGACATGAGATGTCTAGAAGTAAAAGCAATCACATTGTCCAGTATACGGCTGTCGGGGAAGTTTTTGGCGATTGATAATAGCAGAGTAACGGCATCCCAGTTCCTTATGGACAGCTCAGCAGTATATTTTGCAATCGATTCCTCAAGCCATTCGGATTCGGTTTCCTTTGTCACCTCATACGTTTTATATTCTTCATACTTCCCATCACGGTGCATCTGGAAGTAACTCCCGAAATAAGCGTTAAACAGCTCTTTTGCTCTTTGTTCTTGTGGATCCAACTTATCGCCGCCCTTGGTCTGCAAATATTATGTGGTTAATGCTGCTTCGAATCTGTTGCACAGATGGTGAATCTCATCCAATCTTGCCAGCTGATTCATCCATCCTTCTGGAAATGCGCCTGTGCCATAATAGGGACCAGCCAGCGCATCTCCGTCACAAAGCCCTCTCGCGTACTTTAGTCATCGTATTGATAACCTCCATTTTAGCGTAGAATCGCCTATCGCTCCTTCCAGTATAACAACGCTAGTATCATTTGGAAACATCATCCAACCCCAATTAGCGAAACTTAAGGTTCGCTTACCGCCAGCGGCGTGATTGCAAGAAAAGGCCTTGCGCCTATATCTAGGCGCAAAGCCTCCACTTGCTTCAAACAAAACGTTTATTAGATTTGAATGCCGACAGCAGCGAACTCGCTCTTAAACCTCGCAATCAACGATTGCTTCTCTGCTCCGTCCAAAAAGGCTGCATGTACGCCGTTCATCACGATTGTCACGATCTCATTCAGCGTAATGCCGCAATGGTCCATCAGCAGCTCATATTCTTTCTGAATCGTCGTACCTGTGACCGTCATATTGTCCGTATTGACCGTAACGAGAATGCCTTGCTCCAAATAACGGCGCAGCGGATAAGCATCCCATCCTGAAACTGCCTTCGTCTGAATGTTGCTGAGCGGACACATTTCTAGCGGAATTTGCCGTTCCTTCACAAGCGCCACAACCTCGGGGTCCTCCAGCATTCGTACGCCATGGCCGATTCGGACGGCGCCGAGAGAGGTTATCGCCTCGCGAACATTTTCCGCGCCTGCGGCCTCGCCCGCATGAATGGTGACCGGCAAGCCTAGCTGCTGAGCCCCTTCGAACAGCTGTCGGAACAGCTTAGCCGGGAACGATGCTTCATCACCGGCCAGATCGACGGCGACGACCCCTTTTTTATAAAAACGTGCCGCTTCTTCGATAACTTCCTTATTCCATTCATAGGAATGGCTTCTCAAACAAATTATGATGGCTCTCGCTACCGTACCGAAGGCTTGCTCGCCGCGCTTCAAGCCCTCTACAACATGATGAATGACCTCATGGTTGGATAGCCCTTGCAGTCGATGCAGCTGAGGCGCGAATCTAACCTCAATATATCTCACCTTCTCCTTCGCGGCTTGTTCAACCAACTCGAACGCAACACGCTCTAAAGCTTCACCCGTCTGCAAATAAGGAAGCACGAAGCTGAATTTACTTAAATATTCCTTTAAGCTCTCGCATTGCTCTCCCACTCGCATTTGATTCAGCAGATCGGCATCCGAGCCTGCTTCCAGCGGCAAGCCTTGCTCCTGTGCTAGCTCCTTCAACGTTTCAGGCTTTACGCTTCCGTCTAAATGCACATGCAAATCGATCTTTGGCAGCTGCGATAATAACGCCTTACCTGCTGCCGATTGTTCATTTGTTAACGTCATCGCAGGCTCCCCCTTCATAGTACCTAATCATTCACATCCCAAAAAGCTTGTATACCTCTCACGCAGCACGGCACGATTGCTAGCTTCCGCGATAAGTGCTATACCCGCCAGGCGCCACTAGGAGCGGGACATGATAGTGTTCCTTCGCATCGCGAACTTGGAACCGAATCGGTATCCATTCGAAGATGCTCCCCTCAATGGCTGACAAATGGGCCGTTCGCCGAAAAAAATCGCCAGCTGCGAATATAAGCTCATAGATGCCCGGCTCCATATCGTCACCGTCAAGCAAGGGGTGATCGACTCGCCCGTCCTCATTCGTCTTATACGCACCGATCAGCTTAGGTGCTTGCAGTCCTTCCGAATTTCCAGCAGCCAATCCAGCTGCCTCCCCCAAATACCAGAGCTCGATCGCTATCCCGATAACCGGCTTCCCGCCCGCAAGATCAAGAACATGCGTCGTGATCCGTCCGCTCATGATGCTCCGTCCCTTCATCGAGATCAGCCCTCGTGAGCGTAAAGCCTTGGAAGCCATAAGGAGGACGCGGCTCCGTATAGACGCCGGCTGCTGCAGCATGATCCGGCTCCACAACAGTCTCCCATGTGCGATTATTGGATTCGAAGCGAACCTCTGCAAGCTGCGGATACCTCGTTAAAATGCTTTTCCCGATTCGGTAAATCAAATATTGGATCGACGGCGATTTCTCCGAATGAAACTGCGTATGGGCAATATCATGAATTTGCTCGGAAGGAACATACCCGCCGCGCTCGCTATCGAAAGCATCCTCTGCATGCTCATATGTCCAAAAAATATCAAGGAAAATAAATAAAGGCCGATCATAGCTTTCAGGCAACGTCGTATATTCATCGTGAACGAAGCCATAGAAGGAGCTGCCGCTAACTTTAATAAGCTGAATATGCGACAATGCGCTTTCCTGCTCTGCAAGCGCTGCGCCGTCCGTCGCACGAATCCATTTCAGGGCAGCGCTGGCATGCTCATTATGCGATCTTCGAAAGACGAGCTGGCTATCGCTCCAATCGCTTCCTTCCGCAACGGTTACCGAGCTGAACGGCAGCCGATCAGCGCGAATCTCAATGGCGTCAATGTGCGGATAACGCTCAAGAAACTTTTGGCTGATGAAGGCTAACAGCCCTTCCGTCGTGCTTCCCTCATAATTTGCCGTTTGGCGCAAAATGAAATTTTTCATAGAGTCGGTAGCTACGACCTGCGTATTGTCGCCTTCCGTGAAGGAGGTTAGCAGCACCTCGCTGCTTACCGAGAAGGTTATGTTATGCGCGAAAATTACGTTGCTATCTCCCGTGAAGCGCGATTCAGGAATTGATTTAACCGAGAGCGGGGCTGCGTATGTTCGATAGCTGAGCACATCCCCTTTTCCATAATAAAGCGTTCGACCACTGCGTAATTTTAACATGACAATCGTCCCTTCTCTACTCTATGATGAGATCTTTTAAACGAAAACCGGATATCTTTTCAATTTCAAGCAGCGCCTGCTCTGCTTCATCGCTTGCCGAGTTCCCTATTCGAGCTTCCATCGCTTCCCATATATCCTCCTTCTTCTTCCCTCTCACCGCCAAAATAAAAGGAAAGCCAAAGGTTTTCAGATAAGTCTGATTCAAGCCGTAGAAGCGGTCATATTCCTCGGTCGTTAATTGGTCCAGTCCAGCTCCTTGCTGCTCCTGCGCGGAATAGTCGGCAACCGCAAGCCGCGTTCCGAGATCGGGATGAGCACGGAATAAGTCAACAATCGTCTCTACTCTGGACTCCCGCACCACATTGATCATGGCTGCATGCAGAGCTTCAACCGAAGCGAATGGACGAGCTCCATAAGCCGAAGCGGCGATCCAAGTGGAATGCTCAAAAATCTCGCCCAAGAGCTCTACGAATTGCTCAAGGCTGCTTTCATTTATTTGTTCAATCGTTATCTTCATTTCCAATACCCCTCATGAACCGCGATCGCCGCATCCTCAACCTCTGGGAAAGGACCGATTACTTGAATGGGCTTGCGGCCCTGCGCAAATACGATGCGGCAAGGCAAATCCAACGTCGGATTTTGTTCATCGTCACCCGTTAACTGCGCTAGACGCTTCTCCGAAATGCCATAGACGACCGTGCCAACGTTGCCCCAATAAATAGCACCAGCACACATCGCGCAAGGCTCAGCCGTCGTATAGAGCTTAAAATGCCATAGCTCATCTCTGCTGTATCGTTTGGAGGCTGCCTCCATTAGCGTTCTTTCCGCATGCCCGGTGCAGTTGGATTCCGTAATCTCAATGTTCCCTTGCTCGAGCACGATTTCGCCTTCTGGGTTCACGAGAATAGCGCCGAACGGTGTATTCCCAGACTCCCTCGCCTTCCGCGACACTTCGATGCTGCGCAATAAATAGAATAAATGCTTATCCGTGTTTGTCATGTCGCTTGACGTCTCCCTTCAATCGCTCGTTTAACCGCTCGCCAAATGCCACCATACCCCGTGCACCTGCATATATTGCCGGACAATGCCTCAGCTATTTCATCATCGGAAGGATCTGGTTGTTCATCGAGCAGCGCTTTGACGGATATAATCATCCCAGGTGTGCAATAGCCGCATTGAAAGCCGCCCTCCTCCAGAAAGGCTTGCTGAATCGGATCGATACCGCTGGGAGCAACGCCCTCTATCGTCGTAATTTCAGATCCTGCGCATTGATAAGCCATCGTCAAGCATGAATTGACCGCCTTGCCATCGATCAGCACCATACATGCGCCGCACCGTCCGATATCACAAGAGCGCTTCGTTCCGGTGAGCACCAGATCATCCCTGAGTATCGTCAGCAAGCGGGTTGAAGGCGCTGCCTCAATCGTTTTCTCTCCTCCATTAATGAAGCATTGCAGTTCAAATTTCGTTCCAGACTGCGCAGCCTTATCAATCATTCCCTCTCACCCCTTTGTCAGAAAAAATGGCGCTTCCTGCAAAAAGCTAGGCTCAACCGGCAATTTCGTTACCCATTTGCCGCTGGCCTGCCGAATGGCTGCCGCAATAGCAGGAGCCAGCGTTACAGAGCCGACCTCGCCGATGCCGCGCGGGCCATAGTCATCATTTTCCGGCAAGTGTTCAATGGCCTCAACCTCGACCAAGCCGCTTTGATCGACAATGGTCGGTACGAGATACGTATCCAAATTTCGAGTTATATAATGGCCTTTATCCATAATGGCGTCCTCCATAAGGGCAAAGCCCAGCGCCATGCTGCTGCCTCCTTCGATCTGACCGAGGAAGCCCTGCGGATTGATGACAGGTCCAGCCGCCACCGCATGATATTGCTGAAGCACCTTGACTCGCCCGGTTAATGAATTGAGCTCAACCTTAACGGCAACGGCCGAGTACGTGTACATAAAATGAGCGCCAACCCGATCCGTTGGTGAAGTAGGAAATGCAAATGACGTTTCACAGCTTATGTGGCTGCCTTCCGCTTTTGCTAAATCCTCGTAGGAGAGCAGCAGCTTATCATCAGCTTCCTCCCATATGCCCCCCGCGCCTAATCGGAGCTTCTCCTCCGAAAGATTCAGGATAGAACCTGCGCGTTTCAGCATTTGTTCCGTAAAAGGCTCCTTCAGCCGCTGCAGCGATTTCCACATCATGGCGGTTGCACGAGATGCCGTCGTTGATCCGCTCTCGGGCACGACATCGGTATCCCCGATAATCATTCGAATATCTTCTGCGGCAAAACCATACTGCTCAATGAGCATTTGCTCAAGTGTTGCCAGCAAGCCTTGGCCAAATTCCTCATACCCGAACACCGCTTCAATCCTCCCGTCGGCCGCGAGCGCCAATCGTCCGCCAGCCGGATCGGGAATACCGACGCCAAGACCAGCGCCATGCATCGTAAAAACAGCGCCGATTCCAGTCTTTATCCAAGGCTCTTCTTCAGGCAAGCCGGTTGCATCCGGGCTGCTTCTCTCCTGCCACAGCGGACATTTTGCAATGGCGTCCCACACCTGTTCGGCACCCTCAGTCATGGCGATAGGCTGGTCGAATGGACCAAGATCCTCGACCTGACGCATATTCAGTTTGCGAAATGCCCAAGGCTCCATGCCGAGCCGTTCGGCAAGCCGATCCATTTGACCCTCCAGCGCGAAGATCGCTTGATTGCCTCCAAAGCCTCGGAATTCACCGGACATGCCGTTATTCGTGAATACGGAGACGCCTTTGACATCCAGATGTTCATAGCGGTATGGGCCAATGACATGCTCGGTGGCGAAGTTGAGCACTTCTGCGCCAAGGGTGGAATATGGACCTGTGTCCGAAATAATGCTGACTTGATGCGCCAGCAATTTGCCGGAAGCATCCGTACCTGTCTTCATCGTAAATTTCATCGGATGCCGCTTTAAGCCTGCGCGAATCGATTCCTGTCTAGCGTTATGCATCTTAATGGGCTTCCCCGTGCTCATAGCGAGCAGTGCGCCGTATGGCTGCACGTTCAGCTCATCCTTCCCGCCAAACGAGCCTCCGATCGGGCTTGAGACGATCCGAATTTCTTGCTGAGGCTTCGCTAAGATGCGGGATAGCTGCATCCGATCCATGAACCCATGCTGCGTCGCCGAGTAGACCGTCAATCGACCGTCATCCTCAGGTACGAACAAGCCGCCTTCCGTTTCCATGTACGTGTGCATTTGACGAGGCGTATAATACGTTTCTTCAATAATATGAGTGCACTGCTTGAAGCCATCCTCCGCATCGCCTCTGCTAAACGTGGTATGATGCATCGCATTCCCCTTAGGGTGCAGCTGCGGCGAATCTGCCAGCAGCGCCCGCTCGGGATCATCGACGACTGGTAAAATCTCGTATTCGATTTGGATTAACTCAATTGCATGCTGGGCAATCGCAATGCTTTCTGCCGCTACTGTCGCCAGCGCATCGCCCACATATCGCACACGGTCCTCGCAAAGTACGGGCTGATCCGGGTGCGCGATTCCGAAAGCATTTAATCCAGGGACATCCAGATAAGTAAGCACCGCATGAACGCCAGGCAGTTGCTTTGCCGATTCCGTATGAATGGATACGATTCGCGCATGTGGATGCTCGCTTCGCAGCACAAGACCGTAGAGCATTTCTTCCCTTGTTATATCCGTTAAATATGCCAAGCTGCCTGTTACCTTGCCTAACCCGTCAGGACGAATTCGCCATCGCCCAGCGCTGCTTGCGCGGTTTAAGAGCAAAAGCTTCATCCTCCCTTTTTTGCCATTAATGTCTCGCAGCCTTCCAAAGCTCTGTCACGATAACATTTGCCGCCGTAGTTCTCCGATAAGCAGCCGATGCGAACAGATCCTCTCGCGGCTCATAGAGTTGAATAATTCGGTCATAGACATGCTGCAGCAGTTGACCATCCAATGGTGCTCCGACGATTTCCTTCTCTAATTGCTCGAGCCGCTGCGGTACGGTCTGACCGCCGCCAAGCGCAATCCGTATCCCCTGTAGAACACCATCATCCGCAAGCGATCCCTTGATCGCTGCGGTAACGACTGATGGGGTGAACGCTTCTCGGCGTCCGATTTTATGATAAGCGCCGAAACGCTTCATTTTCGAAATCGAATCTTTCCCGTCACCATCATCGCTCGCTTCCCGTTCCTCCGTCTCTTTGAAAGGAAGCAGCACGCTTAACAGCAGACGTTCATTGGCCCGGCTCGGAGCGCTTGCGATATTCAGCCATTCCGTTAATGGCAGCAACTGCTCAGCAGTGCCGTCATACCAAATCACTTCGGCATCATACGCAAGCAGCGCAGCAATCGAATCGCCAATATTTGAAGCAACATTGCCTCCAATCGTCGCTAAATGCCGAACGGAAGGCGCCGCTATCGTACGAATCGCCTCGGTCACCATCGGAAAATGCCGCTGCAGAAAAGCATGGGTACGGCAGGCTTGCAAGCTCATTTGACCGCCAATTAAGAGCCCCGTCTCGCCGACTCTAATCTCCTTCAAACCGCGAACCGTGCTCAAATTGATTAAATGCTTCGGCAAGGCCGCTATCCCAGATTCCCAGTGCGTGCGAAGCAGCGTGCCGCCGGATATATAAACGCTGCCTGCTGCATAGGCTTGTTTGAGCTGCCACGCATCCGCAGCCGTTTGCGGATGCCATACAAGAGGAGACGCCATGGTCTCCGGAACGTTTATGCCCATCGTGCTCCCCTCCTTTTACTGTTAAAAAGTTGTTAAAATCGTTGTTCCCTAATATACGGTACGCCAAGCGATTCCGGCGAGCCGGATGGCTTGTTGCGATTGCGCCAGCCGAGGAACATGAGCACTAGAATCGTAACGACGTACGGAATCATTTTTAAGAAATAGGACGGTATTTCACTGCCAATCAATTGAATGCGGAAGCCCAGCATGTCGAGCGCCCCGAAGAAATAAGCGCAAAAGAGGGCGCGAATCGGATTCCATCTGGCAAAAATAACTAAAGCAACCGCGATCCAGCCTCGTCCCGTCGTCATGCCCTCCGTCCAAGTCGGCGAGTAGACGAGCAGCAAATCCGCTCCGGCGAGCCCAATGAGAATGGAACCGACAATGATGTAGCCGTAGCGAAACGCTTGAACGCGTATCCCCATTACATCCGCTGTAGCCGGATTATCGCCCATTGCCCGCAGATGGAGCCCGAGCGAGGTGCGGTGGATGAAGAGATGAAGACCGATAACAAGCAAGAAGCTGAACCATGTCAATAGATCAAGGTGGGCGAAAATGCGGCCAAAGAACGGAACGCCCTCAAGCCAAGGCATATCAAGCTTCGGTACCGCTCTTGGAACGGGGAGCCCGCTAATCGGCTTGCCTAAATAAGCGCTTAGTCCCGCCCCGAATAAAGTCATCGCAAGTCCGCAAACGATCTGATTCGCCCGCAGCGACACACTGAGAAAAGCGTGAATGCCGCCTAGCAGAATGCTAATGCCGCAAACGGCCAGCAGCGTAACCGTCAAGCTTCCGGTTTGCAGAAAAGTCAGACATGCCGTAACGGCACCCATCAGCATAAGACCCTCCGCGCCAAGCTGGATGATGCCTGAGCGTTCGATCAATATGCCGCCTAGCGTTGCGAACAATAGCGGTGTACCAGAGGATATGGCGGCAAGCAGCATTTGATACACGATTTCCATCGTTTAAACGCCCCTTTTCAACGAATTCTACGAAGACGGAATTTACTGAATGTGCCGCCTGCAATAAGGAAAAATAAGATCGCGCCCTGAAGCATTTCGGAGATCGAGGATGGCAAGCCAATCGTTTGTACGCTGTACCCTCCGACAATAAGGCCGCCGAACAGAAACGAGGCTACGACTAGCCCGATGGGATGCAGCTTGGCGAGCCATGCCACGATTATGGCGGTGTAGCCATACCCTGGCGAAATGCCGTACATTAAGCGATGCGTCACGCCGGATACCTCAGCCATTCCTGCAAGACCGGCCAGCCCGCCGCTTATGAGCATGACCAGCAAAATATGTCTGCTAATGCGAATGCCCGCATTTTTGGCGGCTTCGGGATTGGCGCCGATCAGTCTCAGCTCATAGCCCCAACGCGTGTATTTAATGAAGAAGCCATATAGAACAATCGCGATGATGCCGAACAACAGCCCAAGATGCAGCCTTGTGTCGCCAAGCACCGGAAGCGATTGCGCCTCCGTAAACATCGGCGTCCCTGGAAAATTCATCCCCTTCGGATCCTTCCAAGGACCAAACACAAAAGAATCCATCGCAAGCAAAGCAACGTAATTGAGCATCAGAGAGGTGACCAGCTCATTGACTTGAAAGTAGGTGCGCGGAATTGCCGTCAACAGACCCCACACGCCGCCTGCAACGATGCTGAACACGATCATCGCAGGAATAATGAGAATGCCGGGCATATTCGGAAAATAAATCGTTACTGCTGTCGCGGCCATCGCGCCAGCGGCAAATTGCCCCTCAGCACCGATGTTCCATACGGATATGCGATAAGCAATCGCAACGCCAAGTCCGCATAGCAGCAGCGGAATCGTCTTGACAAGCGTTTCGGTCAAGCCGTATGAAGTGCCGAACGCGCCTGTGAACATTTTCTTATATACAGGAAAAGGGTTCATGCCATTCGCTGCAATAAATATGCCGCAAACGACTAGCGCCAGCAGCACCGACACGAAAGGAATCCACCACGAGCTGCCCTTCTTTGTGCTATAAATTTCAATGCGATAGGATCGCCACTTCCATTTGCTAGATTCTTGAGCTGCTTCGATAGCAAGCGATCCTTTCGTTAATACAGGCTTTTTGTCGCTCATCCCGCTTCCTCCTCCGGCGCCTCCGGAGCTTGAAGACCTGCCATATACATGCCGATCCTCTCCCGATCCGCTTCCTCCCTTGCCATCTCGCCTACGATTTGACCGTTATAAATAACGAGAATGCGATCAGATAGCTGTATAACCTCATCTAAATCTTCTGAAATGAGCAAAACGCTTTTTCCAGCGTCACGCATCTCTGCCATAAGTCGGTGCACGCCTTCCGTCGCTCCAACATCGAGCCCTTGAGTCGGATGCACGGCTACCATAAGCAGAGGATCCTGATTCACTTCTCTAGCAAAAAGCAGCTTTTGCTGATTCCCGCCCGACAATTGCTGGACTGGCGTATCGAGGCCAGGCGTTCGAACATCAAATTGTTTAACTAAATCATGCGACCATTGGCGATTTGCCCTTATCCGCAAAAAGCCGTATAGAGAGCGTTCCTTCGTCCGATACGATTTGAACAATAAATTGTCAACGATACCCAGATTCCCGGCAAGACCGCTCTTCATGCGATTCTCGGGCACATGGGCAATTCCCGATTCGATTGCCGCCCTTACGGAACCATTCTTCAGCTCTTTGCCGTCAAAATGAATCGTTCCGCGCTTCCACGGCCTGAGACCTGTCAGCACCTCGGCTAGCTCCTTCTGCCCATTTCCTGCAACACCCGCGACTCCTACTATTTCGCCTTCGCTAACTTCTAGCGAGAAATGATCAAGCGATTTCCTGCCATGATCGGCATAGACATCAACATGCTGGACGGATAGTAGCCGCTTCCCTTTCGGTCGCGGAAGGATTGGCCGGCTTTCAGCGAGCTCTTTGCCAACCATCAGCCTCGCAAGCTCGCGTTCATTGGTGTCTGTTTTCGCCATCGAATGAATCAGCTTGCCCTTGCGCATGACCGAGATATGATCCGAAGCAGCCATGACCTCCTTCAGCTTGTGGGTAGTCATAATAACGGTCTTCCCTTCTGATTTCATGCGCTGCAGCGTTGCGAACAGCTGCTCGGCTTCGCCAGGGGTCAGCACCGACGTCGGCTCATCCAAAATAATGAGCTCCGCGCCGCGATAGAGCGTCTTGACGATCTCCACACGCTGCTGCTCCCCAACCGAGAGCTGCCAGATCGGACGATTGACCGGGAACGATAAACCAAAATGTTCCGCGATCGCTTCGATTTCCTGCTGCTTATTGTTCATCCATCTGGCTCCCCGCCAAAACGATGATTTCTCCCCCAGCACAATGTTTTCGGCTGCGGTCAACGATTGAACGAGGCGGAAGTTTTGAAACACCATGCCAACGCCAAGCTTCATGGCATCCTTCGGCGATCGAATCTTTGCCGGCTCGCCATGAATGAAGATGTCGCCGCTGGTCGGCCGATATACGCCAGAGAGCATGCACATCATCGTGCTTTTGCCTGCTCCGTTCTCCCCGAGCAGCGCATGAATTTCTCCCCGCTTTGCTTGGAAATCAACAAAGTCATTCGCCACGACCGAGCCAAAATGCTTCACGATTTGGCGCATTTCTACCGAATACTTTTCATTCATTTTGACCCTCCTCAAAGGTTTGCGAAGCAAACCTACTTCGAAAGCATAAGCCAAGGTTTGCGAAGCAAACCTACTTCGTAAGCATGAACTTAGGTTTGTGAAGCAAACCTACTTCGAAAGCATAAGCCAAGGTTTGCTTAGCAAACCTACTTCGTAAGCAGCTTCATACCGAAATAGCTGTTTAATCGAGTAGGAGGGGGCGATAAACCCCCGTCCTCTCACACCACCGTACGTACCGTTCGGTATACGGCGGTTCATGTCATATTCCGCAGTTGTTTGTATCTGTCCGTTAAGCTTTTCAGACCAAGAGATAACCAATATTGGTTATCTAGTGATCGATGGAGAATTGGACTGCATGCGATACGCCAGTATTTCTTCCTCGAATTTCCCCATTCATATGCCTTCTGTTTCGGGACTCCAAGCGACACCAATTTCCTAACCTTTGTCTTTGGTTGCTTCCATTGTTTCCAGACACACATCCGGAGCCTTCTCCTTGTCCATTCGTCCAGTTCTTGGAATAGGCTTTTCGTGTCCGACAGCGCGTAATATCCGCACCAGCCCGTAAGATATTGATTTAGCTCCTTTATCCGCTTCTCGATCGGGATCGGCTTACTACGAGAGGTTATCGCTTTGATCCTTGCTTTCACTCGCTCTAGCGATGGTTTTGCTATCTTTACTCTCGGATTCTTTTTATCCCAACTGAACGTAAATCCTAGAAACTTGCGTTTCCATGGGCGATCTACCGCGCTTTTCTCTCGGTTTACCTTCAACTTCAGTTTTCCCTCAATAAATGTGGTAATGGATTTCATCACCCGTTGTCCTGCCTTCCACGTTTTCACGTAGATGTTACAGTCATCGGCATATCTTACGAAGCGGAGGTTCCTCTGTTCTAGTTCCTTATCCAATTCGTCAAGGACGATATTAGATAACAATGGACTCAGCGGACCTCCTTGCGGCGCTCCTTCCGTTGATGCTTGGACGAGTCCTCTTTCCATGACTCCCGCCTGCAAATAAGTGCGTATGAGTTTCAACACTGTTTTGTCTGTTACTCGTTCCGCTAGCTTTGCCATTAAGCGGTCATGATGGATATGATCGAAGAATTTCTCCATGTCGATGTCTACCACAATTCGATGTCCCTCTTGCATGTAGCTGCGCGCTTTCCTCACCGCATCATGTGCTCGCCTTTGAGGGCGAAATCCATAGCTTTGTTCAGAAAATGCGGGGTCAAATACCGGGGTTAATACTTGCGTGATCGCCTGCTGGATGAGGCGGTCTGTCACGGTTGGTATGCCTAAGAACCGAGTTCCACCGTTCGGCTTCGGGATTTCGACCCGACGGACTGGACTAGGCTCATAGGTTCCGTTTCTTATGCTTTTGCGAATCGTTTGCCAGTTTTGTACGATGTGTCTGCGTAAATCTTTTACCGACATGCCATCTACGCCATGGCTTCCCTTATTCGCTTCGACCCTTGCTAGCGCCGACAGCATATTGCCTCGTGACAGCACTTCCTCGATCATCCTTCGATACACTCCCTTGCGTGAACGTCTCTTCTCTTTGTGCCGTTGATGAACTCTGCCCTTCTGAGTACCCTCAGCGTATTCACCGCTACTTTCCTCAGATAAGTCCCTTAAAGAAAGGGATTGTCTGCTTTCCATGTCCATCCTCGAACGCCAAGTCGCTTACGTTCCTATTCCATGTTCGGCCCTTCCGCAAGCTGTTGCAACAGCCCACGTACTATGGCTTCTGCTGACTTCTATACGTTCAGCCTGCTTTCACAAGCAGGTTTACGAGGTTTCTCGCGTTCCGTACAGATCTCCCCAGGTAAGAGCGCTATCTTCCTCTCCATCTATCTGCTTCATTTACTCTCGCACGCCTTCGGCAGTAAGGACTTTGGTTTGTTTAGCAACCTCATCCAACGTACGCTAGCCTGATATGAAGTTCGTGTTCCTCAGACCGGAGATTTGCCGCCGGCTTCCTTCAGATTCCACCTCGCGATGGACACCCTTGCCTTAAGCTATGGCTACTACTGCCTTCACCATTCGGGACTTGAACCCTAGAGATAGCGCCCATGCTGGGCGCACTAAATCAACAAATCCCTTCATTCAGGGATTTGTTGACTTACCCATATGGCGAAAGCCGATTATTTCGGAATCGTGCCTTCTACCCCTTTAACGAACCAATCCATGATCAAAATGTCATCAAGCGCAAGTGTTTTGCCTTCGTCAACCTTGACTGCGCCGGACGCATCCGTAATCGGACCGGTAAATACGTTGATCTCGCCGCTAATGAGCTTCGTTTTCGTATCGTTCACGAGCGTTTTCACATCCTCAGGCACGCTTGGTCCAAGCGGTGCAATATCAACCATGCCGTCTGTCAATGAACCGGAATACTGCTCGCTCTTCCAAGTGCCATCGATAACGGATTGAACCGTCTTCGTATAATAAGGCCCCCAGTTCCAAATCGGGTTCGTTAAGTATGCTTCTGGCGCGAACCGGGTCATATCGGAATCGTTGCCGCCAGCCATTGCGCCTCGTTCAGCCGCTGCTTGCAGCGTTGCCGGTGAATCCTGATAAGCGAGCAGCACATCCGCTCCTTTATCAAGCAGACTTACTGCTGCCTGACGCTCCGTTGTCGGGTCATACCAGGTATTCGTCCAGACTACGCTGACCTTTGCATCCGGATTGACGCTCTGCACGCCAAGCGTGAAGGCGTTTATGTTATAAATAACTTCAGGAATTGGGAATGCGCCAACATAGCCGATGATGTTTTTCTTCGTCATCTTCCCTGCTGCTATACCGCTTAAATAGCTGGCATCGAAGTTTTTGCCGAAAAATGTGCCCATGTTGTCATTTGTTTTGTAGCCTGCGGTATGGAGGAATTTCACATCTGGAAATTTCTTGGCTACGTTGAGGGTGTAATCCATGTAACCGAAGCTTGTCGTGAAGATGATGTCGTGGTTTTGCGCGAGCTCCGTAATGATCCGTTCCGCATCCGCGCTCTCCGGCACATTTTCGACCGTATCCGCTTTGATGCCTAGCTTCTCTTCCATATACAATCTGCCCTTGTCATGCTCGAAAGTCCATCCGCCATCTCCCGGAGGCCCAATATAGACGAATGCGACGCGAGGCAGCTTAGCCGGTTCATCCGTTGCGGTATCTCCTGCTGAGGTTTCCGCGGCCGGGCTTGCCGTGCCCTCACTCGAATTGTTCGTCTTGCTGCTGGAGCAGCCGCTAATGATTAATACAAATGTTAAAAGAAGTGCAAAACCTGTGGATATTACTTTTTTGTGCTGTTTCATACCGTTCCTCCCCGACTCTCTATTTTTTTGGACAGCTGACAAGGTACAAGACTAGCAATTGTACGCTGTCGGTCACTCGAATCGAATGGCTTCAACAACTTTCCATGGAAGCTGTTTATACCTCTCGCTCGTTTTGGCCTCGACCAATAACGTACTATCAATATATATCGATGTTAACATTACGTCAATATATATAACACAAAATAGTTAAAAAGTGGGTTTAAGTTATGTCTTAAAGAAATAATTAATGAAAATATCCGATTTTGTGTTATTTATGCTGACATAAATTTAATTGCTACTCCGTTAATGAGTCTATATAATGATTTTTCGCCAATTCAAAATCCTCTGGCGTATCCACATCAAATAAAGCTGCCCGATTCACAGCCAATAATCCATACCCTCTAAAATGTGGAGAGCCAAACCACCTCCTCGCTCCAGCTTCCCCCTCAAGCTGCAGCAAAGCTTCGAACATCGAAGACGATAATATAGCAGGAGGCATTAGAACAACCGCACCATCACTTGCGTCATGCACAGCTGTAGCTACATAATCCAGCTCGGGCTGTACAAGCCAATAATGTATAAGCTCATTAATCATGCCAGTCGTAATAAAGGGCTGGTCCGCTAGAGCCACCACAACAGCATCTAATTCCGCATCAATGCCCATAAGGGTTCGAAGGCCATGGCGAATCGAATGCCCCATGCCTTGCGAAGCATCTATGCAGGCATCGATATGGATAGACGTAACTTTAGGCGGGGCAGCTCCTCTTATTTCCCCTCCTTCTGCCGGCACCCACTCTAACGGATCCTCCGGATGCACAACGACCATCACACGCTTAAGAGAGCTTCCCATAAGAGCATGCAGCGCCATACTTGCGAGCGGCTTGCTTGCGGCCAGCTTGAGCGACTGTTTTCTCATTCCCATCCGCTTGCTCTGTCCTGCCGCTAAATAAAGAGCTGAAATAACCATTGCCCGCCATCTCCCTTCTTGAACCCGCTTTATTTCCCGAACGAACAGCTATCAGCTCTGCCGCAACGCTGACCGCTATTTCAAGAGGCCCATCCGCGCCAATGGATAAACCGATAGGCGCCCTTACATTCGATGGCATAAGAAAGGTTTCAAATAACATCCGAATCCGTTTCTTCGAGCCTATAATGCCGATGTACACAAGCTGGAGCGGCAGCGATAAGCGAATCATTTCCTTGTCCTGCTGCAAATGATGGCTGCATACGATCAAATAATCATCCGGGCGGAACCCGATCTGCTCAACGATTTGTTCAGGCGAACCAACGATGCATACCGCATCAGGAAACCGCTCCTTCGTGCACAATGACGAACGCCAATCCGCAGCCACGATCTGGAAGCCTATATTTTTGACGAGCGAATAAATCGCCTCCGTGTCCTTGCCTGCTCCGAATAAAACCAACCTCGGCCTAGGTCTAATCCAAATAGACAAATAATCAGCGTTTCCTTCCCCGGCATCTGAATCGCTCTTCTCCATTTCCACTGCCGCTTCGTCAATAAGGGAATAGCTTATTTGCTGCTCATTCCAGCTTCTAACGAGTTTTACAGACTTACCCGCATCGTTTTTCTCCTTCGCTTCCATTAGAAGCGATCGCAATCGTCCATTGACCGGCTCAAGCAGCAAGCGTACTTTCCCGCCGCAGCCAATGGCATCTCCCCAAATGATATCCTCATCCGAATTCAAATTATAATCGATTACTTCAAATTGACCTGATTGAACGATGGCAGCAGTCCGCTCGAACAGATCATGCTCTAGGCAGCCTGGACTCACGGTTCCGATATGTTCCCCGCTTTGCTTGAACAGCATGGCCGCTCCTGTTTTTCGGTAAGAATGGCCTTTCACGCAAACGATCGTCGCCAGCACACTCTGCTCATGGTCTGCCATCGCCGCCGTCAATATATCATGCATATCCATCCCTATCCCTCCCAAAACATAAGCCGTCGCAAGGACTACATTTTACGCGTTATGAACAAGTGGCCTCGTCTACAGTCTTGCAATTAATTTGCGCAGAGAGCGGTCCGCTTCCTTTAATACAACCTTCTTGTCGACCGTTCTGACCAGCTTGCTCTCCATGACGATTTGACCGTCGATAAGCACCGTATCCACATCGCCTCTTGTTGCCGCATAGACGACTCTCGAATACCAATCGGCGTCGAAGGATGGATAGACGTGAAAGTCTTCAAGATCAAGAAGCTGCAAATCCGCAAGCTTGCCGACCTCGATGCTGCCGATCTCCTGCTCTAAACCAAGCACCTTAGCGCCGCCCATCGTCGCCATTCGGAGCACCGTCTTTGCATTCATGATCGTCGGGCCATGCTTTACCTTTTGCATATAGGCGGTCAACCGCATTTCTTGGAACATATCCAAATTGTTATTGCACGGCGCACCGTCTGCGCCAATCCCGACGTCTATGCCTTGCTCGAGCAAGAGCGGAATTTCTGCAACACCCGACGCAAGCTTCATATTGGAGCCCGGGCAATGTGTCACTTTAACGCCTCGCTCACGTATGATCCTCATCTCCTCACCATCAAGCCAAATACTATGGGCCAAAATCAGATTCGGCTTCGCAAGACCAATATGATCCAAATAAACAACGTTTCTCATCCCGCGTTCCACTTCGACCATGGCGGTCTCGCCTAAATTTTCCGATGCATGCGTGTGCACCATGACGCCATACTTCGCGGATAGATCTCGCACGCCTACAAGCAGCTCCTCCGTACAGGAAACTACGAACCGCGGGCAAAAAGCATATTGAATCCGTCCATTTTCCGCACCATGCCATTTTTCCAATAAATCTACGCTATCCTGAAGCGACTTTTGCGTATTTTCCTGCAAAGCAATCGGCACTTCAGTACCATGGTCCATCATGACCTTTCCAGAGAGTGCGCGAATGCCGCTTTCCTTTATCGCTTGAAAGGCAGACTCCGTATAATGAACCGTCTCCATATCCAAAATCGTTGTCGTACCGCTTCGGATTAATTCCCCAATTCCAAGCATGGCAGAGTAATAAACGGAATCCTCGCTATGCGCTGCCTCGAGCGGCCAAATCTTTTCTTTGAGCCACTCGATAAGCGATAAATCATCGGCTCTTCCCCGGAAGAGCGTTTGACAAAGATGGATATGCGTTTGCACAAAACCGGGAAGCAGCACCTTGCCGTCAGCGTCGATAATCCGATCCGCCGCATTCGTTTCGAGCCGTTCTCCAATTTGCACAATCCGATTGCCTTCTATTAATACATCGCCTGTAAAAATGTGATCCTGCGCGTTCATTGTCATCACTACAGCGTTTTGAATAAGTATGGTTGTCATCGTGATCTCCCCCTTATGCATAAAAACCCAATTAATGTATTATTTAATTAGCTAAATATTCTGACTTTAAAGCCGATCCATTCTCCTGTTTACCACAGCTTGGGCTTCATTGCATTACTATCTTTATGCGTCTTCTCCCCACTCCAATCGTTTCATGCAACTTATCTTCCATAGACAGCCCATCCTGCCAAACAGAAAGAAAATAAGCCCTTTCGCTTTCGTTATGTAAGTTTATCTAACATCATAATGCAGAGTTTAACGTTAAGCAATACGTTTAGTGAAATATTTATATGCAAAATTTTGATTTTCCGTCCACATCTGACACATATATTACGCTGAAAATAAAAAAATGGCATCGATTTTTAGTCGATGCCTTCATAAATTGCCATTCAAGCTCACGTTGACCTTTTTCAAACGATACACGCTGGAATAAGATGCTCGAACAGCAGCTTCCTCGACCAGATGGCATCATTGCGCTTGGTCACTTGCTTCCGAATGACAATAACGAGCTCATGCGCCGGAGCAATCAGCAAATATTGACCGCCATGGCCAAAAGCAAAGTAACAGTCGCAAAGACAATTGTGGCTTTCGGGCGAATGCCACCAATGAAAGCCATAGCCGCCATAAATCGGCGGCTCATAGTGAAGCAAGCCCCGGTGATGCAGCTTCGTTGAGTCCTCCACCCAAGCGGAGGATAACAGCTGCTTGTTGTCGAATCGGCCATTTTGTGCAAACAGGCTTCCAATCCTTGCTAAATCCTTGCCATACAAATAAAGTCCTGTACCGCCTTCGTTGATTCCCCCGCGCTCCATCCAGCGAGCGCTGTGGAAGCCAAGCGGACCAAATAAATAGTCCTTAGCGAAAGATAGCGCCGGCATGCCGACCGCATTCGTCAATATGGCCGACAATAAATGCGAGCCTCCGGAGTTGTAGGCAAATGCCGTTCCAGGCTCGGAAATCAACGGCTGCTCAAAAACGAATTGGATCGGGTCCTGTGCCGCTTTAAATACTTTGTAAGGCTTGTCAAAATCAGGCCAATCAAAGCCTGGCGTCATCGTTAGAAGATGCTTAATCGTTATTTGGCTAAGCGCCTCGCTTATTTCGGGAGGATGCTTCAAATAATCCGTGATCGGCTCGTCCACGTTTGTTAAGAAGCCCTTATCGATTGCAATGCCGATTAACGCAGATAAAATACTTTTGGTGCATGAATAGAGAGGTCCGATCGAATCCTTGCCGCTCTCATACCATTCGCCAAGGAGCTGCTGCCCTTTTAACACGATAACTGTTTTCATTTTCCATTCTGAAAGCAGCTTGCGGTATGCTTCCAAATCGTTCGGGTTCATAGGCGCAATCGACCTTTCTAAGAAGCATTTCTTTGCTGCTGATCAACCTGTTTGAGTTTAGGCAAGCCCAATGAGACAACGACAACAAATACCGACAATACGGCTACCCAAATAAAAATCGTATGCAAGCTTCCTGCGAGTACCGCTGACTCGATTGAATCGGCTTGTCCGGTATGCAGCAGCAAGCCAAAAACCGTAATGCCGATCGTTTGGCCGAGTGTTCGAATAAAGTTATTGCTGGCAACAGCCGAGCCGCGAAGCTCCCATCCAACGGACGAAGATACGGCAACCGTCAAGGAGGTCAAGGATAAACCAAAGGATAACCCTGCCATAAACGTATAAACGATAAATAAGGCAATGGATGTTGAAGCTGTCATGAATGCGAAGCCAATGCTGCTGGCCAGCAGGATGCAAGCGCCTGCAACGCCGATGTAACGCAGTCCTTTTCTCGAAATCCAATTGCCAGCCAGTATAGAGCCTAGCGGCCATGCTATCGAGAGCGGGATCATGGCAAGCCCCGAATAAGTAGCCGGTTTGCCGTAAACGCCTTGGATCCATAATGGCAAATAAAAAATAACAACCACATTGATGACACATAGCAGAAAACTATCCAAATTCGCCATGCTGATCATCCGGTTCCGAAAGAGCTGGAAAGGAATGATCGGCTCAGGCGAACGGATTTCAATCCGAGCAAACACGATGAAAAATAGGACGGCGAGCATCAGGAGCAGGCCAATTGTCCAAAAAGAGCTGCTGCCCTTACCGCCATCGCGAAGAAGCGTCATCGCATAGAGCAAGCTGAACATTGCAATAGCAAACGTAATAATGCCGGGATAGTCTATATGCTTTTTCTTTTTCTCCAATGTCTCTTGCAGCGAAGTTGACAACAGATAAATGGCTACGATACCAAACGGAAGATTCATGTAAAATATGGCGCGCCAGGATATGTAATCGACCAAAAGTCCGCCTAACAACGGCCCTGAGATGCCCGCGATTCCCCAAATGCTAGACATCCAGCCTTGCACTTTAGCGCGTTTCTCGAATGGATACAAATCTCCGATAATCGTATAAGGAATCGTTGTGAGCGCTCCTGCTCCGAGACCCTGCAGCGCTCGGAACCAAATGAGCTGATTCATCGTTTGCGCCACGCCGGAAAGCATCGAGCCAGCCAAGAAAATCAAAGCACCGATAATGAACATTTTCTTGCGCCCGTATAGATCGGATAGCTTGCCGTAAATGGGGGTCGTAATGACCGTCGCTAACAAATAGATGGAAATAATCCAGCTGTACTGCTGGATGCCCTGAAGCTCTCCCGTTATGCTGGGCATAGCCGTACTTACGATCGTTCCCTCGATTGCAGCAAGGAAAGTGGCGACAAAGAGGGCAATCGTTACTTTTTTGCGAGTCTGATTAGCGTTCATTGTTCATCCTTTCCATCAATCTTTGTACGAAAAATAAAAAATGAAGATGATCCTTTCTATTATGATCGCTGTAAGCTTGAAATATCAACGATTATATTCAAAGTTATGACGTTTGCTGAAGCTTTACTCGTGTAAATTGCAAGCATCCTCGTTTGCACAGCCGCAAAATATAGGATGGCCTTTCTGTTTCTTGCAGCAGCCAAAATTCATTATCGCCAAATAGCTGGCACAGCATCTGCTCAGCCATTTTGCATGCTGCTTGTTCATCTAAGATCAACGTGACGCATACCGTATAACATAATGATTCATAACCTCTTAATATTTCAACCTTTTTGTGGAAATCAAGCATAATACTAGTCGCCCCTTCATACGCATTAAACCTATTCCCCTATTGTATCCGCTAGTTGTAAACAAGTAGTTACAGAATGGTAAAACTTGAATCCTTCTCGCTTGTCATACGTATGAAAGATGTCCTTTCGGATTTGTTTGTGATAACATATATGATGTGATTTAATCTATAATCCTATTTATTGGAAAGTAAGGATGTTGCTGAATGTATGATGTGTTGTTAAATATAATCGATCAGGTTGGCTATTTCGCCCTCTTTCTCGTTTTATGCCTAGGCTTGATAGGTCTGCCTATTCCAAATGAAGCAGTCGTAATGACTGGCGGCGCATTAGCTGCATCCGGCATGTTATTGCCTGTACCTGCATTTATTATGACCTTCCTTGGCATCTGCTCCGCGATGACATTTGGATACAGCATCGGAAGATTTGCGGGAAGCAAGTTGTCCGATTGGTTTAAAAGGAAGAAAAACATAGGAAGGTTCGTCGCCAAATCCGAGCAGCTGAGTGAACGCTACGGCGGTTATGCAATCAGCCTTAGCCTTTGCCTTCCTTTCTTGAGACATGTCACGCCTTATGTGATGGGCATGAACCTTATGCCTTACAAACGTTTTGCCCTATTCGCTTATCCATCTGCATTTATCTGGACGCTTATCTACTTTATAATCGGTTCATTCGTTGGCGATCAGGTACAAGATCTTTCCGGTCATATTTATAAATATGGGATGTGGATCATTTACGGACTCGCCGCAGCTGTGCTCGGCTTTGCAGCTTATAAATATATAAAAAGCAGAAACGAGAAGAAGCAGATTGAAAGGCCGATGTAACGCTGCACCAAACCAAGAACCATCGCGAAATGCGGTGGTTCTTTTCATTTGCAGCAACCTTTTATCCATAATGAAGCTATTGGCTGATAAATGTCGGAATGCTGCGATGTAAGCGCTTAATTGAGCTTAATGATTTAAATGTCTAGCATTCATTTGTTGTATAATAACGCTCAGTGTGCATCGGCCCCGACCTTCCTGAGAGTGGAAAGTCAACGATAGAAATATCATTCGCTTTTAATTGCTGCAATTTTCACAAAACATATCTTGAAGGAGGCTTATTTGCTTTGCTCGAACAACTTAAAAAATCATGGTTTTCCAATGTGCGCGGCGATGTATTAGCGGGGATTACGGTTGCTCTCGCCCTCATTCCGGAATCGATTTCGTTCTCGCTGATGGTCGGAGTGGGACCTATGGTCGGGCTTTACGCTTCCTTCTGTATCGCTGTCATTATCTCGATTGTCGGCGGCAGGCCCGGCATGATCTCGGCCGCAACAGGCGCGATGGCATTGCTGATGGTTTCTCTCGTCAAAGACCATGGCATCGAATATTTATTCGCTGCTACGATTTTGGCTGGCGTACTGCAATATATAATGGGTGCTCTGAAGCTGGGACAGCTCATATCGTTCGTGCCGCAATCCGTCATGCTCGGCTTTGTTAATGCGCTTGGCATTCTCATCTTCACTACTCAGCTCGTTCATTTCGTAGGTGCAAGCTGGATCATGTATGCGCTCGTCGCATTGACATTAGTTATTATATACACGCTTCCTAAGTTTACTAAGGTCATTCCATCACCGCTTGCTGCGATCATTATCGTATCGATTATTGCAGTAGCGATTGGAGCCGATCTTAAAACCGTTGGCGATAGAGGCTTAATCGAAAGCACACTGCCTTTGTTTCACATTCCGGACGTGTTATTCTCGTTCAAAACGTTGTGGATCATTTTGCCATACTCCTTCTCCCTTTCGATTGTCGGCATATTGGAGTCGCTGTTAACGGCTTCCGTTCTCGATGAAATGACGGACACAACCAGCAATAAGAATAAAGAAGTCCGAGGTCAAGGCATCGCGAACATCGCGACAGGCTTCTTTGGCGGCATGGCTGGCTGTGCTCTGATTGGACAATCCGTTATCAACGTCAAATCCGGCGGCCGTTCAAGGCTATCTACATTAGTTGCGGGCTCCTTCCTGCTCTTTCTAATTATGGCGTTAAGCGACGTCGTCAATAAAATACCGATGGCAGCTTTGGTAGGCGTCATGATTATGGTCTCCATCAGCACCTTCGATTGGAAATCGGTGTTTCAAATTCATAAGGTGCCGCGCTCGGATGCGCTGATTATGATCGCAACTGTCGTGATCGTTCTAATCACGCATGATTTATCCAAAGGTGTTTTTGCCGGCGTCGTTCTCAGTGCCTTCGTATTCGTCGGGAAAATGGCCAAAATTCGCGTCTCTTCCGCAGCAGACAAATCGAATACGCGAACGTACCGCATATCCGGGCAGTTGTTTTTCGGGACGACGAGCCGTTTCGTTTCTTTGTTCGACTATCAACAGGATCCTAGCAAGGTTACTCTTGACTTTAGCGGCTCGCATGTTTGGGATCAGTCCGCTGTGACAGCTATCGCAAAAGTAAAAAGCAAATACGAGCAATTAAATAAGCAAGTAACGTTCATCGGCCTTAATGAAGAAAGCAAGCTCATTATCCGCAATCTAGGCTTGACCTCTTCAAGCGGTCATTAATACAATAAAGCTCATGCCCGTTCACCTCGAAGGTGTCCTAGCATGAGCTTTTTTTGTGTATGCATGTTATTCAGCTTTGTCTAGCTTCTCTTTCGCTGTGTCGACAAGGAAATCAAACAGCTCGTCATCCTCTTCAAGCAGATCCTCTAGTGCAAGCAACTGTTCTTCCTTGCCTGATTCATGCAAGAAAAACAATCCGTAGCCCCATTCTTTGCCTCTCTTGCTGTGCAAAGCGATTTCATATTCGTTCACATGGCCTTCTACTCCAAAATGAACCTTGCCCACATAGCCGTCTTCCTTCGAATACGTCATGGATGCCTCTAATACATTGATGTTGATCACTGCTATTCTTCCTTCCTATATGTTCGTTACGGCGCGAGCTGATTGATTTGGCTTAACAGCTCGTTAATTTTGTTAATCGTATCCGGAATACCCGTTGATTCAAACACGGCTCGTCCTTGCTCTATATTCGTGAGAGCCTGATCAAGTCCCTGCTGAAGCGTCGTATTGTATTCGGCAATCGACTGGTGAAGATCCTTTGCGTAGTCCGGTACCTGGAGCCCGCCATAGTTGACGACCTGCTCCTTGAGAGCGAGCAGTCGCTCCTTCAAATCGGTTCTTGCATCCAGGTCTGTCACTGCTTGCTCCGCAAGTGTATTCATATCTTGTCCGAAGTCCGTTAACGATTGCAAGTAATCCGTCGTCTCTGTTGCAAAATTTACCGTTTGACCTACTTCCTCCATAATACCACAGCCGGCTGTAAGAAGCATTATTGAGAGCATCAATATGGTTACGCTGCGTTTAATCATCCGAACCCTCCTCCATATATTGCGGCGCCGCCGAGGGCGAACGCCTATTCCTTCTCATGCATACATTACAGTACGAAATCAGCTCCTGCTGGTTTCGTGTATGTCACAAGGAGATGATCGGGATGGAAATTCAATTATCGGCGCTTCACTGGGTTTATTTAGGATTTATAATCGCCATTATTGGATTTATGCTGATGCGGCGCGATACTACGCTTATTTGTATTGCGGGAATTTTAGGAATCGGCATACTTGCAACCACTTCGGCAAGCGGCTCTGTAAGCGGTATTTTTAACAGCTTTATTTTTGCCATAAAAGAATTGCTCGGAACGATCTTAATCATATCCATCATCGTCGCCATGAGCCGCGTGCTCATTCGAACCGGCATAAACGAAATTATGATCTCACCCTTTACCCGTTTCCTTAGGACACCAACGCTTGCTTTCTGGGGAATTGGGCTCATCATGATGGTGACATCGTTCTTTTTCTGGCCTTCTCCAGCGGTTGCCCTCATTGGGGCTGTGCTGCTGCCTGTTGCACTAAGAGTCGGCTTGCCGGCACTCGGAGCAGCGGTAGCGATGAACCTGTTCGGGCACGGCATAGCGCTATCAGGCGATTATATTATCCAAGGGGCGCCAAAGCTTACAGCGGATGCCGCAGGAATTCCTGTCAGCGCCGTCATGCAGGCCAGCATTCCTCTCGTTATTGTCATGGGTGCCGTTACGACGATAGCTGCTTTCTGGATGATGCGGAGGGATCAGAAATTAGGAACATGGCGTGATGGTCTCATTGCAACGACAAGTGACAAACCGCTTGCCAATGACTATAGCGATGAAGCCGACCGCAATGCATTGTCTTTGGGAACCAAACGCGTGCTTGCAGCCGTTATACCTGTTCTGTTCGCGCTTGATGTGGTTGCCATGTTCATGCTTAATCTGCAAGGCGGGGATGCCACCGCTCTGATCGGCGGAACCGCAATCCTCATTATGCTGCTCATTACGATGATGACGCATCGGGGCAAAGGCTTCGAGAAGACAACCAGTTATTTAATCGAGGGCTTCTTATTCGGCTTTAAAGTGTTTGGTCCCGTCATTCCGATTGCGGCATTTTTCTATTTGGGCGACTCCGGATTTCTGGCTTTGTTCGGAGAGAAGCTGCCGGAAGCGTCACATGGCATCGTCAATGATCTAGGCGTCGCTCTTGCTCATGTCGTTCCCGTAAACGGTTTCGTCGGCTCCATCACCTTAACGGTCGTTGGCGCTGTCACCGGCCTTGACGGCTCCGGCTTCTCCGGTATTTCGCTGGCAGGCTCAATCGCTCAGCTCTTCGGGCATGCGATCGGATCGGGTCTAGCCACTTTAACGGCGCTTGGTCAGGTTGCCGCAATATGGGTTGGCGGAGGTACCATTATTCCTTGGGCACTTATTCCGGCAGCGGCTATTTGCGGAGTAGATCCCTTCGAGCTCGCGCGTCGCAATTTGAAGCCTGTCCTTATTGGACTTACGGTGACGACTATCGTCGCGATGTTCTTGATTTAGACTGTTTTTGCTTTCGATAAACAATCATTCCCGTCATAACAGCAACTAACGCTCCAATCGCTAAATAAATAGTCCGCGGAAATGAATCATCCGTCTGCTGAATGTCTAAGCTAGGCTGCGGCGGCAGTGAACCGCTGCCTAGCCATGCGATATGCTCATTCGCTTTGCTGTGCAGCATCGTGCCGCTGCAAAGACTTACCTCCATCGATTTGCCTGTTGAAACGGCGTAAACCAAATATCGCTCACCCTCCTGAAATTCAAACCCGCAGCTGTCGCTGCTTTCCGCAGTTAGCACCTCAATAGACGGCGTAACATGTCCCTTCCATACCTCGTTTACTTGAAAGGTTGCTTTCACGGCCTTCGCTGGCGAGCGAAACAAAGCTAATGACGATGATTTTACAGAGGTTGCCGTGCCTTCAAATACAGCATCGCTCCTGCTTGTAATCTCTTGAATCGATTTTGATTTTACACAAGTGCATGCCGATGCCTCCCTTGGAAAGACGAGCAAGCTAGAAGCAAACAAAGCTGCAGCCAGCCATAATCCAATCCAACGTTTTTTTCTTTCCATAAATAGTCCCCTGACCTTTATTAATAATAGGCATAAATAGCCTATTAGCCTAGACGTGGATAATTGGGAAAATGTTGCATTGATGGGAAGTTGAAAAAAAGGATTTCCCAAAAGCTATGGGGCCTCCCCGTTAGTTCGTCGTGAGCGGCTGGACGAACGGTGGCTTTAAGAACGTATGTGTTCTTACAGCAGTTGAGTAGCGTGTTTTTGTCAGCTTTAAGCACCTATGTGTGCTTAAAGAGCTAATTCGGCGTGAGGGGCTGTCTTAAAAAACCAATTCATGATTTTTATGCTCCACTTCATATTGAATGATAGGAATAAAAAAGGACCTCGTCCCCACCTAGCAGTGGGTTAAGAGGTCCTTTCGCTTCATAATTGGGATGCTCCCATTCCGTGCGAACATTTTTGGGACAGTCCCTTCCATTTGTTACCCTTTTAAGCTTTGCTTCGTCTCTTCGACAAGCTCGACTTTTGCCGGCCAGAATGCTTTCTTGCCCAGCAAGGCTGTGATCGCCGGGACTAGGAACGGTCGAACGATAAACGTATCCATCAATACACCAATTGCTGTAATTAAACCGAATTGGACAAGCACTTGAATCGGCAGCGAGGCAAGCACCGCGAACGTAGCTGCTAGAATAAGACCAGCCGACGTAATGACGCCTCCCGTTTCGCTGACGCCCTCTTTGATCGCCTGGTTTAAGGGCATTTTTTTGCGCTTCTTCCAAATGCTTGAGATCATGAAGATATTGTAGTCTTCACCGAGCGCGATTAGGAACACAAATGCGTATAGAGGAATCGCCCCTTGAATCGCGTCAATACCCATGAAGTAATGCAGAATAATCCAGCCTATGCCTAGCGCTGCTCCAAAGGAAAGCAATACTGTACCAATTAAGTATAGAGTGGCAGTAATGGATCTCAAATAAACAAGCAGCAATATCATAATTAACAAGGTAACGAGCGGAATGACTACGCGGTTATCACGATCTGTGAGCACCTTGGAATCATATTGTGTAGCTGTTTGTCCGCCGACCCATACCTTCTGATCAGCATCCGCCAAATTCGCCCCGGCAAGAGCCGCTTCTGCTGCCTGATGAATTAGCGGGATCGTGTCCATCGCTGCAGACGAGTAAGGGTTCGTGTTCAGAATAACCTTATAGGAAAGTAAGTTTGGATCATCGACGCTTGGCTGCGGTTCCTGTACATGATCAACGAGCGGAACGGCTGCCAGCTTGCCTGCCAAGTCAGCATCTGTTCCTTCCGTTTGTACGACAACCGTGATCGGCGCTAAATCTCCAGGCGTGAATGATTCTGAGATCAATTCAAATCCTTCTCTGGAAGGCATATCTTTCGGGAAAGAAGAAAGCAAATCATAAGTAAATTTAATTTGACTGGAGAAGCTGGCCAAGATGCCTAATACAACAACCGATGAGATAACGACCATCCATGGTTTTGCGATAACGAGATTTCCAATTTTCGAGCCAAGCTTCTTCTCTGGATTTGGCTTGCGATATGGCTTTCCTTTTTTCACTGCACGTGCTTGCTCCATAAATTCAGTGCGTGGAATAAACGGGAAGAAGGAAGCTCTGCCTATAATCGAGAGTAATGCCGGAACTAGTGTAAGACTGGCAATGCCCATAATAAGGATGGATAAGCTAAATGGAACGGCAAAGCGATCGTATGCGCCATATTTAGCAGCAAGCAAAGCCAGCAAGGAAAGGACAACGGTAAAACCGCTCATGGCAATTGCGCCCGATGCGTCTCTGAAAGAGCGTTTTAATGCGGCCATCTTGTCGCTCTCGCGCGTTAGTTCATGGCGGAAATGCGAGATAAAGAACAAGCAATAGTCCGTGCCTGCCCCAAACAAAAGGACGGTCATAATCGAAATTGCCTGTGCATCAACTGTAATCCACCCTTCGCCTGCCATCCAGCCAAGCAATGGGCTCGTTACTGCATACGCGAAGCCTACGCCGATGAGCGGGATAACAGCAAGTATGGGAGAACGGTAAATGAGCAGTAGAAGAACTAACACGATCAGCACCGTTGCGATAAGCAGCGATACGTCCGCTCCTTTGAACAGATCGGTCGCATCTACCGATATGCCTGCCGGTCCGCTGACACGAACACTAAGTTCTTCCTTATCGTCAACCGCAATGGCAAAAGGATCTTTCCCTGAAGCATCATTAATGATCCCTTTTATCGCTTCGATATTCTCCTTCAATACCTCGGTTTCGGTCTGTTCTCCGAATGCAATCGGCTGAACGAGTGTCGTTCCGTCCTCCGAAGCAAATTTTTGCAAGGCAGGCATCGGCATTTGATGGAGCGGCACGACCTCTCCCTGCTCCTTCAACGGATTTTCAATAAGAGCCTGCGTCGTTTGCTGAATAAGTACAAAATCCTCATCAGACAAGCCGCCTTCACGGTGCCAGACGACGAGAGCCGGAATGCCGGAGGAGCTAGGAAATTTGTCTTTAATAAGCTGATCAGCCACAACCGACGGACTAGCTGACTCCAGGTTAGGTGCATTGCTTTCTTCTTTTTCCCCGACTGCAGGAAGAAATAGGCTGAGCAGCACAGCAATGACAATCCATGTTACTAACGTAATCCACCTTGTACGCGGTCCTGCGATGATCCCAGCTAATTTTTCGATCATTTGTCAAATCCTCCATTTCACTTATTCACTCATATCGTTTAAAATGAAAGCATACTACGAATTAATTATATATACCCGAAGGTTAATTAATCAATCTCTATTTTTTACAATTTGATGAATGGAGGGCAAGGCGTTTGGGCGACGAACAAATAAAACGCAAACCAGGCCGGCCCAAAGGGACAGGCTCAATTCAGACGATGCAGCAAATTTTACGAACAGCAGCCTATCTTTTTATGGAACATGGATTTGAAAAGGTGTCGCTGGATGGCGTTGCTCAAGCCTGCGGCGTTACAAAGGCCAGCGTCTATTATTATTTTGACAACAAAAGCATTCTATTCACCGAATGCCTTCAATTTGTGCTGAAAATGGCATATGATCAAACCGCCAATCTCGTCCATGGGCCTGGCTCCCTTAAGGAAAGATTGCTAAACGTTGCACAAAAGCATATGAACAATGCTCATGTTGAGTTCGAAACGATGATGCGCGAGGCATCAAGCGGCTTAAGCGAGGAGCAAGTGACGAGTATTCGCGCGAGCGAGAATGCTATTCATGAGCTTGTCGCAAGCGTATTCCAGAAAGCGATGGACGAGGGCGAAATTATGCGCGGCGATTCTTTATTGCTGGCACATGTCTTTACGGCAATGCTTACCGTCCGAAATCGCAAGGAAATTATAAATGAGGAAAAAACAGTGGAACAAGCGTCGACCGAAATCGTAGAACTATTGTGGACTGGCTTGATACCGCGTTCGAAATCAATTTAACCTGGAGGTCATGTAATGCTTAAAACTGTAATTGGCCGACTCCGTGTCGTCGGTTTGTTTGAAGGGATATCCTTTCTTGTGCTGCTGCTTATCGCGATGCCGCTCAAATATTGGGCTGATATCCCGGAGGCTGTCGCTGTCGCAGGAAGTCTGCACGGGCTATTATTTGTTCTTTATATGCTTGCTCTTCTTCATGTCTGGATTGCGTGCCGCTGGTCTATCTTTAAGGTTGCGGCAGCCTTTATCGCTGCATTCCTCCCCTTGGGCACGTTTGTTCTCGACAAGAAGCTGCTTCGCGATCAAGCTTAATGCCTCATACACACAAAAAGACCAGAGCATAAACGCTCTGGTCTTCTTCATTTCGTTCAACGAAATTAGTTATGAAACTCCTGTCCATCATGAACAGCTTTGACATATCCAGCCCGGATTACAAAATCTCCGAAATGCTCACCCGTCTCGCGTTCTTTCGCATACTGATGAATAATCGGCTTAAGCGTATCGAGAATTTCCGTTTCGTCGATATTTTCCTTGTACAGCTTATTCAGTCTTTCTCCGGCAAAGCCGGCACCCATATACATATTATATTTACCGACTGCTTTACCGATAAAAGAGATTTCACCTAATGCCGGTCTTGCGCAGCCGTTCGGGCATCCCGTCATCCGGATGTTAATCTCCTTGTCGCGTAGGCCAGCCTCATTAATAATCGGCTCCAGCTTGTCAATCAAAGTCGGCAGATAACGTTCAGCCTCAGCCATTGCAAGTCCGCAGGTCGGCAAGGAGACACAAGACAATGAGCTTCTGCGAAGAGCCGAATGCTGAGCGCCATCGGTAAGACCATATTGCTCGACCAATTCTGTAATTTTGCGCTTCTTCTGGCTGCTGACATTTCCGATAATTAAATTCTGATTCGGCGTAATTCGGAAGTCGCCGCTATGAACTTTAGCGATTTCGCGAAGAGCTGTCATCAGTAGGAAGCCATCCTTATCCTCAATCCGTCCGCTTTGGATGTACAATGTCAAATTCCATTTGCCATTGCTGCCCTTCAGCCAACCATAGCGGTCGCCGTTGTTATCGAATTGATACGGACGCACAGTCTCAAGCTGCCAGCCGAGTCTGTTTTGAAGCTCGGTTTTGAACCAATCAATGCCATGACGGTCGATCGTATACTTAAACCGTGCGTTTTTGCGAATGGAACGATTTCCGTAATCCCGTTGAATCGTAACCGTCTTCTCAGCCAGATCAACGATGCGCTCCGGCGGGCAGAAGCCGATAACTTTGCCTAGCTGCGGATACGTAGTCGAATCGCCATGAGACATCCCCATACCTCCGCCAACGGAGATATTGAAGCCCTTCAGCTTGCCGTCTTCTACGACAGCAATGTATCCGATATCCTGCGAGAACACGTCCACATCGTTATGCGGCGGAATCGCAAATCCGATTTTGAATTTACGCGGCAAATATACCGGTCCATAAATAGGCTCTACTTCGCCTTCTTGTTGACCGTCAACCACCTTCTCGCCATCCAGCCATATTTCATGATAAGCGCGTGTACGCGGTGCGAGGTGATCATTCACCTGCCGCGCCCAGTGGCTCACTTCGCCATGAAGATCGGATTGGAATGGATTCGGGCTGCACATGACGTTACGGTTGACGTCACCGCAGGCTGCTAATGTAGTCATCAGCTCGCTGTTGATTTTTTGAAGCGTTGGCTTCAGGTTCCATTTTAAAATACCGTGCATTTGAAAGGTTTGACGAGTTGTCAGACGCAGTGTCTCATTGCCGTATTTATGCGCCAGACTGTCCATCGCCAACCATTGCTCGGAAGTGGCTACACCGCTTGGCAGCACCACGCGAATCATGAATTGAAAAGCGGGCTCCAGCTTCTGTTTTTCACGTTCGTTGCGAAGATCCCTGTCATCCTGCATGTAGCTCCCGTGAAATTTCAACAACCGATTGTCGTCCTCAGGCAAACCGCCCGTAATCGGATTTCTTAACGTGTCGACAAGCGCTCCGCGCAGGTAATTGCTTTCGATCTTAATATGCTCAACCTCGCTTGGCGGCCCGCCGATAGGCTTAACCAACTGCTCTTTCGCCATTGCTGCTAATCTCCTCTCGCAATCATTCACATACTCTTGATGATTTAAAAACGATCTATTAATACACGTCGCGCTGGTAGCGCTGCTGCTGCTGCAAATCGTCCAAATAAGCCGCTGCTTCCTCTGCGCTCTTGCCGCCTTCTTGTTGAATAACTGAAATTAGCGCAGCATGGACATCATGTGCCATATGCTTCTCGTCGCCGCAAATATAGACATATGCGCCTTCCTGCAGCCACTGGAACAGCTCACGGCTCTTCTCCAGAATACGATGCTGTACATATACCTTCTCTTCCGTATCGCGGGAGAACGCAACATCCAGCTTCGTCAGCACGCCATCCTTAAGCATTCTCTGCCAATCGGTCTGGTACAAGAAATCCGTAACAAAATGGCGATCACCGTAGAACAGCCATGATTTCCCTTCTGCTCCCAGCTCCTCGCGCTCTTCAAGAAATGCGCGGAATGGCGCAACTCCCGTACCCGGACCAACCATAATGATCGGTGTTTCCGGATCAGTTGGCAGCTTGAAGTTTGGATTTTGCTGAATATAGATTGGCAAAGTGTCGCCTGCTTCAACTCTCTCCGCACAATGCACCGAGCATACACCGTAACGATCGCGGCCATGCGCTTCATAGCGAACCGCACGAACCGTAAGATGCACTTCATCCTCGTTCGCTTTGAAGCTGCTTGCGATGGAATACAGGCGTGCTGGCAGCTTCCGCAAAATAGCGACAAAGCTGCTTGGCGATAACTGCCAAGGCTTAAAGTCCTGGACCAGATCAAGCAGATCGCGTCCATTGATATAGCTCTTAAGCGCTTGCTCTTGTCCTGGCGCCAGCAGCTCTTGAAGAGCTGTATTCGACGTAAGCTGCGCTGCTTGCGTTAGCAACGGTTTTGTTAATGCCGTAATTTCATAATGCTTTAGAAGTGCCTCGCGCAGCGATGCTTGCTCGCCATTCTTATTAATAGCAACGGAATCAGTCGGTGCAAAGCCCAATTCATGAATGATTGCATCTACTAGAGCAGGATGATTCTCCGGGTATATGCCTAGGCTATCGCCTGGCTCATACAGCAAGCCGGAGCCTTCAAGGGATAGCTCCAAATGACGGGTTTCCCGATCCGAGCCGCGTCCGTTCAAGTTAATGTTTGCAAGTACTTCGGCTTTAAACGGATTCGTCCGCGAATATGCCGATGGCTCCGATGCAGTGCTGCTGCTAGTTTCTTTTACAATGTCGCTCGAGCCCGATGCTGCGTTCAAGCCTTCATTTAAAGAGCTAATAACTTGCCCGATCCAGCCTGCAACCGGCTCATCATAATCCAGATCACAATCGACACGCGGAACTAGCCGCTTGCCGCCAAGCTCCTCCAGTCGCTGATCGAAATCCTTGCCAGTTTGACAGAAAAACTCGTAGGAAGTATCTCCAAGAGACAGCACGGAGAAGCGCAGATTCTCAAGCTGAGGCGCTCTCTTGCTATAAACGAATTCATGGAAAGCCCGCGCATTATCCGGCGGCTCGCCTTCGCCATGCGTGCTGACGACCAAAAACAGGTTTTCAACTTTTTTCAAACCATTTGTTTTAAATTTGTTCATCGCAGCTAGCGTCACTTGAAACCCTTGCTCTTCGAGCTTGCGTGACAAGCTGGTTGCGATTCTTTGGCAATTGCCGGTCTGTGAGCCAAATAGCACCGTTACCTCGCGAGAAACGGGTGCTTGACTCGCTATAGAGATGACCTCCGCTGCGCTTGTTGCTGCCGCAACTGCTTGAAGCTCAGTGGCTGCTGTCGCTCCGACTGCTGTCTGGCGAGCGAACAAATAGCCTGTAAGCCATATTTGCTGTGATTCGGTTAAGGATGGCAGAAGGCGATTAAGAAGCTCGACTTGATCTTGACTAAAAGGACTGTTCGTTACCTGAAGTTGCAACAATATCCACCTCTCATAAACATAAAATCATCTTCTATTTTTTAAAGTCAGATAAAAAAAGTATTACAATATTACTTAACCTAACATAATCAGACAAAACGTTCAACGATGTTTTCAGGCGCTTGAATGCCCATATTTAGGCAATTTGACCTTATTTCCGGCTAAAATAAAGAAATCAGGGCTATTTGCCCTGATTTTCGTTCGTTTATTAGAAAAAATGATCGTTTGGATATAAAAAAGTGATAGTTGAATAATTAATTGCTCCGTAAAAATGAGTGCTAATTGAAAATCGTTCTCGTTATTTCGCTTTATTTATAAAATAATAAAATAAAAAAGTGCTGCTAGCGCAAAGCGATAATAAGCGAACCAAGAAAGCCTGATTTTTTTCATCATATTTATGAAAGTGACGACAGCTATCATCCCCACAATGAAAGCGGCAATGAGACCGATCAAGAACAGCGGCAAATCCGCCATCGTTAGAAACTCGCGGCTCTTAAGAAGGTCGATACCGCTTGCTCCCGCCATGATCGGCACAGAGACGATAAACGTAAATTCCGCAGCAGCCTTCTGGCTGGTACCGAACAGCATGCCGCCTGATATCGTAGAGCCTGATCGCGAGAAGCCCGGCCAAAGGGCTAGCACCTGGAAGCATCCGATGGCGAAGGCTTGCTTATATGTAATATCGTCGAGCTCCTCGGCGCTAGGCTTCCTCCTCACCCGATCGGCGATAATCATCAGTATTCCGCCGGCGACGAGTCCGATCAGAACCTTTTCCGCTACAAACAGTTCTCCTTTAATAAAGGAATGCAGCAGAACAGCACAGATTCCTGCAGGTGCCATCGCAATAATAACGTGCAAAGCATTTAGCCCTGATTTTTTGCCGATATTGAAATTGAGCAGGCTTGCAAATCGCTTTCGATATAGGACAAGCACAGCCAGCACCGCCCCGAATTGAATGACCACCTCGAACGTTTTCGCGCGATCACCCGTAAAATTCAACAGCTCCGCCGTCAAAATCAAGTGGCCGGTTGACGATACGGGCAAAAACTCCGTCAACCCTTCCACGATGCCCATAATAATGGCATTAATTAAATCGCCCAACGCCCGATTCCCCCTCAAAAGAATGATTCATACTCGCTTTATACAAGCTTATGCATGTCCGTATGCGTCCATCTCATTTTCAATCAAATCGGTTTGAATTTCTATTTTGCGGATTCGGTTATCGTCTCTCTCGCGGATGATGAATGTCATATTGCCGTACGTCCACGGCTCTCCAACCGGCAGCTCCGGCTTCTTATTAAACAGCCAGCCCCCGATCGAATCCACCTCTTCGCTCTCAAGATCCGTTCCTGCAGCCTCGTTCAAGTCGCTAATCAACGCTTTTCCGTTAACCATATAACGCTGCTGCTCAATGATTTCAATCTCCTTCACTTCATCCTCATCGAATTCATCACGAATTTCCCCAACAATCTCTTCAATGATGTCCTCGATCGTAATTAAACCGGCCGTACCGCCGTACTCATCCAGCAAAATAGCAATATGAACGCGTTCCTGCTGCATTTTGCGAAGCAAGTTGTTGATCGGCATGACCTCGGGAACGGACATAACGGTTTGCAGCAGACTTGCTACGTCGACGGTCCTGTCCGTATCATAGCGCAGAAAAAACTGCTTTGTGTTAAGCACGCCAATGATGTTATCCTTGCTGCCCTTGGCAACAGGAAACCTTGTATATTGCTCCTTCTTGATCGTAGCCAAATTGTCTTCGGCAGATTGATCTACATATAAGCATATCATATCCGTCCGCGGCACCATGATCTCGCGGGAAAGCCTATCATCGAAGGCAAATATCCGGTTCACGTACCCGAATTCACTTTTGTTGATTTTCCCGCTTTCGTAGCTTTCCGACAAAATGATGCGAATCTCTTCCTCAGAATGGGCCTCATGCTCGCTCGCGGGCTTTAATCCAAGTAGCCGCACCAAGCCGTTCGCTGAGCCGTTAAGCAGCCATATGAACGGAAACATCACCTTGTAGAAGACAATGATGATCGGAGCTGTCCATTGACTGACCTCCTCAGATTTAATGATTGCCAGCGTCTTCGGAGCAAGCTCGCCAAGCACAACATGCAAGTACGTCACAATAATGAACGAGATGACAAACGACAGTACGGAGCTTAACTCTCCTTCAATTTGAAGTCGATCAAACAACGGATGCAAAATTTGCTCGATCGTCGGTTCGCCCAACCATCCGAGGCCTAGCGCTGTTATCGTAATGCCAAGCTGGCAAGCGGATAAATAACCGTCGAGTTTGTTTGTTACCTGCTCTACCGCTCTAGCATTCTTCATACCTTCGGTTACCATCTGATTGACACGGCTTGATCGCATTCGAATAATGGCGAACTCCGTCGCAACGAAGAAAGCAGTAAGTACAAGCAATAACGCGAATATTACAAGTTTTAAAATCATAGTTTTCTCCCTCTTTTCGAATGGAGATGCGATTAGTAGCCGACCTCAACCGATGCATTAACGATATAGATCAAATCGTTCTTATCATCTTTGTCAGGAAGTACTACACCGCTGGTTGTCAGCATGCCGCCGTCCATCAGCTCAACAGTCACATGACCATAAGGCAGCACGGCTTTTACCTGTTCGATATCAAGAAGCTCATGATCGCATGGAAGCGCTAGCCTGACCCGCACCTTCATGTTATCAAGCGAGCCGCCAGGCAGAACAGACCGCAGTCCGGGCATCGAATTGTGGTGAATCGCGTTTTGAACCGCACGCACCGATGCCTTCGTAATATTTTGACCGTGAAGATCGCATCCCATGCCTATTTCTATAAAAAATAAGTTGTCCACTTAAATATCCTCTCCCTTATTTATGCATTTGATACATGCTGGATCTATTACCATGGCACCTCATCGTTTGGTCCAGCGCCTTCGCCTGCGGGTGTGTAGCTATAGCCGGAATCCGCGTCCTCCGGAGGCTTCCTGCTTCCAATCCGCGGCATGACATCGACCAAATCAAGCGGCTGTACGAGCTCGACTGGCGACATTCCTTTCTCGAATTGGAAGGCGTCGCCTTCGATCACGACCACATAACGGCCATTATGCTTCGCAAAATGAATGGCATCGCCAAAATCGGCAAGCAGCCCCTTCACCGTTACGCTATCGAGCTTGAACGAGAACGGCAGATCCGGCTTTTGCTCGACTAGAGCCGCAGCAGCAACCTCTACTTGCTCCGGCGTCCACCACTCCTGCAGGTCGCGCTTCTCGCTTGCCGCCCACACCTCAACCGCATTTTCTTCCTCACGGCGCTCGGAGCTCTCATCCTCCTGCCACTTGTCGGCAATGTATTGATGGACCATTTCGACAACCTGCTCACCCATGACCTCTGGCAAAGGCTTCTCATAGGACACATATTTCAAGAAGTCCTCAAAATACCGCGCATGCGACGCCTGATGAATCTTCAGCTCCCAATGCTCGAGCATCCCCTCCTCCGGCATATGCGGATATTGGATGGATTTGATGCTGCGCGCGCTTATCGCCATTTCCACCTGCGAGATCAAGTTTTTCTCATCGGAAATTCTAGCGATTTTCGGCTCGAAATCACATTTGAGCAAAAACAGGAACGGCTCGTCAAAATACGTATTCAGCTTGGACAAGGCAATGATAAAGGCTCCGCCCCTCACCGCGCTCGTATCCATATAAATCCGAACAAGCTCGTCCGCGATGCCGATAAAACGCTCCTTCGAGTCAGCGTCGCGGAGCCTTTGGAACAGGTTGTAGTTCTGGTTGCTGCCAAGCTCATAGCCCGGCTCCACCATAAAACGTCCGATTTTGGTAGGGGCGCCCGCGGAGTTCGGGTTGCGCTCCACCTTTCTTTTGACGATACGCTTAAACTCATCATCCAAAAACTTCTGAATCTCGCTATCCTCGTACGTATCCTCATCTAGTGTCTGATAGTGCTTGAATCGCTTGCCAGATGAAGCTGCGCTCTCCTCTCCATCGGTATGAATCACGAAAAAGGATAAATATTGCATGTTAAAATCCACGTTGATAATTCCTCCAAGCGGGCTAATGTCATCTCCTTAGAATAGCATATCTCTCCTCTTCATGACATCAGACGGGAGAACCTCGCAAGCATCTTCCATCATTCCAAAGTACGGTTAGAGGGCAATGGCAGCATAATTCATTGGGCCTATGAATGAGGCTTCAGCTAGCATGAAATGCAATAAGAGATACAACTAATTTCAACCATTCTTACGAATTTAAATCAGAAGCAAGAATGGCTTTGATTAAAATAAGCCTTTCAATCAATGACAAAATGAACATTTATAAAAAAAATCGGCAGTCAAGGACTTGTTGAAAAGTCGCTGGACTACCGTCGTTTTATTGCACTATTCTTTCATGATCTCGATCTTCTTTGCAGCAGCTTGTGCAGGAAAAGATTCATCAATCCCGCCTTCGACCCCATATCGTACTTTTGTAAAAAAAGGCTTAATACGGCGCAGCCTGATAACGGTAAGCTGGCGTCCGCTCTATATCGTCAAAGCTGCGATGCCAGAGGTCTGTCGTTGCGGGCGACATTGGCGGGATGAGCCATGACCAGCGTCCGGTCACTGCTCTGCCTTGATCCTGCTCCTGCTTCTCGAAGCGAAGGAACTGCTCGGCAGCCGTATGATGATCAACGATGCTGATGCCTAGCTTTTTGAACGAATGAAGGACGGCAGCATTCAGCTCCACTAACGCACGATCCTTCCAGAGCGAAGTATTCGTCGTTGTGTCGAGCTGGAACAGCTTGGCGACATTAGGCAGCTGATTATAGCGGTCGGTATCCGATAGGTTTCTTGCGCCGATTTCCGTTCCCATATACCAGCCGTTAAACGGAGCTGCGGCATAAGTAATGCCGCCGATCTCAAGCTCCATATCCGAAATAAAAGGTACGGCGTACCATTGCAGCTTCAATTGCTGAAATTCGATAATCTCAGGATGCGTTAAGGGCACCTCCAGCACCGTTTCATTAGGCAATGGATACCACTGCGGCGCTTTCCCTTCCATCTGAATGACGAGCGGCAGCACGTCAAATCTTGTGCCTTCGCCATTCCAGCCAAGCTTCTGGCAAGCTTCGGTAAAGGCAAGCGAAGCCGAGTCGCCTACGATTTCGTCTTCCTTACGGTAACCCGCATAGCGAACAAGCTGATGATTCCATATTCGCAAGCGGTTAAGCGAATGGTTCGCGGGAAAAATCGTTATCGCCGGACGAATTCGTCCATTATTGGTTGCATAGCTCATATGCTTGAAAATGCGATTTGACGCATCGATCTCATCCACCACATCGCGAGCATCGAATACTTCAAGCGTTTGCCAAAATAAACGGCCGATACAGCGGTTATTGTTCCGCCAAGCCATTTTCGCGCCATGCTTCAGCTCCTCATAGGTATGGGAGTAGACACCTGTCTGCTCAATTTGCTCCAAAACCTGCTCGATTCGGCGCTTCGCTTCCTCTTCGCTTTTTCCTAGCTCATAGTAAGCTTCGCCCAAAAAAGCAGTTGCTTGCTCAGCTATCTTCTTTGCCGTTGTCGTTGTCGTTGTCGTTGACATCATCACTCGCCTCGTTCTCCGCTAGCTTTAACATTATTCTGCGCTTTCTATATAGCATCGTTGCCGCTTCCGACACATCTTTCAGCATGCCTCGATTAATAAAAGCTCCAAACAGCATTCCTGCTATAGGGATCATTTGAAACAGCTTCTTCCAGCCAAAATTATCGCGGTAAACCGTGACGACCTCCCGCCAGCCCTGCAGCTGCGACATCATTTGATTGCTGCGGCTCGCTTTGTCATAAGCGCTCAGCTCTTCCAAAATCGCTTTTTTGCCGACAATATCAGAAGAAGCGAATTGCATAACCTTAACGGCGAAGATGCGCTCCTCCTTGAGCTTGGGATCAAAGCCATAGCAGATCGCAATCTCTTGTATAATCTTTAAAGATAGACCTAGAACAGCCGGAATATCAACCGCCAGCGTAAAAATACCGCCAATGCCTGTCGTCGCGCCCTGGAGCGTTGCAATCGTCGAGCGGCTTGAGGCTAATTGCTCAGCGCTTTTATTCATGACCGATAGCGGCATCGCTGCAACGTCTTCAATCGCAAGCTGTTCCTCTTCCCCATTGGAAATGGCGGCAGCCTGGTCCGCGTTGCGCTGCATGCGTCCGATGACCGAGCGTTCAGAAATGAGATATTTCCCCCCGGTTTGAATGTAGCTCCCAATCTCGTCAACCGCTTGTCCAATCTTCTCTTGAATAAACTTTGGCGTTACTTTATCGAGCAGCATAAACGGCAGCCGTCCCAGCTTCTCCCAAAACCATATATCCTTCTGGCTGCTCTCCCACACCGCAATCTCGCGCAATGCTGATTGCAATTCCTCTTCCGTCTCGTTAGAAGACCGCATCTAAATCACTCTCCTTCTCCGCATGTAATACGCTGACATTCCGCAATCGGATTCGTTCGTTCACATTATTGTTCCAATTTCCGCCCCGTAAACAGCAGCATGACAAAGGAAAAAGCGATGATCGCAATCGTCCAAGCCCATGCCATCCCGGTATCGCCTGTCTCCACTGCAATGTAAATAGCGGTCGGAACCGTTTGCGTACGCCCGGGAATATTGCCAGCAATCATTAAGGTTGCGCCAAACTCGCCGATGCTTCTCGCAAATCCAAGCAAGTACGCAGTTTTCAGTGAATGCTTGGCTAGCGGCAGCGTAATAAAGCGCAGCACCTGCAGCTCGCTTCCGCCAGCGGAGCGTGCCGAATCCTCCAAATGCCGGTCTACGGAAAGAAAGCCGACCTTCATCGTCTGGTAAACGAGCGGAAACGCAACAATGACCGCCGCGATAATCGCGGCGATCCATGAGAAAACGATGGGCTGAGCAAATAACCATTCATAGGCCTGTCCGATCCAGCTTCCACGTCCAAGCAAAAGAAGCAGAATGAAGCCAACAACGGTTGGAGGCAAAACGAGCGGCAGCATAAATATCGTTTCTATGATGCTTTTTCCTTTAAAGGAATGCTGCGTCATGAAGCGAGCGGCCAGCATTCCGATTATAGCAACTATGATGCTTGCAAATAGTGATACTTTTAAAGAAAGCACTACTGGCGGCAGCCATACGTCCCAATTCATGTCGCAAGCCTCCGGTTAGACGTTATAATGCTCCCTATTATATCGAAGTTAGGCGTATTCGCCCAGCAAAGATGTGAGATTTCCGCGGTAAAACAGCTTTAACATATGCAAAGCACGCGTACAGCCGACATAGAGAAGCTTCGCATCAAGCGGCGTATAAGCAGTATCGCTTGCATCGGCAATCAGCACCGCATCGAATTCCAGCCCTTTCGATAAATAGACCGGAACGACCGACAAGCCGCCGCCATAAGCGGGCTGCTTGCTTTGCACAAGCGATGCGTCCAAGCCGCGATCAGTCAAATGCCGATAAATGTCCTCGCATTCTAGCGCCGTACGGCCGATGACAGAGATCGTTTCGTATTCGCCCTTTGCTTGCCAATCCCGAACGGTTGCTTCAAGCGAAGCTAGCCATTTCTCGCTCGCAATCGGCTCTGCTGTCACGGCATCGCCGCTGCGGAATACAGGTACGGCAGGCTTCACGCCGCCGGTCATGCTGCCTAATATTTTGTTAGCGAATTCGATAATTTCCATCGTCGAGCGATAGCTTCGATTCAACTCATAGAAGCCGATCTGCTCCTCTTCGAACAATGCTGTCAGCTCAGACCAGCTTTGCACGCCGGTATAAGCATGAATGCCTTGCTGCAGATCGCCTAGCACGGTCATCGATGCCGTTCTTTGGCAGAGGCGCAGCACTTCAAGCTGAAAGGGAGAATAATCCTGCGCTTCGTCAATGACGATATGATCGAATGCCTGCTTTGGCAATCCGAACAGCTGGAGCTGGATATACGCTAGCGGCGCCAAATCCTCGGCGGCAGCGATGCCCTTTTTGAGCCGATCCGCCGTAGCAGCTGCAATGGGCTTCGGAATGCCGCCTGCGAGCTGTTTGCCGCTGAAGAGAGATGCATAGAGCTGGACGGATGTATAGGCCGGAATTTTTTTTGTAAAGCTGTTAAACTTGGCGAGCGCCTTCGCCCGTATCTTCTTATCGACGATTCCCTTCATCTTCAGCTCCGACTCGAACCAGCGCCTGATCCGGCTAACGAGCCGATCGCGCTTCTTCATAAGCGTCTCATCGCCATAATCGGTTTCGTACCATTCACGCATGAGCACCGGAGACAGCTCAAGGCCGTCAATCGGCACAAATGACGTAATCGGTACGATTCGCTGCTCGAAATCGGCTATCCTCTCGTCGACGATAGCTTTAAAAGCCAAATTGCCTTTAAAGCGACCGGAAGCATGCTCGATCTCATCAGCGGTCCGACGCTCTTCGAACCAGTAAGCCATCGCTTCAGAAGGATCGCTGACCGTTATCGTCTTCTCCAGCAGCTCCAACGACCAATCGCTAAAGGTCGTCTGCTGAATGTCTCCGACGCCAAGCTCTGGCAGCACGCCGGATATGTAGTCGAGAAACATGCGGTTTGGCGCGAAAATAATCATCCGTTCCGCCCGCATCCGATGGGCATATTGGTAGAGAAGGAAGGCAAGGCGGTGCAGCGCTACGGTCGTTTTACCGCTTCCCGCTACCCCTTGAATAAACAAGGCCTTGTTGCGATCGGCACGGATGATTCTGTCCTGCTCGCCCTGTATCGTCGAGACGATATCCCGCAGTTTATTATCCTTGTTCTCGCCAAGCCGATATAATAGAAATTCGTCAGTGACCGAGCCTTCCACCTGGCCTCGCACGTAGCTGTCGACCAAACGGACAATCTCGCCCTGACGAATCATGAAATTCCGCTTTAAATGAACATAGCCTTCAATCTCTCCATCAGGCGATTCATAGGATGCAGGCGCCTCGCCGCCTGTGAAGGAATAGAACACGCTGGCTGCCGGAGCGCGCCAGTCGATAACGAGCAGCTCGTTGCTGCCTTGCTTGGCGACGCCTGCTTTTCCAATATATAATGGCTTCTGCTCGTTGGCAGGAAGCTCCTGGAAATCGATGCGGCCAAAATAAGGCTCACGCTTCGAAATTTCAAGCCGCAGTCTCCGTTCCTCTTGCTGCAAATCGAGCATTTGCTCCGTAAAATCATCGCCTTTGTAGCGCGGGCCGATGGCTTGAAGCTGAGCTATGATGTCACGCAATGATTCGGTTAATCGTTCTTGCTCGTCTTGATAGGCACTTTGAACGGTCGTCATGTCAGTTACCTCCTAAGTTTTGGATGGCAGGAAATTAAAAAAGAGAAGCCCCAATATACCATAGGACGGCTTCTCAAAGCAATCAAGAGTTTACGGTCATTCCAATGAGCCATACAGCTCCAATGATGAGCAATAAATGAAGTCCAAACAGAAAAGGAATGCCTATAGTAAAGGTGCGATGCTTCGTTTTGTGACGCCAAGCTTTCATCGCAAGCCAAGTGCCTCCCGCGCCGCCGATCGCGCTTAGCAGAAACAGCCGTTTTTCCGGCACGCGCCTGCGCTGCTTCTTGGCACTCTTTTTATCAACGCCCATCAAGGCAAAGGTATAGCTGTTAATCAATAGCAAATAAACAATCAGTATATAAAAGGCCATAACCTCAAACCACATCCTCTCTGAAAAGAATCTGCCTCATTCAAAGGGCTTCGGCCGAGAAACGTTACGTATTCCTCGGCTTCGCCCGATTCGTCGGTACGGCTGAATAGGGATCATCCGGCCAATAATGCTTCGGATAACGCCCCTTCAAATCCTTTTTCACTTCGAAATAAGCATTCTCCCAAAAGCTTCTTAAATCTTGCGTTACTTGGACTGGCCGCTGCGACGGCGACAATAAATGAAGCGTGACCGGCAGCCTCCCTCTCGCGAGCAGCGGAGTGTCCTTAAGTCCGAACAGCTCCTGCAATCGAACCGCAAGCACCGGCAACTCCGGATCGCTGTAGTCAATCGGGATGCGCGAACCGCTTGGCACCGTGATGTGGGTCGGCACCTGCTCATCCAGCTCTTGCTTCTGCTTCCAGCTGAGCTTGCCCTCCAGCAGCTGCAGCATCGGCAGTCTCTGCAAATCCGAACGGCTCTTCATCCCGTAGATATGAGGCTTCAACCATTGCTCAACCGATTCCAGCAACGCTTCGTCGGAAGCGTCCGGCCAATCCTCGCCTGCGAGAGCCATAAGCTTCATCCGAGCCTTAAGCTGCTGCGCCTGCTTGCTCATCGGCAGCATAACAAAGCCTGCATGTTTGATAGCCGCTATTAAAGCGTCCGCTACCTGATCTTCATTTGGCTTCTGCAAGATCGATTCTTTCAGCACGATGGAGCCTAGCCGAGCACGCTTCCTCGCTCTTACCGCTTGAGCCTCAGCATCCCACTCCACGACATCCTCGTTCGAGATATAGCTTCCCATATACTGCTCGATCATCGGCAGACTCAGCTCGGCAGCAAGCCGCATCCGGCTTTCTGTTCCGGCATCGTCCAGCTCGCAAGCGGCAAGGTACGGCGACCGCGATAACGGCTGCAGCTCAGGCAGCACCGCGCCTCTGCCGTTCGCCAATAAATAACGGCCGTCGCTGCGCCGCTGTGCGATACGGTCGGGGTATGCAAGGCCGAGTAGAACGCCAAGCGGTACTTGATTCCTGTTCTCCTCTGAGTTTTGAGCTGATGGCTGCTTCGAGACGAGCCGCTCCCATTGATCGGCTTGCGCCGCTATGCGGTAAGCGGCTCCGCTGCTAGGATGCTGCGCGCTGCCGCCATGCGAGGCGTTGCCCGCACCCGCAGCCCGACCAGTCAAGCGGCACAGCAGCTCTAAGCGCAGCTGGACATCCACATTGCGCTCCTGAGGAAGGAGATCACGCTCGCTTAACAAGGCTGCAACCTCGCATGCCACTCTGGCTGCTCCAAGTTCCGATGCCTGCAAAATCATGGCTCCAAGCCGCGGATGCAAACCAAATTGCGCCATCGCCTTGCCAGCTGCTGTCGGTTTCCCGCTGTCATCAGTCGCGTTCAACTGCCGAAGCAGCGCTTTGGCTTGCTCATAGGCAGCCGCGGGTGGCGGCGTTAGCCATTCGAGCTCTTGCGGATCTTCTATGCCCCAAATCGCCAGCTCTAGCGCAAGCGCTGCTAGATCCGCCTCCAGAAGCTCTGGCTTGCTTTGCTCAGGCAAATAAGGATGCTCAAGCTCCGTCCACAGCCGGTAGCAGCTGCCAGGCGCTAGTCGACCCGCTCGGCCTCGGCGCTGGTCAGCCGACGCCGCAGAGACAGGCACCGTTTCCAGCCGCGTCATGCCCGTTCTCGGAGAAAAACGCGGCACGCGCATAAGGCCGCTGTCCACGACGATCTTAACGCCTTCGACCGTCAAGCTGGATTCCGCGATCGAGGTCGCAAGCACGATCTTTCGTTCTCCAGAAGCGCATGGCGCAACGGCTGCATCCTGTTTCTCCAGCGGCAAGCTGCCATGAAGCTCCTCAATCCGAACATCGGATGGAAGGCCTAATTCGATCAGCCTCCTTGCTGTGCGGCGTATTTCTCCGACGCCAGGCAAGAAAGCGAGCACATCCCCGTCATGTGCGCGAAGTGCTTCCATAATCGTCCTCGCCATAGGAGTCTCAATCGGTCCTGGAGTCCTAGCTGGCGCGTAATACGTCGCAACAGGGAATACGCGCCCTTCGCTGCGAATGATTGGGGCTCCGCCAAGCAGCTCGGCAATCGGCTCCGCTGCGAGCGTGGCTGACATGACGACTAAGCGCAGCTCCTCTCGCAGCAGTTGCTGAGACTGCATGCATAATGCAAGACCAAGATCGCCATGCAAATGACGTTCATGGAACTCGTCGAACACTATAGCTCCGACTTGTTCGAGCGCCGGGTCCTCTTGCAGCATGCGTGTGAGGACACCTTCGGTTACGACTTCGATGCGCGTTCGAGGGCCAACCCGCGAGTCGAGCCTAACGCGGTAGCCGACTGTCTCGCCTGCCTGCTCGCCTAGCGACTTCGCCATAAACTGCGCAGCGGAGCGCGCAGCCAGTCTGCGCGGCTCCAGCATGATGATCTTTTTGCCGGAGAGCCACGGCTGATCAAGCAGCGCAAGCGGAACGCGCGTCGTCTTCCCTGCTCCCGGCTCCGCCACAAGCACGGCATTGACGCCGCTGCGAAGCGATTCCAGCAGCTCAGGCAATACCGCATCAATCGGCAATTGCAGTTGCTTCATGCTGATAACTCCTTTACCTATCTCCATCTATTTCACAATTCGCAGCATTTGCACGACAGGCCTATTGTCGCCAGGCAAGGCTGCCTCTCTGCTGAATAGCTGCGAGGAGCCGTCTCCATCTAGAAAGATCCCGTCAACCAGCTTGCCGTCGCCAATACTGGACACAATCGCTTCCCGAAAAACGGCTAACGAGCCCTTCGTTTCACTCACGATGAGATATATGGCGCCCGCACTGTCGTACACTGCCGCCGAGCGCAGCCGATCATCATCAGGAAACGGCGCATTTTCATTTAACGTTTGCTGAACCCACTGATCGTCATTGCCGAGGCTCATGCTAATGCCGCCCTGCGCCCAGAATCGCGTATGATCCTTCACCTTCAGCTCGGAAGCATTGCTGGCAACCTGTACGCTCAAGGCATCCGAAGCGCCGTCCCACACCAGCGTTCCGCGCGCATATTTCACATTTTCATTCCCTGTTCCGAAATTGCCAATCTCCTTGTTAACCGGCAGACTGTCTACCATGCCTATGCTAAGCAGCTGATTGCCATAAAAAAATCCGCCGTTAATGCCTACCTTACCCGCAAGCGTAACGTTATTATTGATCGTCTCCAGCGTTACGAACGCAGGTTTCGTCTTCAACACATGAAGCTTTATCCCATTAGCGGACGTCTCTGAAAGATAGGTATAATGCAGGTTTTTCTCCGCAGCTAACGGATCAGCAGCCGTTTTGTTGCCAAGAGCCATTATCATGAAATAAAGCATAATTCCAAGTAAAGCTACGATCCCAACCAATATGCCGATAACCGCAAGCAGCTGTTTTTTGCTCATCCGAGCAGGCTCTTTCATTTCCATTTCTCGTAATTCTCCTTGCCTATTATCATTTAAACCAACCCTTTTTGCGGAACCATGCATACATGCCTACGCCAATGACGAGCATGACCGTAATGACGGCAAAATACCCCCATTCCCATTCGAGCTCAGGCATATTATGAAAATTCATGCCATAAATGCCTGCCAAAAACGTAAGCGGCATAAATATCGTCGTAATAACGGTAAGAGTCTTCATAATCGCATTCATCCGGTTCGAATTAAACGAGATGTAGCTGTCCCGCAGATCAGCCGTCATCTCTCTGCTTGAATCCATCATTTCGGACAGCTTCAGCAGATGGTCATAAATATCATGATAAAAGGCGAGGTATTGGCCCAGCCCTTCAATACGCTCCGAATTTGTCACTCGGTACAGCAAATCACGCATCGGCACGATCGTTTTGCGAAGCCTGAGCAGGCGGGAACGAATGTTGAAAATATCGCTCATCGCCGTCTTGCTTTGCATTTCGTCGCCGCCGATTTCCATATCGAGCAGTTGGTCCTCCAGCTCATGAACAGCAGGGAAATATTGATCCACCAGCTTGTCCATAACTAAATATGCCGCATATAGCTGGCCGTGATCACCTATCTTTGAGCTGCACATCAGCTTCTTTCGTGCTTCGTCAATTTCAGGGGATGGCTCATAATGAAAGGTTACAATAAATTGCGGACCAAGGAACATATTGATTTCGTTTACGGTCAATGTCTTCCGCTCAACCTCATGCAGCACGAAAAAATGCACATCATCGTAATGATCGATTTTGGGACGCTGCAGCAAATGGTAGCAATCCTCAATCGCCAGCGGATGGAAGTGAAAAAAGGAATCGAGCAGCCTGCATTCCTCTTCCTTTGGATCGCTGAAATCTACCCAATACCATTCAAGATCAGCAGACTTCAACTCTTCCATCGTCAAATCCGTCAACCATTCCTTTTGTTTCGTATAGCCAATAATCCGTATCACGGGATACGTCCTCCCATTCACCATACTAAGTAATTAATCATAGGTTGTTCAACTTATCCATTTTACATGAAATGAGCGTTGGTTTAATAGTTATTCAACTATTTTTTTGAATCTAGGGCTGTTCATTTCCCTAAAAAAAAGAATGCTGCCCCATAAAGAGAGACAGCATTTCATCATTTTTTTAAAAAAATGCAATTATTTCGTTTCGTTTTCGTCAATCTTAAACATTCGAATTTCTTCCTCAAGCCGTTCAGCCAGACCATTTAAATCGTCTGCGGATTGCATGATTCCTTCCATTACGTGCAATTGCTCTTTATAGGTTGATGCTGCAGATTGAATATGTGTGGCGGATTCCTCAGAAATGGAGGCCATATCATCAACTGTTGCAGTTACTTCCTCTACGCTTGCGGAAAGCTCTTCAGCGGTCGCAGAGACATCTTCAGCTTGGCTCGTGACAGATTGAGTGGCAAATACAATTTTACCAAGCGATTCACCTACTTGATTGACGACTTCTACGCTTTCTTGTACATCGCTTGAGTTTGCCGTCATAGAAGAAACCGCTATATCCACATAAGATTGTATTTCTTGAATCATCGTTAAAATCCGATCTGATGATGCCTTGGACTGTATGGCCAGATTTCGAATTTCAGAAGCAATAACCTGAAAGCCTTTCCCGTGCTCGCCTGCGCGACTAGCTTCAATCGATGCATTCAACGATAAGATGTTCGTTTGATTCGAAATATCCGTAATAAACGAAGCAAATTTTCCGATCTCGGCAGATTTTGAATGCAAGATTAGAATAACTTCTTTTGTACTTAGAGTAGATGTCAGAAGGTTATTCATCTGTCCGATTACATTTTGAATATGATTCATGCCTGTTTGAAGCTGCGATAAGGTGTCATGAGAGGAGCTTGCTATATCGCCTATCGATTCTGCAATCCGCTGAACGCCATTAGCCATCTCGTTCAATGCAATGGCGCCTTGTTGGGCTCCTACCGCTTGTTGATTAGCCCCACTGCTAATTTCATCAATTTTATGGTAAAACACTTTCGCCGATTGCTGCGTAGCCGCAACATCTCCCTTAAGCTTTCTTCCAGAATCCGTTACTTCAGAGGAGACGTTTTGAATGCAAAACACCAGATGCCGCAATTGATCCAGCAGGTGATTCATTTCGGAAGAAAATCGTCCAATCTCATCTTTGCTTTTACTTTCGAACTCCTCCGTCAAATCTACGCGACCGTTAGCGAACATACTTTTAGTCTTGGCAGTCAAGCGGGTCATTTTACTTTTTACCAATAATACAGACAGTACCAACAGCACCAACATAATGATGACGAACATACACAAGTACTGGATTAAAATTTGCATGCGCTGTTCCGCAATGACCCCATCTGCTATCTGTTTGGAAATGGCAACCCGGACAGCTCCCCAATGCTTCCCTTCAAAATATAGAGGTGCTGAAATATCCCACATCGTAACAACTTTGCCATCTATCAATCTGGGATAGGTTTGTACTAACGGTTTAACTTTATCGGTGACTGCCGCTGCGTTGTAGCCTGTGACATCGTTAAATATTCGGTTTGCCCTATATTTTTGACTTAAAAGCCCCACGCTGCCCCACTTATCCTTGGATTCATCGCCAACTGGGCTATACACCGTATTATGCGTTGGGATGTAACCCGCAGATTCCTTCTTGTTCGAGAAAAAAACGGGGAGCGCGAACACAACGGTCTCGCTTCTCAAATAACTGTCGATTATGCCTTGCCAACGCTGATCCGTATAGTCATCAAATACGCTTTCGTACTTTAATTCATACTTCCATAAAGGAATTTCAGAACCGTCATACAAGGTTTGCTTTGCAGCCGCATATTCCGGGTCCTTTAGACGGGTTTGGGCTGCCTTCTCACTTTCGGGTATTAATGACAGCCTATCGTCAAATAACATACCTTTCAACTGATCACCTGAGATATATTTGCCGTCTTTAAGCGTAACGCCGTTGCTCAAATCTTGCTGGGTAATGCTTTCAATCGTTCCCGCAAGCGATAATGTAAGACTGATTCCCTTGTCCATAAATTGCGAATTAATAGGAGCACTTACTTGGCCATACCGCCACACAAACAAGGTGGCAAATAAAGCAAGCATGAAAAGACCTGTTATCCACATAAACTTCCCTGTTATTGACTGAAACCCCAAAAACCTTGACAGCGATTTCATGGCATTCCCCCCCTGCACATAATTGGATTATCTCTTATATATTTGCAAGTGTAGTATATAATGAATCATTTTATATGTCGACATAATTCGACTCATATATTTCAAGATTGTAAAAATAATAGAGTCAAAGGTATCAACTTATCTTCTTTAACTTAAAAAATCGGAAGATTTCATCATATCAGCAGATGTAACATCGCTTCTTTTATGCAGCATCATAGCCTATCAGGCATAAGAAAAAGGGGGTGTCTCAAAGGTTATCGACCTTTAAAGAAAGCTTTTTGATTGCGCACAACCCGCCAATGGGGAAGGATGTGCGATTCGCCAACGGAATAGATCTAGAAACTAGATCTATTTCAAATAAATTAGGACGATTTACGGAACTAGGTCTAGAAAGTAGACTTATCATCGGCGCGCTACCCGCGAAATGGGCAAATAGTCGCTCCACTAGCGGAAATGAGTGTACCCTAAAAGCCATAGGCTTTTGGGGCACCCTCTTCAATGCTTTAAAATCTGTAAAAAACAAAGAATGGAGGCACCACCCCACCTTCTTCGAAAGGAGGTTTCTATGTATATGCTTACCTAGAGAATGAAGTGCTTGAGGCATTGGTCAAGTACAGCGCGTATCGTAAGGGAAAATCGAAGAAGGGGCAGAGGGACATCAGTAAGCTCGACAATTGCCATTACGATAAGGAAGAAGATAAATGGACATGCGTTTTCACCTTGCAAGATGGTATACATGTTGCATCATTTCGTCAGCATCATCTGAGTATAATGGGGCATGAATCCAAACTTCAACCAGAAATTATAACCTCGCGGATTTGAGGCTAATACTTCTATCGTAACCTTAGCATCGCGGGGAAAGGAATGGTTGATTAAGTGATGTAATACGGTGCTGCCATAGCCTTTGCCGCGATGCTCGCTCATAATATAAAATTGCCTAAGGTATACAAATGATTCTTGCGGAAAATATTCATCAATCGTCAATCGGTAAACAGCATATCCTATGATCACTGTATCTATTTGAAAAACCTCAACTTCCCAATCACTAACTAGCCATCCACGCATTCTTTCTTCAAGCAGTTGGATGGTCATCGGATTGCGACTGCCTTCATCTTGAATAAGCGTTTTATTCATTCGAGCGAGGAGGCTTGCATCTGAATCTGCTGCTTTCCGTATCAAAATATCCAATTTCCTCACCACCGAATCGGGTATTTTCTTTAGTCCTCGTGCTGCGTACGCGTTGCTTCAAGCACCGTCTCATAAACCGCTTCGCCGATGGTGCAGCCGATCGTTGTCGCTGCGCCTGCGTATGCGTGCACCGCATTCCAGCTATCCGCCTGGCTCACCGCTATGACGATAGCATCCGTCGTCGTTCCAGTTGCAGAGTTGCCGGTCTCCTTCTCGACGATGCCTAAGTGCTGGAGCGCGGCTGTCTTCGCTTCTGTCGCGGTTATGATGGCATTTACCATCGCAGACTCTGTCATCTGTCCATCGATCAAAAGTATCGTATTAATCGTACCCGGCGTGTAAGCGGAGAAGGTGCTGCGCGGCAAGCCTGCTCTTGCTGCATTTCGAGTGCCGACAGTCGTACAGCATAACAGCTTGAACTTATCACCTTCGAGCTCGGTTACAGAGGCGTGAGTCAGCTTCGCCGCAGTTAACAGACCAATCGTAAGTGCTGGATCATGGCCCCATGCCTCGCATTGCCGTATTATATCACGCACAGGATCATCGCATCGATAAGCGAGCGGCACCTTCCAGTTGACGATGCGGCTCGCATCGGAGAACCCTCCCGGATGAACGGCGCTGCTCAGCGCATACAGCTTCTCGGGAATGCTTGCTTCAATCCTGTCCTCCAGCAGCTCTAGCATTACTCCTGACCAGACGGCCGAGTCATAACGGTGTCCTTTGCGAAATGGCTGAGTCATCGCGCCTCCTCCTTCGACTGCCCAAGCAGCTCATATATAAGCGGCATATTAAGATAAAGGCAAGCATGCTCCGCTAAACGATCAAATGCCAATTCGCGTCTTTCTTGAAAACGCAGCTCAGCAGGTAAGCTGGTAAGCCCTTTCGATTCCCTCAATCCATTTAACCAATGCCTGCGAAAATCATCATTATGCAAAATGCCATGAATAAACGTTCCCCACAGCTTCCCGTCAGCCTTGCTTGCGCCTTCGGCAGCATACTCGGATGATGCTCCATCCTCAACCCCTGATTGATGTTCTCTGACTTGGAAAGGCTGATAATCGGAATCTTCATGCGAAAGCCATGCGATTTCACCCATATGAATCTCGTAACCCTCAATGGCAGAAGATAACGCATGTCCATGGAATCGGCTAGCGCCTTCGACGCGAACCGTTCTTTTCAGCTCCGTAAAGCGGACTTCGAATGGAAAAAAGCCCAGCCCCTCCGCTTCCTGAGTAGAAGATTCGATGCTCATCGGATCGTACAGCCGCGCGCCAAGCATCTCATATCCGCCGCAAATGCCAACTACAGCTCCGCCGCTATAAGCATGCTTCTGTACCCATTCGGCAAGACCTGTTTCCTTCAGCCATTCCAAATCCGCGATCGTGTTTTTGCTCCCGGGTAGAATGACGGCATCAGGACTGCCCCATTGACCTGCATGCTCGATATAGCGAAGCTGTACGTCCTTCTCGAAGCGCAGCGGGTCCATATCTGTAAAATTCGAAATCCGAGGCAGCCGGATGACAGCAATATCCAATTCTCGCTGCTGATCTGTCTCTTCCTTTGGGACGAGTGAATGCTGCTTGCTAAGAGACAGCGAATCCTCATCCTCCAGCTCTAAGCCAGGCATATAAGGCATGACGCCTATTACGGGTTTGCCTGTACGCGCTTCCAGCCAATCCAGCCCAGGCTGAAGCAGCGATACATCGCCGCGAAACTTGTTTATAATAAAACCGCCTATGCGGTCTCGTTCTTCCTGCTCCAGCAGCTCAAGCGTACCGACAATAGAGGCAAATACGCCGCCACGATCAATATCGGCAACCAGAATGACGGGAGCGTCTGCCCAAGCTGCCATTCGCATATTGACGATATCTCGGTCCTTTAAATTAATTTCAGCTGGACTGCCTGCCCCTTCCAGGACGACAATATCATAGTCCTCCCGCAGACGCCGCAACGAGTCCTGCACAATAGCGCCAGCAGCAGGCAAATATTTTTCGCGGTATTCAGTCGCCTCATAGTCGCGAAGCGGTTTTCCGTGCACAACGACCTGCGATACCATTTCTCCAGTCGGCTTCAGCAGGATCGGATTCATATCTGTCGTCGCCAATATGCCGCATGCATCTGCCTGCATTCCTTGCGCGCGGCCTATTTCCTTGCCATCCCATGTCACATAGGAGTTCAGCGACATATTTTGCGATTTAAAAGGAGCCGTTCGCCAGCCATCATTTTTAAAAACTCTGCAAAGCGCAGCTGTTATTAAGCTTTTGCCTACATCCGATGCCGTACCTTGAATCATGATCGTGCGGCCTAGAGATTTTTGAGCGCCTGCTGCAAATTCATCAGCTATACTCATTTGCCGCCACGATTTTGCAGCAAGCATTGTTTTAATGCCGCTACCAGTTGTTCGTTTTGCTTGCGAAGCTTTACGGCAACCCGAATATACGTATGATCTAGACCGGCGAATCTTGATGCATCACGTATAAGGATGCCAAGCTTGCCCATCTCGAGCTGAAGCATGCTGGCGCTTAGCTCAGCCTCACTCGGGATACGAATGAGCAAATAATTAGCCACGCTCGGATTAACAACAAAGTCGAGTGCTTGCAGCTCCTTAATGAGCCAAGGCCTCTCCTCATGCAGCCACATCATCGTTCTCTCCGCATAATCCGTCTCGTCAAGCACCGACTCGCCGATCAGCTGCGCGAGCGAATTGACGCTCCAAGGCACCTGCAACCGCCTTAAGCCGCTTAACGTTCTTGGCATGCCAACGATATAGCCAAGCCGAATGCCGGGGATGGAAAAAAACTTTGTCATCGAGCGGATCACAAACAATTTCTCATTCCTCGTTGCCTCCTGAACGAGACTGAATCGCGATTCCTCCGGGACAAAATCCATAAATGCCTCATCAATGACAACGTATGCCCCTTTACTCAGCAGCATGCGGATTAGTGCTGGATCAACAAGCTGACCTGTCGGATTATTAGGAGATCCAAGCATAAATAATGAACCTGTTGCTGCTGCTCCTCGAAGATGCTCCAATTCCAAATGCAATTCAAATTGATTTTCCGATGACAGCTTGATTTCATATACGGCCCCGCCGATTTTGCGGATAGCGTCCCCGTATTCGTCAAAGCATGGAATAGCAAGCGTCGTTAATTTAGGCTGCAGCGCGCGCACGATTAAATCGATCAATTCCGCTGCGCCGTTGCCAACAACAATGGATTGCTCATCAATTTGGTGCCGCTCAGCCAGCTTTCTTCTCAAACCGCGAACGGCAGGATCTGGATATTGCCCGATAATGTCCGCATAAGCCATCAGCGCTTGTTTTACACTTTCAGGGGGACCTAGCGGGTTCATGTTCGAGCTGAAATCAATAAATGATTGCGCTGCCATTCCGAAGGCTTCCTCCGCGGTCCTTAAATCGCCCCCATGTCCGTACCTCTCCAACATTTTCGAACCCAACTCCTTATGTTAGTAAGCTTGCATCCAAATAACCGCTGCAAAAAGCAGCACTGCTTCAATCGCTTCATTCATTGCCCCATATGTATCTCCGGTTAAACCGCCAAGCTTCCTGCTTAAGTAAGCCGCAAGCAAACTGCCGACGCTGTATGTAATCAAGGCTGCAAGCAGCAGATAGACTAGCGATATACTCAAATCTATGTTTGCGATCCACAAAATGATTCCCGTGCAAACTGCTGCCACGATCATAGAAGCAGCGGCATGTCTGCCTTTAACCTCGTTAAATAATACCGCTATTCCTTCTCCATGCCGTGCAAACGTCCAGAAAGCGATAGCGGCGCTCATCCAAGCGCGACTCCAAATCGGGCCGATTACGAGCAGCGGCCAATACAGCTTTAACTGATCGGGTTCGAATAGTTCAACTAAGATGGACACTTTGAATAACAGCAGAAGCACAGCGGCAATGACGCCCATCGCTCCTACCCGGCTATCCTTCATGATTTCGAGCATGCGCTCGCGTGTACGATGACTCAGTACGCCATCTGCCGTATCCATCCAGCCGTCAAAATGCAACCCTCCGCTTAATGCTGTCCATAAGCCGAGCACGATAACAGCGCTTGGCCACGCCGGCGCGAATAAAGTGAGCACCCAAGAGAAAGCTGCGAGACAGAGGCCGATTAGTGCTCCTGCAAGCGGAAAATAGACGACACTCCGCGACAGAACCGCTCCTTGAAACGGAACAGTCAACGGAACCGGAAATCGCGTTAAAAATTGTAAGGCAGCGATAAGTGCTTGAGCTTGCAGCTTCAACTCACGACGAACCATACTGCAATCACTCCTATAAACAAAATAAAGCTAACGCTATACAACAAGCGTACAGTATGTACAATATCATCCGGCTGCAATGAACGCGTTGGCCAGCCCATTCTCGCTCGTTCGCTTGATACGCCAAAATATATATTGGTACCGCCGAGCTCTATGCCTAGCGCGCCTGCTACCGCAGATTCCGGAATGCCGCTGTTTGGGCTGGGATGCAGATGCGCGAATGATCGAATCGCGCGCGCAGCTTGCCTTGCCTTCATTCGAGGCAAAAAAAAGGCCGAAATCGTAAGCATTACGCCTGTTAACCGAGCGGGAACAAAATTAAGCACATCGTCAGTCCGAGCCGAGCACCAGCCAAAATCGGCATACTTCTCATTCCGATAGCCGACCATCGAATCCAGCGTATTTGCAGCGCGGTAAAGCATTGCCAGCGGAGCGCCGCCGATTAAGGCGAATAATAGCGGGGATACAAGCGCGTCTACCGTATTTTCCGCAACGGTCTCTACAGCAGCACGCGAAGCTTCCCGCTCGTCAAGCTTCCCGGTATCCCGTCCAACAATATATCCAACATACTTGCGCGCTTCATCCAGTCTGCCTTCCACTAATGGCCGATAAACCAGCATCGCCGCTTCCTTCAAGCCCTTAACAGCAAGTGTTGTCGAAATAAACCATGCGCTTGCCGAATAGCCAAGCCACGGATGCACAGCATCCGCTGCCCACACAAGCAGCCACATCGTTCCGCAGCTTATCATTAGCGTTGTAAAAGTGAGCACGACACCCAATAGCCTGACAGCAGCGGTTCGCCCTGGCAAGCGCTCAGGCGCTAGTAGACGCTCTAACAGCCGTATGAGCCGTCCAATCCATATGACAGGATGGGTCGGCCATTTCGGATCGCCAACGATCCAATCAATCACAATCGCCGCCGCTGCAAGCAGAAGCAGCTCCTTTATGGAGTACAGGATCATCATTGCTCCCACCTAAAAGCCTGCGATTTCAGCTCAATCGGAATACCGGCTGTCACGAGAAAGACCCGCTCACACAACGCGGCGACCCTCTGATTCAAGCGGCCAGCCTCGTCTCTAAAACGTCTGCCAAGCGGGTAAGCCGGGACGATGCCGTCCCCTACTTCATTAGTAACGATTAGAAGAGGGTGTGAATACCCCGCAATCGCTTTAAGCAGCTTCTCGATTTCGAGCTCCAGACGATTTTCTTCCCCTGCATGTTCCTCCACTTGCATCAGCCAGTTCGTCAACCATAACGTTAAACAATCAAGCAGCACAACAGGCGGCTCTTGTCCATTGTGAAGCTCAGCGGTAAATTGCTCTTCCCATTGATTAAGCAGATCCGCTGCATTGCAGGCATCCTCAGCGGTCTTCCAGCTAAAGCCGGAGATGTCTCGGTCTGTTCGATGCTTCGTGATCCGCTCTCTCATCTCCTCATCATAGGGCTGGCAGGTTGCAAGATATAAGCCGCGTGCCGCAGACCGCATCGCATATTGCTCAGCGAAGCTGCTCTTGCCGCTCCGCGCGCCGCCGGTTACCAGTATTGCCACCAACCATCACCTAGCCTTTGGATACGCCTGCGCTCTCGAAGGTTGCCATCTCCTGCATGAGAAGAAGCGCAGCGTCAATAAAATGAAAACATAATACAGCACCCGTACCTTCTCCAAGGCGCATCTCAAGCTGCATCATCGGCAGCAAGCCGATCGATTCAAGCAATCTTAAGTGGCCTTGCTCATGAGAGAGATGTGAGGCTATCATATATGGCATTGTCTGCTCGGCAATTCGTGATGCGACGAGCGCCGCAGCAGACGAAATATAGCCGTCGATTACGATCGGACAGCCGCTCGCCGCAGCTCCGATAATGACGCCAACGAGTCCAGCTATCTCCGCGCCGCCGACCTTGGCAAGCACATCAATTGGATCTGCATCAGCAGAATAAAGCTCATTAACGGCAATCGCGCGCTTTACGACCTCCACCTTGTTCAGCCAGCTCGCATCATTGATGCCGGTTCCTCGGCCAACGGATTCCTCGGGCGATAGCCCTGTCAGTACGGTTGTAAGCGCAGCGCTCGCCGTCGTATTGCCGATGCCCATCTCGCCCGTCGCAAACAATCGGCTGCCTTGCCGGTACTGCTCGTTCACAACATCAACGCCAACCATGATCGCTTGAATGGCTTCCTGACGAGTCATAGCCGCCTGCTTTGCCATATTGGCCGTGCCACGAACAACTTTGCGGCTTACGAGCCGTTCATGCTCCAAATCCGCATTCACGCCAATATCGACACAGACGACCTCCGCACCGGCTTGTCTCGCAAGCACATTGACAGCTGCTCCGCCGTTCAGGAAGTTTAGCACCATCTGCGGCGTAACCGCCTGTGGAAAAGCACTTACCCCTTCCTCGCAGACGCCGTGGTCTCCAGCCATCACAATGACTGATTTACGCGACAAGTCAGGCCATAAATGACCCGAGATGCCGGCTAGCTGGCTAGCGAGTGCTTCAAGCTTGCCAAGACTGCCAGGCGGCTTCGTCAAAGAATCCGAGTGACGCAAAGCAATCGCCGCAGCCTCATCGTTGAACGGTTTAATCTTTTTAATCGTTTCCATTAACGCTATGTACAAATTAGTTTCCATTGTTATAGCTCCTTCAAGCCAAGTCTGACTGATTCGTTATTCCAATTTGGTTGAAGCATAATTTGCGGCACACCTGTAACGGGATGCGCGATGACAGCTGTTGTCGTTTCATATACTCGTTCAATAAGTGAAGGCGTTAACACGGCATGCGGAATGCCAGCCGCAGCAACCTTTCCTTGATGGAGCACGACGAGCTCATCGCAGTAAAGTGATGCCAAATTCAAATCATGAAGCACGGCGATCACCGTTAGCTCACGCTCTTGCTGCCACGCTCTCACCGTATCCAGCAGTTGCACCTGAAAGCCAATATCCAAATAGGTTGTCGGCTCATCCAGCAAAATAATAGTCGGCTCCTGCGCCATCAGCTTAGCCAGCGCTACGCGCTGCCGTTCTCCGCCGCTAAGCTGATCCATTTTGCGATGCTCCAGCTCCTCAAGTCCCATCGCAGATAATGCTCTGTCAATGATCGGCTCGGAGTCCTGCTCTTCGCTGCCTAGCCAGTTCTGGAACGGATATCTTCCCATGCTGACGACCTCGCGAACGGAGAAACCGACAGGCGGCAAGCCGCTTTGCTGAAGCACCGCCAGCTTCTTAGCCAGCTGCTTGCGCGGATATGAAGCGATATTTCGACCTGCCAGCAGCACTTCTCCTTGCTTTGGCTGATCGATACCCGACAACAACTGCAGAAGAGTTGATTTGCCGACGCCATTGGGACCAATAATACCGTACATGCGTCCTTTTTGAAAGGAGCAGGATAGACCGTTCAGCACGGTCCTTCCCTGCACCGTTTGTACGATTTGATGAGCCTCTATCATATCGTCCCTCCTTGCTTCAGCTTCCGTCTATGCAGCAAATAAGCGAAGAAAGGCGCACCGATAAGCGCGGTAACGACACCAAGCGGAATTTCTTTGGGTGTCAATGCCATTCGCGCCAGCGTATCTGCCCACAGGACGAATATGCCGCCGCCGATTGCAGACAAAGGCGTGATCAAGCGATAGTCGGGGCCTACGAGCAGACGGATTAGATGCGGCACTACAAGCCCTACGAAGCCAATAACGCCAGATACGGAAACCGCTGCTGCGGTGAGCAGCGTCGAGCTGATTAAGACGATAAGCTTTGTCCTCTCGACACGAATGCCCAGATGCGCTGCATGCCGCTCGCCAAGCACAAATAAATTGAGCGGCTGGCCGTAAGAGAGGAGCAGCGGCATTCCAATAAGCAGAAACGGAATCATCATATAGACATTTTCCCAGCTTCGCATAGCAAGCGAGCCCATCAACCAGAACAAGATCTGATTGACAACACCCTCCGACATGGAAACCATGAATGAAACGAATGCGCCAAGAAAGGATTGGATAATGACTCCTGAGAGAATAAGCGTTTCAATATGCATGACGCCCTTGTTGCGCGAGAGCCAAAAAACGCCAAGCAGCGTAACGATTCCTGTACTGAAGGCAACGAGCGGTATCGTCCATATGCCAAGCACGGTCTGCAGTCCAAACAAGATCATAAATGCTGCTCCGACCGAGCTTCCAGAAGCGACGCCTAACGTATAAGGATCGGCCAGCGGATTGCGCAGCACGCCTTGGAAGCCGGTGCCCGCAAGCGCAAGGCATGCCCCAACGAGCACGGCGAGCAAAACGCGCGAGAGCCGGACTTGTGTCACGACAGCTATTTGTCCGGGTGAATACGAAGTAGGCTTATCCGCAAACCACGGCAGTTGATGAAGAAGTATCCCCCACACGTCACGCAAGGATATGCCAGCCGATCCAATTGATAGACTAACAACGATAGAAACAGCAAGAAGGAGCATAGCTGCTCCTCCATACCAAACTAATTTATAGGTCATTTGATTATTTTACGAGATCCGGGTGAATGACTTTAGCAAGCTCAAGCAACCCATCAGCAAGACGTGGTCCAACGCGTACGAGCGGATCCTCCGTCACCGCATGCATGTGCTTATTTTTCACCGCATCGATGACATCCCAGCCTGGACGGCTTTCGATACCAGCAACGATTGGATTCGGGTCCTCCTTCAATGCAGGATATACAATAAATGCAGGATTTTGTTTTACAACTTCCTCAGCGCTAACCTCGTACCAGCCAGGCGATGCGGCTGCAATATTGATGCCGCCTGCAAGCGTCAGGAGCTCGTCGAGGAAAGTGCCTGAACCAACTGTCCAGCCTGGTGAAAACTCGAGGTATACTTTCTTCTTCTCCGCGTCCTTCACTGCATCGGTTACCTGCTGCTTAACTTCACGCATATGGTCAGCAACGGCAGCCGCTTCCGTATGTTTATTCATAATATGACCTAAATTTTCGATTTTGGCAATAACGGCATCATAGGTAAGCGGATCAGTCGCGAACACCGGAATGTTCAATTCGCGGAGCTTCGTGATCGCTTCCGTGTTCATCGACGGTGAAGCCAGCACAAGATCAGGGTCAAGCGCTGCTACGGCTTCAATGTTAGTCGTCATATCGCCTACTTTCGGCTTGGATGCAGCTTCCTCCGGATAGTTGCTATATTCATCAACCCCTACGACTTGCTCCCCAGAGCCAATGGCATAAATAGCTTCCGTCTCACTCGGTACAAGCGTAACGACCTTGGTCGGCGCTTGCTCGAACGTCATCTCCGTACCTGTATCATCCTTTATCGTTAGCGGATAACCAGATGATTCGCCCGATGGCGCCGGCTCATTCGTAGCAGCTTGCTCCGTATTAGCCGGTGTATTGCTAGCTTTGTTTTCATTGCCATTGCTTGCTCCGCATGCTGCTGTAAATACGAGCATCATCGTTAACAGCAAGCCAAACAGAATCTTCATCATATTGCGGTTCTTTCCGTTCATCTTGTTCTCCACCCCTAATTTTTTTATTCGTATAAAATAAAAAAAAGCATTTCCGGCAATTGTGCCAGAAATGCTCTTATACGCGCTCTAGTAAATAAACGAAGCGGCAGGCTTTCCAAAGCACGATCCCTAAGTCCACGTAGGTAAAAGTGTTATGTACAAACAGGCAGATTTTCTGACTTGGTCGTGACAGCGAGCGCTGGCTAGCTCCTGCTGCATTCCCTTACAGTGGCGGGTCCGTGCCGGATTCTCACCGGTCTTCCCTATTAAGCTTCAAGCAAGCGACTTCCAACAATCGAATGACCCATTGTCAGAAACTCTCCCATCAGCACCTATTTTTACGTATGAAATTATCAGATGTTAATATACACCGTCTCTCGGATTTTGTCCAACATTACTCGCTAAGCCAATCGGATCAGCTCCCTCCGTTCTGCTCCTGACAATTCCCGCATAGGTAACGTAATATGCCTCTTTCATTACTAAAGACGACGACGAATCCGTTTTATGCAAAAGGAGGTCACTAGCCGATATGCAGCCACAGCATAAATCACTATCGCCGCTTTATAAATTCGTCTTCCTGCTCATTGCCATTGCACTTCTAGCTGGTTTAGCGCTAACTTGGCTCCGCCAACGCGACAAAGCGCCTCCTCCTATTTCGGAGCATACTTTCGAGAGAGGCCATGCCATTTGGTGGATCGCGCCTAATCCGGCCAAAGTGCTTCGCGGCAACAGCTTTCTAATCGAACTTGCTGATGACTCTGGCGCGGCCTTGCAGGGAGCCAGCTTATCCGTAAAGCTGGAAATGCTGGATATGGTTTGCGGGGATTATGCATTTACAATGACCGAAGCTTCACCGGGCAAATATGAAGGTGAAGGCGTGCCGCTCATGGCTGGCACATGGAAGGCGACATTAACGGTTGAGACAGAAGCTCAAACCTATACTATCGTCAGATTGTTGAAGGCTGTTCATTAGACTGCTTACCATAGCCACGGATTTATCGATGGAATCACGCCGTTGACAGCCAGCCCTCGCAAAATCGAAATGACGCCTACGGCAATCGCCGTCACCACACTCGCCTTGCGCATGAAGCGCCGCCATTTTTTGTTTGCAAAGGATGCAATGGACGCTGCAGCAGCTAGGGCAGGAAAGGTAGAGAGGCCAAACAAGGCCATCACAGCCGCACCCTCGAGCCCCGAGCCGGTGGAGGCCGCTGTCATTTGCATCGCATATGTCAAGCCGCAGGGCAAGAAACCGAACGCGATGCCGGTCGCAAGCAAATGCCCGGTTTCTTGCTTCGCTGAGCGCTGTGCACCTCCTGCCAATCGCTTGTGGAGGAAGGTTGATAGTCGGTTCATGAAAGGCAGCTGGAACCTGCGCCATAGCCATAGCAGCAAGAAGCAGCCGCCGATAATGGACGCAAGCCCCTGTACGCCGGCAAGCTTGCCTGCCACATCAACAAAGGAGCCAACCGTTCCCATGACGGCACCTAACAGCGTATAGGACAAAATTCGTCCCGCATTGTAGAGCAGCATCGATTTCTGTGTTGAAGCGGTAGAATTAAGCGACACGGCGGATACGATGCCTCCGCACATCCCGATGCAATGCGGAGCGCTGAACAATCCCGTCAAAATAATAAAGCCAACCTGCTGCCAAGTTATCGTCATTTGCTTGATCCAGCCTTGCGCCGAAGCTGACCGGAGAGTCGAAGCGCGTTAGCGACTACCGACACCGAGCTGAGAGCCATTGCCGTCCCTGCCATCCATGGCTCAAGCAGGCCAAATGCAGCAAAAGGAATAATGATCACATTATAAAGAAAGGCGAAGGTTAAGTTCTGCCTAACATTTCGAATCGTTAAGCGGCTGATTCTGATCGCCTCAGGGATGGCTTGCAGCCTTGAGAACAACAGCGTCATATGCCCAGCGCTTAGCGCCGCGTCCGTTCCTTCCCCCATCGCAAGCCCGACATCAGCAGCGGCCAATGCCGGCGCATCATTCCAGCCATCGCCCGCCATGGCTACCCGCTTTCCTCGCCGCTTGAGCTGCTCCACCAGCTCAACCTTGCTCTCTGGCAGCATGGAAGCATGTACGACTGTAATGCCTGCAGCTTTGGCCGCAGCAAGCGCGGGAGCCTCGTGATCACCGGTAGCGAGCAGCGATGCTACACCTAGCGACTTGAGCTCTTTTATAGTAGCTCTTGCATTTGCTTTAACCGTATCGCTAAACGCCATGACACCCACACATCGCCCTTCCAACGCGGCATACAGCACCGTTTCGCCCGCCTCCTCACGCTGCTGCGCGAAAGCTGCTGCAGCACCGCTTACGCTCCAAGCACGTTCGGACGCAAATTTGGCATTGCCGACCGCGAAGCGCTGATCCTCAACAGTCGCTTCAACACCACCGCCTGGCGTAAACGCAAATTGGCTGGCTTCAGGAATAACGAGTCCCAGCTTCGTTGCTTCTCGAATTATAGCGATTGCCAATGGGTGAGCTGCTTCCGCTTCGGCAGCGGCTGCCATTCGGAGCAGTGAAGCGCGGCTTCCCTGTATCGCCAGCACTGCGCTAACCTGCGGCTTGCCTTCGGTCAATGTACCTGTCTTGTCAAAAATAATCGTTTGGATTCTCGCCAACCGCTCAAGCGCACCTGCTTCCTTCGAAATGATGCCTTGCTTGGCCAGCCTGCCCGACGCAATGACAAGCGAGATCGGCGCAGCTAAACCAAGCGCGCATGGACAAGCTGCCAACAAGACCGCAATGCCACATACGAATGCTTTGCTCCAATTCCCCGGCTCAAGGAATGCTCCCCACATCACGACCGTAGCGAGCGCAAAGATGAGCATAACCGGAACAAACCAGCTCGCAGCCGCATCGACATTGCGCTGAATCGCGGATTTAGAGCGCTGCGCTTGCCGGACAAGCTCCTGAATGCGGTTCAGCATCGTATCATGTCCCGCAGCCTTCGTACGGATGCGAAGCTGCGCGCTTTCGTTGCGGGTGCCTGCCCACACCGAATCTCCTTCACGCTTGGCGATCGGCAAGCTTTCTCCAGTGAGGAGCGATTCATCCATCGCTGACTGACCGCCGCTCACAATACCGTCAACAGGCACGACCTCGCCTGCTTGAACGATAACAATGTCGCCTGCCCGTACAAACTCCGTCTGAATGCGTACGACTTCCCCTGCCCGTTCAACCGCAGCCGTCTGGCTTTGCAGCTTGCCATAGCCTTCCGAGCCGTGCTGCGCTCGAAGCGAGGCTGAAACTTCAATATATTTGCCGAGCAGCACAGCCGTAATGACGACAGCCGACGTTTCAAAATAGAGCGGAGGCGAATGGGCAGCCGACTCTGCAAGCGGACGAAGCAAGCCGCTCTGAAAAACGGCATAATGGCTGTATAGATATGCGACGGTCGTGCCGATGACAACGAGAACATCCATATTTGCGCTTCGCTCGCGAACAGCATGATAAGCGCCAATATAAAACGGCAAACCGATCACGAACTGTATGATCGTAGCAAGCGCGAGCTGCAGCCATGGGAGCATTAGCCATGCCGGCATATGAGGCAGCAAGGGCTCCAGCAGCGGAATATGCTGTGCCATGCCCGTTAGCAGCGGCAGCGTGAGGATTAAAGAGACGACAAGTCTTAGCTTTAGGATCTTATGCTCCTTATGAAGTCCTTCCTTTGCCGTCTCATTTAAGAGCGCTGCAAATCCCAATTGTTTTACGCGCTCAGCAATCTGGGCGGCCCCGAGCACCCCGGGCTTAAACTGTACCCATGCCGTTCGAAGCGGGAAGCTGACTGCCGCCATTTGCACGCCATCCATTTTGCCGACAGCCTTCTCAATCCTTGCCGCGCAAGCAGAACAGCTCATCCCCTGCACCGCAAAATCTATCGTGACATCACGTTCTATTTCTTGATTCTGAATGTCATGCTCCAACCTCAGCACCTGCCTTCCATTCATCGCCGCTCATGCCTGTACCTCTCCCGTTAAACTATATGATGGGCAATCGAATTGCATGAATGGAACATGCGGCTACATGCTGTTTGGTGCTGGCAAACCTAGTATTTCAAACGCATCCTGCATCGTTTGCTTATAACGCTCCGTGAGCCATAGGCGCAGGCTCCTCGCCTCCCCCTCTGACTTTAGAATCGGGCAAGTGGCATAGAAATGATTGAATAAAGCAGAGAGCTCATATACGTAGTTGCACAAATGGTTTGGCGCGAGCTCCATGACAGATGTTTGCAGCGTTTCCGGCCAATAGGCTAGCTGTTTAAGCAGACTGCGTTCCTGTAATCCAAGCTCGCCGGATGCCAAAGTATCGCTAGGGACTGGGATACCCGAAACACCCGATTTCTTCAATATGCTGCTTGCGCGCGCATAGGAATACATTAAATAAACGCCTGTATTCCCGGTTACCTCAGTCGCTTGTTCAAGATCAAATACGACCTCCGTCTGTAAGTGGAAACGCAGCAAATAGTAGCGGATCGACGCTGCTGCAATCGCGATGCTCGATAATCCGGCCTTGCGTGATCGGTTCGAATCGATGATTTGTTCCATATGTGCCAAGAAATCCGCGATTTTGACGCCGATTCCTTGCCTGCCCGACATCGCATAAGCTTGCTTCCCGTCCGAGGTATCAATGCCTAGACCTCTTGCCGTTTGAGGACTTAATGATACAACGCCATAGCTGACATGTCTAAGCTGCTCTGCCTGCTTCTGGTAGCCTAAAGCAAGCAGCGCTTGCTTGACCATCGCTTGCGGATATTCCTGCCTCTGATCGATGACATTAATGACCATATCGGCGCGGCCTATTTTTTTCTTCACTCCGCTGGCGTGGGTGGACCAAAGGCGATCGGAGAACTTTTTGTAGCGAAAATCGTTATCGAGCAAGCCAAACTTCCATAGGTGATAGGCAATGTCCTTAGCTGTGTAGGTCAAAATGCCATTCGAGCGTACGAGCACCTTTTCCGCATGGAATTCTGTTTGCTCCTTGATATCGCCTTCTTGCTCCGGCTGTTTAAGCACCCAGCAGCCCGCTAGCTTCCCGTCCTTCTCCTGACGGAAGATGTCTGTGTGCTTCAGCAGCTCAAACGTTCGCTCCCAGAAGCCTTCACGCACGATGCTGCTCTCCCAAACGAGAACATCATAGGAGATGCCGAACTTCTTCATTTCCTCCACATGCTCGCGTACGATTCGTTCGGCAATGAGCAAGCCCATCCATGCTACATTGGAGCGCCCCTCCTCTAATTGAGCAAGCACCTTTGTACGCTCCTCGAGCAATGCAGGCTGCTCTTTGTACGCCTTATTGATCTTGGAATATGTCTCCCAGCAAAAATCTCCAAAGCGCTCATAAGGCTGCTCGGTCGTCGTCTGCAAAACGCCAACCACCGTATCAGCCAGCTGATTGCCTAGATCATCAATATAGTTATGCACCTCTACTTGATGTCCTGACCGTTTGAGCATTCTCGCCAACGTATCGCCGATGCAGGAATTGCGCAAATGTCCGATATGAGCTGATTTATTCGGATTGATTGACGTATGCTCGATCAGCACTTTGTTTCTCGCTTCTTTGATCCGTGCTGCCGGCTGGTCTGAAGCTTGAGCCCACCAGGACCAATTAACATAAAAGTTGAGAAAGCCTGGCGGAGCAACCTCGATACAAGCGATTGATGAGGACAAGCTCGGCTCGAACAGCAGCTGCTCCTTGAATTCACCCGCAATCTGGGAAGGAGCGCGCTTCATTAGCTTTGCAAGCTGCATCGCAATATTGCTGCTGTATTCGCCATGCTCCAGATTAACGGGATGCTCCACCGCTATCCTCAGATTTACAGGCCGCTGCAGCCCGGCCTCCGATAACATTCGCTGCATAATAACCTCAATCGCCGCAATGATTTGTTCATTAATCATTCCCATTCCTCCATTCGCATAAAAAATACAAAAAGGCCCCCGTCTCTAAAATAAGAGACGAGAGCCGTAAAGATCCCGTGGTACCACTCTAAGTGCCAAGCCTGCAAGCTGCTTGACCCCTCGTTTTCGTAACGGTCCATGACCGGATTTGCCTACTGCTGTTTACTTCGGTTCGGCAAACCATTTCCTGGGTCCGCTTCATCTAAGACATCCGTACCGGCTTCCACTGACCCGGCTCGCTGCAACTATCCGTCATAGATTACTGTCCCATTCACTAATGTTGTGATTTCCAATTGATTGCTTAGAAATATTTATACAGGATCGTCTTTGCTATGTCAAGCTGGAATAACTACTGACATGGCTATAGCTGCTGGTTATCAAAAAAGTGAAGCACCCATTACCAGCAATCTTGCTCATTTAGAACAAATCGGTCATTATCGATTGTCAGCTCAGCTCTTCCGGTTAACGATTCCGTATATCCACAAGCGATATTTTCTCTCGTAATCCCTCTAGAATCCGTGTATTTTAAGTAGACAGCGCCTTCGCCCGTTAATTGCATCTGCGGTTTAATTCGAACGCTGTCGCCAGCTTTTATTGTCTTCGTATACTTATGCTCCGACGAGCCTGAGACCATTCCCATCTCAACCGAAACGATGTCATAGTCAGAATCGTTATTCAACGTGACGGCAAAAGGCATGAACATGTTAAAATTGTTCGTATTCGTTCTAAGCCAATTAAAGACAAAAATAATTAGCAATAAAGCCATAACAGACAATAAGATGTACCCGTTTCTCGTTTTCATTTTTTGTTCCTGCTCCCAGATCTGTTAGTCATTCTCTAAAAGAAAGAATATAATGGAATTTTTCTTTCACATAAATAAGACGCTCCATTCGTAAAAAATGTTACATGTCCGCAAAAAAAAGCCTCCGCCGAATGACGGAAGCCTTTGTATTTCATGCTTGAAAATCAAGGACTGCTATTGTTCAGTCAAAATGATCGGACCATCATCGGTGATCGCCAGCGTATGCTCATATTGAGCCGACAGACCGCCATCGACCGTTCTTGCCGTCCATCCGTCTGCATCAATTTTACTGTGGTATTTTCCCGTATTCAACATGGGCTCAATGGTCAGCACCATGCCCGCCTTTAAGCGCGTGCCTCTATGCGGAGGTCCATAATGGGGCACTTGAGGCTCTTCATGCATATCCTGGCCGATGCCATGACCAATAAAGTCTCGGACGACCGAGAACCCTTGCGCTTCAGCATAGACTTGAATTGCATGCGATATGTCACCGATCCGGTTTCCAACTACAGCCTGTTCAATGCCTTTATAGAGCGACTCCTTGGTGACATCGAGCAGCCTTTGCGCCTCTGCCGACACATTCCCAACCGTATAGGACCAAGCCGAATCGGCGAGCCATCCATCCAATTTAACAACCATATCAACCGTTACGATATCGCCTTCCACCAGTACGGTTTGACTAGGAAAGCCATGGCAAATGACATCGTTAATTGAAGCGCAAGTCGCGAACGGATATCCATTATACCCTTTTTGCTCCGGCGTCGCGCCATGCTTTTCCAAAAAAGCTTCAACAAATTGATCGATTTCTAAAGTGGTAATGCCAGCACGGATGAAAGAGCGCAGCTCCCGGTGGCAGGCTGCCAATACTTCACCCGCTTTTTTCATTTTCATCATTTCTTCCTGCGTCTTGACAACAATCATTTCAATCACCTAATCCTTCACTTCAATTACGCCGCAGCCTGAAGTTTTCTCTAAAATGTATAATCGGTTTTAAAATAAGAATACCCCAGCTTGCGCTCCAAGTTAGCTCCTGAAGTATGTATGCTTCAGTATATGTTCGAATGGTTTATTCGTTAACGGAATAGAACCAGCTTAGCGGAAACGTTAAGGATTCTTGATCAGTTCTTTCTTCCAAAAATCGATCACCGTATGATCTTCCAATTCCATTGACGACCATGAGACCTTATATTTAAATCCATGCTTTTCCATCATTGTTATTGTGTTCTGCACTTCTTCATTGCTCACTCTCAGCTCCATTGACAACGAATTTTTTAATATCGACATCAACTCGCTAATTTCTTCAGCTGTATGCTCTTGAAGAATCATTCTCATTCATCCTTTCTATTTTGTGTTTCAACCTGTGGCTAAGCATGATATGAAAAGAATAGCAATCTGTTATTTTTCACAGCAGCTATCCAGATAATCAGATATGATTTTGCCCGTTGAGCTGAGCAACTATTCCACAACCTAGCATACAAACAAAAAAAGTCCTTGGGAGGACTTTTTTTGAAGAAACAGCTTTATCAAAAATGGATCCATTATTCGCCCAGCGCTACCTCGCCTGGCCATTGCAGCATGCCGCCTGTTACGTTTACTACTTTATAGCCTTGTGCGTGCAAGAAGTCGCAGGCTTTGCCGCTGCGGCCGCCGCTCCGGCAAATCAGAACGATTTCTTGCTCGCCCTGCTGAAGCTCATTCAACCGCTCCTGAAGCTCCGATAAAGGAATGCTGCGTGCTTCTTTAATATGGCCAGCTTGCCATTCATCCGGTTCGCGGACATCAACGAGATTTAAGGTTTTGCCTGCCTTTAGCTGGTCATCCAGCTCAGCTGCCGTCATTTCCGGATACATATTATTCATCCCTTCAAGCCATGCTTAATATTTATTTGTCTATAAGCATTGTATCGCGAAGGCAAGTTCATGTCCATCTTGGCACACGTTCACTGCTTATAGAATATAGCAAACCAGCCTTTCTTGCAGATGATAAAGACTGTTCACAGCCCCTCTCAACACGCATCAAACAGCACTTCATATGTTATAATTACATACATGCAAATTCATTTAAGAACGGAAGGCGATGGTCATTATTTCTCTTTCATTTCAATTATGCAGGAAAGCTCAGCAGCACACAGCAAGATGGTCGGGCGGTACGACAACGGAGGTTGCCATATACCCTCAAGATGCAGATTATTCGAAGCGGAATTTTGGATGGAGAATTAGTACGGCAACAGTCGAAGTCGAGCAATCCACCTTCACCCCCCTTCCCGGCATTTGGCGACTAACGATGGTCACAGCGGGAGAAATGACTCTTCAGCATGAAGGGCATCATCAGACTGTATTGAAGCCCTATGAACAGGATAGCTACAGCGGAGAGTGGACAACCCAAAGCTTTGGGAAAGTAGAAGATTTCAATCTGATGCTGACTGAAGGCTACAAAGGCGAGCTTCAAGCGCTGCACATGGATGAATCTGCTCAAACGGTCATTCTTGGCCCCTATTTATCTACTAACGATTTCAACCAAGTGTTCGAAGCGATTTATTGCGCTAACGGCGCCATTACTTTCCGTATAGATGGCGGTATATCTGAACAGCTTCAGTCAGGCGATATGCTGCTTATTTCAAATATCGATCCAAAGCGGCAGATTCAAGCTCATTTCACAAACGAAGCTGAAAAAAATACCGCTATTATAAAAGCGACTATATTTGCTTCATCAATAGCCAGCGTCATATAAAGAAAAACCCTTCTGATCCTTTACTTGGGATCGGAAGGGTTTTTGGCAGTTAAACGGTTGACCATTTATCAAATAATGAATCCACACGATGAACGATGTTTCGTTCGGGAACGGTAGTAAGCTTCCCATTATCTACGATCAATTTGCCGCCCACGACGACATAGGAAATAGCACCCGGCTGCATCGCATAAACCATATTCGCAAATAGCTCGTTCTTCGGTGCAAGCGACAAGTCATCGATATCCAAGGCCACAAAATCAGCGTAAGCGCCTTGTTCCAACACGCCGATCGGCATGCGCAAAATCTCGCCGGCGCGCTTCGTTCCCATCTCGTATACTTGGCCCGCAGTAATGCAGGTTCCATCCAGCCTTGTCACCTTTTGCAGCATGGAGCACATCCGCATCTCTTCAAATACGCTGATTCGGTTGTTGCTACATGCGCCGTCAGTTCCCAGCGTTATTTTCACGCCTGATTTCAGCAAATCGGGAATGCGAGTAACGCCGTCGGCAAGAAACATATTGCTTGACGGACAGTAGGCGAGGGAACAGCTGCGTTTGCCGAGGAGCTCGATCTCGGAATCATCCAGCCAGACGAGATGGATGGCGATCATTCTCTCATCCAGCACGCCGAGCGAATCCAAATAATGAACCGGACGCAAGCCGTAATCCCGCAGCGTTTCCTCAACCTCAAACATCTCTTCCGCTACATGAATATGAAACGGAGTGTCCAGCTCCTGCGCGAGCCTGTGCCCTGCCTTAATCATCTCCGGTGAAGCCGCATGAGGGCTGTGAGGCGCAGGATGCACCGTTACCATCCGATTGCCTTGATATTTGATGGCAAGGTCGCGGGTGCGCTTGACCGCATCATCGACCGTCTCCCGATAAGAGATTGGCGCACCGGTCCAATCGTACATCGTACGGGCAAAGACGAGCCGAATGCCAAGGTCGTTAGCTGCACGAATAACTGCCTCATCATGTGCCGTTCCACCGTTGTGGACATAGAAGAAATCACTCACTGTGGTTACGCCATAACGCAGCATTTCCCCGAAGGCAAGCAGCGCCCCGGTATAGATAGCCTCTTCATCCAGAAGCGGCGTATATTTATAGAGGGCCTCGTCTCTCCAATCGAGAAAAGGCCGGTCAATGGCGATACCACGCAGCAAGCTTTGGAAGGAGTGGTTATGCGAATTGACCGTACCTGGGACGATGGCTTTGCCGGACCACAAAATCCTTTCAGCAGCCGGATAACGCGAGCTCAGCCGGTCTTCGGGACCGATCTCCTTGATGATGCCATCTTCCACTAGGATGGCTTGCTTCGGCTCAAAAGCATCCTGCGTATATACATAATCTGCAATAAATAATTGCTGCATGTTCATCCCCCTACTCCTCTAATCTTTTATCCAAGGACAAAATGGCGTGAAGCAAAACATTAGCGACTTTCTCGATATCCGTCATGAGGCTCTCTTCCTCCGGACAATGGCTCTTCCCGTCAATGCTCGGGACAAACAGCATCCCTGCCCGGGTCAAAGCCGACATATGCACCGCATCATGTCCTGCCATGCTGCCTAAGTAGAGCGTTTCGAGCGCTAATGCTTCGGACTGCTCCTTGCAAACATCAATAACCGTTTGATCCATCGTTGCTGGCGCTTGATCGAGTACAACCCGCCGCTCAACCTTGCCTATTCTTCTGCGTACAATTTCTTCGACTGCAACGTTCCATGACGAAATAACCTGCTGAATTTCCTCGGTGGATTTCCCTCGAGCTTCCAAATTAAACACGACTTTCTCAGGAATGATATTCGCCGCATTCGGATAATTGACGATTCGTCCAATCGTTCCAACGACTTCATCGGCTGGATGATTGCGGCATACGGCTTCGAAAGCGAGCATCAGCTCCGAGGCCAGCATTAAGGCGTCTTTCCGATCATTCATCAAGGTTGTTCCGGCATGATTCGCTTGACCGTGAACGATAACCTCTTCACGATAAATGCCTGTGATCGCCGTTACGATGCCGACAGGGATATTTCGCTCAAGAAGACGCTTGCCCTGTTCGATATGCACCTCAAGAAAGGCAGCAAGCTCATTCGGCTCTCGCTTCGCAGATTCGAATTGCTCCGAGTTCCCTCCCGCTTTATTTAATGCTTCTATAATCGAGAGGCCTTTATCGTCATAAATGCCATCGAGGTCTGGCCGCTTTAATTTCCCCGCTACCGTCCGGCTTCCGAACGTTGACAAGCCGAACGGGTTCGGTTCCTCCGCGCTGAAAGAAATGAGCTCCAGCGGATGGCGCGTTTGAACGCCCTCTTCCTTCAATACACGCATAACTTCTAGTGCCATTAAGACGCCAAGCGCCCCATCGTATTTGCCGCCATTCGGTACAGTATCGATATGCGATCCAAAAGCAATGACAGGCAAATTCGGCTCGCTGCCCGGCCGTCTTGCCCAAATATTCGCAGCGGCATCAAGCCTCACCTCAAGGCCAAGCTCCTGAAGCTCTTTAATCAGCCAGCTCCGCGCCTGAAGCTCCGCGGGTGTAAACGTCGTTCGATCCAAGCCTCCGCGTACGTTTTGTCCGATTTCCCCTAATTCGTGAATTTGCTTCTCCAAACGATCAGGCTGAATTCGTAAATTTTTCATAAATTGCCGTTCTCCTTCGCGAATGCTAGTCCTATCGGCCGTGTTGTTTTCAACCTACAACAACTCTGCCATTTTTAATAACCGTGTCGACTAGATTGACTCCAAAGTTGTATTGAATAAACAAATAGTTCGGCGCGTCAAAAAGTACGAGATCAGCTTTCTTACCTGCCTCGATGCTGCCAATCTCATCAGCACGGCCAATCGCATGTGCTGCGTTAATGGTACATGCCGACAAAACCTCAGCAGGCGTCATCTTCATATTCAAGCAAGCGAAATTCATAATAAGCGGAAGCGATTCTGTTGGACATGAACCGGGATTCCGATCTGTGGAGAGCGCAACCGGGACACCAGCTTCGATCAATTTCCGCGCTTCAGCGGGCTCCTCCATCAGAAAAAATGCAGTGCCCGGCAGCAGAACGGCAATGACGCCAGCTTCCGCCATTTTTGCAATGCCTTCATCCGACGCCTTAAGCAAATGATCCGCTGAAATCGCGCCGACTTTCGCGGCAAGCTCCGCACCGCCAAAGGTTACGATCTCATCGGCATGGATTTTTGGAATAAGACCATACTTCTTCCCAGCCTCTAATATGCGTTCCGACTGCTCGACTGTAAACACGCCCTGCTCGCAGAAAACATCGCAAAAGACGGCTAAGTTTTCCTCTGCTACAGCAGGCAGCATCTCCTCAATAACGATCCTTACATATTCCTCTGGATCGCTCTTATACTCAAGGGGGACTGCATGAGCCCCCATAAACGTAGAAACGATATCAATTTCATGCGATTCATTCAACTTGCGCGCTACCCGAAGCTGCTTCAGCTCATCGGCAGTCGTTAAGCCGTAGCCGCTCTTCGCTTCCAGCGTCGTTACGCCGTATTGGAGAAAACGGTCAAGCCTTTTTCTAGACTCTTCATACAACTGCTCCTCCGAGGCTTGACGCGTTTGCGTTGTGGAATACAGGATGCCACCGCCCGCTTCCAAAATTTCAATATAAGTGGCACCCTGCAGCCGCATTTCCAGCTCCTTCTCGCGGCTTCCCGCGAAGACGAGATGGGTATGGGAATCAATGAGTCCCGGCGTAACCAGCTTGCCGGATGCATCAATAACGAGCGGCTCCTGCGTGAGGTTATCTACATAGGCCTGTGCTTCCTCATCGGAACCAACAAATACGATCTGATCCCTTTCGATTACGATACCGCCATGCTCAATCAAGCCCAAGTCTTCCATTTGCTTGCCGGATTTAGGACTTGCGCTCGCTCCGCTGACCGTAACGATTTGATTCGCGTTTTTGATATAAACGATTGGATTCATAATCGATCCCGCCTTATGTCAGCATTGGCATTTGCACGCCTTTGTTCTTCGCCGTTGATATCGCCAGCTCATAGCCCGCATCCGCATGGCGGACAACGCCCATGCCAGGGTCGCTCGTCAATACGCGTTCAAGCCGTCTCGCCGCATCCTCAGTACCGTCAGCCACCACAACCATACCTGCGTGAAGGGAATAGCCCATTCCAACACCGCCGCCATGATGAACCGATACCCAGCTTGCTCCTGCTGCTGTATTCACCAATGCATTCAAAATCGGCCAATCGGCAACAGCATCGCTTCCATCCTTCATCGCTTCCGTTTCCCGGTTAGGAGATGCGACCGAGCCAGCGTCAAGATGATCGCGACCGATTACAATCGGAGCTGACAGCTCGCCTGAAGCGACCATATCATTGATTATTTTTCCGAATCTTGCTCTCTCGCCATATCCCAGCCAGCAAATACGTGCAGGCAGACCTTGGAATTCAATACGTTCTCTAGCCATTTTGATCCATTTGCATAAATGCTCGTTATAAGCAAATTCCTTCAAAATAACTTCATCCGTTTTGTAAATATCCTCCGGATCGCCTGATAAGGCAACCCAGCGGAATGGGCCTTTCCCTTCGCAAAATTGCGGGCGAATATAAGCCGGCACGAACCCGGGAAAATCAAAAGCATTGGCAACGCCTTCGTCAAACGCAACCTGACGAATGTTATTTCCATAATCAAATACAACAGAACCCAGCTTCTGCAAAGCCAGCATCGCTTCTACATGAATCGCCATGCTTGCTTTGGAACGCTTCACATAGGCCTTCGGATCCTGCTCGCGCAGCACCTCGCCCTCTTGCATCGACATGCCAATCGGCAAATAGCCGTTCAAAGGATCATGGGCAGACGTTTGATCCGTCAAGACGTCAGGAATGAAACCGCGGCCGATCATTTGCGGCAATAGTTCTGCTGCATTGCCGACAAGGCCAATGGACAGCGCTCGCCCTTCGGACTTGGCTTCCTCAGCTAATGTGATCGCTTCATCCAATGACTCGACGCAAGTATCTAAATAACGAGTCTCAATCCGTTTCTCGATTCTCGTACGATCAACATCAATACCGATCACGACCCCATCATTCATCGTGACAGCCAGCGGCTGAGCCCCGCCCATACCGCCCATGCCTGCCGTAACGGTAATCGTTCCTTTCAAGCTGCCGCCAAAATGCTGCCTTGCGCATTCGGCAAACGATTCATAAGTTCCTTGAACGATCCCTTGGCTGCCAATATAGATCCAGCTGCCTGCCGTCATTTGGCCATACATCATCAGCCCTTTTTGATCCAGCTCGTGGAACTTATCCCAATTCGCCCAAGCGGGTACGATATTGGAATTCGCGAGCAGCACTCTTGGCGAATCCTTGTGCGTGCGGAATACCGCTACCGGCTTTCCAGATTGCACAAGCAGAGTTTGATCATCCTCAAGCTCCTTCAGCGTAGCGACAATGCTGTCGAAGGCTTCCCAGTTCCGCGCGGCTTTACCTATTCCGCCGTATACGACAAGCTTTTGCGGATGCTCTGCCACTTCCGGGTCGAGATTGTTCATCAGCATGCGCAGAACAGCTTCCTGCACCCAGCCTTTTGTATTTAACTCCACTCCACGTGGAGCTTTTATAATCGAATGTTGCGATAAGCTCATCCGTAACGCCTCCATTTTGCAAAATGTATAAGTTAAAGAAGACCTACATTCTCTTCTATGATTCGAATAGATTCATCATTCTCAACAAGAGCGAACATCTTTTGCAGATCCGGGTAAAATACGCGGTCCTCCGACCATTTGGGCACATGATTGCGAATGAGCTCATAGGCGATTTCCGTTCCAGCCCCATATTTGAGCGGTTTATGAAATTCTAGCGCCTGCGCGGCAGTCAACAGCTCGATTGCGAGCACTTTGAAGGCGTTGCGAATAACTTGAACGGCTTTCAGCGCTGCTGGCGTGCCCATGCTGACATGATCCTCCTGAAACGCCGATGTAGGAATAGAGTCGACGGATATAGGATGGGACAGCACTTTATTTTCAGCAACTAACGAGGCAGCTACATACTGAGTAATCATGAAACCGCTGTTTAAACCGCCTTTTTCCACCAAAAATGCTGGCAGCTCGCTCGTATGCGGATTAACCAGCCGGTCAATTCGGCGCTCTGAGATGTTAGCAAGCTCCGCAACCGCGATTGCCGTCATATCCATCGTCAACGCCAAAGGCTCTCCATGCGCATTGCATGCCGAGATGGAAATGCCGCCATCGCCGTCGTCGAAGATGAGCGGATTGTCCGTCGCAGAGTTAAGCTCAAGCTCAGCAATTTCAACGGCATGCATGATTTTATCGCGGCATGCGCCGTGCACCTGAGGAATGGACCTTATGCTGAGCGCATCCTGAATTCTGCGGTCCTTGGACTGCTCGCTAATTTCGCTGCTCGCAATAAGCCTTCGAAGATTGTCAGCAACCTGCCATTGTCCCTGAAATGGGCGTACGCGATGAATTCGCTCATCAAACGCATAATAGGTGCCCTTTAGCGCTTCAAAGCTCATCGCACCAGCGATATCCGCCCATTTTGCAAGCTGCAAGCAGTCAAAGATCGCCAAGGCGCTAATACCGCTCATGCATACCGTTCCGTTAACTAGGCTGAGCCCTTCCTTCTCTTTCAACTCTAGCGCCCTAATTCCAGCTTCCTTCATCGCTTCCGCTCCAGTAAGCTGCCGGCCATTATAATAAGCCTCCCCCAGGCCAATCGCGACAAGCGAAATATGGGCCATATGGGTGAGATAACCTACCGAGCCCTGCGAAGGCACCCAGGGCGTTACGCCCTTATTCAACATCTGAACAAGCGTCTCAACCGTTTCCAAACGGATGCCCGAGTAGCCTTGCGAGAAATTGACGACCGCCGCAAACATAATCGCGCGCACTTGATCAGCCTTTAATGGCTCGCCTACCCCGCATGCATGACTCATGATGACGTTTTTGGAAAGCCTTGCCGCTTCGTCCGGCGTTAGTCTAACTTTGCATAGTTCACCCAGTCCCGTTGTAATACCATAAATGGGGCGCTGCTCTTCTACAAATCGTTCTACGTGGCTGCGGCATTTATTGATTTTCGCTTTAACTTCCTCGGCTAGCTCGACCTTAAGTCCTTTTCTTGCGACTGCAGCGACATCCTCAATTCGTATAGTTCTGCCGTTTATTACGATGCTGCTCAAAACAAATCACCTCCGTAGAACAAGCTTTTCCATCTGCTGCTTGAGGCTTAAACATCCGCCGTCTTTTGATATACAGGAGACAACAGATTTTGAATATGTGAAAGGGCTACTTTGCCGATAACACGATTTTCTTGCCCAACAACACCAACGACCTGCACGACTTCCGCACCTGTACGCAGTAGAATATCAAGCACCGATTTGAGGTCGCTGGACTCCGAAATCGTTGGAAGGGCAGGATTCACATGGGATGCGACGACCCGCTCCATCGCGGCGCTCACTTTAATGAGACTGATTTTACGAATCATATCGTCCCCACCCATCAAGTGCTGAACAAACTCGTTCTTAGGATGAAGGATGAGTTGGAGAGGAGCGTCGAATTGAACGACCTCTCCATCTTTCATAATAATAATTTTATCTGCTAGCCGAAGCGCCTCTTCCACATCATGCGTAACGAACATAATCGTTTTGTGCAGCTTCTTTTGAATATTAATCAATTCATCCTGCAGCTTGGTTCGCGTAATGGCGTCAATTGCTCCGAATGGTTCATCCATCAGCATAAACGGCGGGTCTGCCGCAAGTGCCCTGGCTAGCCCGATCCGCTGCTGTTGACCGCCGGATAGCTGACGCGGGTATCTTTTCCGATACAGCTTGGGATCAAGATGAACGAGCTCCAGAAGCTCGTCGGTTCTTGCGCTAATTCTAGCCTTGTCCCAACCCAGCATCTCAGGTACGACGGCAATGTTCTGTTCCACCGTCATATGGGGAAACAATCCGCTTTGCTGGATTACATAGCCTATCCGCCTTCTTAGATCATTGACGGGCACATTCTTCGTATCGATACCGTCAACCAAAATACTGCCCTCCGTTTGCTCGTAAAGTCGATTGACCATCTTTAACAGCGTCGTTTTCCCGCATCCCGAAGTACCGAGCAGTACGATAAACTCACCGCTATTTACTGTTAAGCTAACATCGTTGACAGCAGGCTTTTCCGTGCCGGGATAATACTTGATCACATGTTGAAATTCAATTCCGCTCATTTTGGTCACCTCCTCCAGCTTGCATTCCTGTTATTTAAGAAATCCATTTTCTTTAAGGAATGCTTCCGCTACATCTTCTGGCTCTTTTTTGGTTTCGCCGTCCACTTCCCAGTTCAGAGATGCCATCACTTCATCCGTCAGCAATGCATTGATCTTGTTGAGAATATCGCCAATCTCCGGGTTGTTTCTCAGCACTTCGCCGCGAACTTGCGGAATGGCATGGTATGGAGGCCAAAGCTTCTTGTCATCCTCTAGCGAAACGAGATTAAAGCCGGCAATTTGACCATCTGTTCCGAAGCCAATCGTCACATCAACTTGATTATCCGTTAACGCCTTGTATTTCAAGCCGATATCAAACAATTTGGCCGATTTGAATTCGAAGCCGCCATACGTTTGTTGCAAGCCTGGCAGCCCATCTCCCCGATCGGCAAATTCAGGAATAAGCGCAAAATTAAGCTCAGGAGCTTTGGCCGACAGATCAGAAAGTGTCTTTAAGCCAAATTTATTTGCAATATCAGCGGTAGTTACGATCACGTAGGTGTTATTGAATGGCGTTTGATCCAATGTCTCAATATCAAATTTTTCTTTGTAGCCTTTTTTAACCGCCTTATAGACTGCCTTTTCATCATTAGGTGCTGACTCTTTCAGGACGTCCTGAAGCGCCGTTCCTGTATACTCCGGGTACAAATCGATTTCACCGCTTTGAAGTGCTGTAAAAGCCACTTGCGTTCCGCCAAGGTTGAGCTTCCGCTCTATTTTATAGCCAGCTGCATCCAGCGCCTGCGCATACAGCTCTCCGAGGATGTATTGCTCCGTGAAGTTTTTTGATCCGATCTTGATCGTGGGCTTATCCGCTGATCCGCCAGCTTCATTGCTTGATTGACTACAAGCTGCCAAACTAACAGCCAAACATAATACCGTACCAGACAACATCAGCTTCTTAAACATATTTTTCATACCCCTTCACGCTCCTCTGATTATTGGCCCATTTTTGGGCTCGTTAATTTTTCAATCCGTCCAAATATCGAATCGCCTGCAATAGCAAGCAGACAAATCGGTACAGCGCCCACCAGCAGCATCGATGGCTTGGCCAACGCGATTCCATTTATGATGAAATCACCAAGACCACCGCCGCCTATAAAAGCAGCTAGCGCAGCTCCCGCTATAACCTCAACGGAGGCTGTGCGTATCCCTGTAATAACGACCGGCAAGGCGAGCGGAAACTCAATTTTCCGGATAATCCGAAGCTTATTCATTCCCATCCCTTGCGCAGCTTCAATGATGTTTTTATCGACTTCCTTAAAGGCAACCACCGTATTGATTAGAATGGTAGGGAATGCAAGAATCGTCAATGCAATTAACGAAGGCGTGAATCCGACCCCCACATAAGGCATCGTAAGCGCCAGTACGGCCAAGCTAGGAATGATCTTCCCGAGATAGAACACATTCAGTACAACCATGGACAGCTTATTCCGTTTAGATAAGTAGATCCCAAGCGGTACGCTGATGAAAATACTTATCGCCAATGCGATCATACTCAGCAAAAGATGGATTTTCAAAGCTTCCCAAAAAAGGTCCGGCTTGCTCATCAGATAATCAATAGCTTCTTTGAAAACGTTCATTTCTCAGTTGCCTCCTTTCACCTTGTGTTAAGACTCACTCTTCTTTCAATGAATCGGAACACCAAGTCTGTCGCAATAACAAGTACGAGTACCGCTACGGTGCCTGCGATGATTTTGCCGGAATGATCCTGATAAATGCCTTCAAATATCAGTTTTCCAAGCCCGCCTGCATTGATGAAAGCGGCAATCGTCGCAATGCCGATCATGGAAACTGCCGCGATGCGGATTCCCGCTACTACAACGGGCAGCGCCAGCGGAACGATGATCTTGTAAATCATCCGCCACTTGCCCATCCCCATCCCGCGAGCCGCTTCTACAATAGAAGGCTCTATCCCTTTAATCGCGACCACCATATTTCGGACCAGCGCCATTTGGGAATAGGCGATCAAAGCGATTGCCGCCGGCTTCACTCCTAGGCCAAGGAAAGGGATCAACAGCGCGAATAACGCGATGCTTGGAATCGTATAGATGATGCCAAGAACCCCCAATACGGGAGACTGCACTCTCTTAAAGCGGGAGATCACCGCAGCAATCATCGCAGCAACAAGGATAGAAATGACTAGCGAAAGAGATACGAGATAAATATGTTCGATTAACAGCCCCGTTACCTTATCAAGATGTTCAAACAGATAATTCATCCTAGTCTCTCCTCTCTAGGTCTGAACAACATAAGCCAACTAATGTTATGTTTCATGACACAAACCCCCCGTTTCCCGAACAAGCATAACCTGATGTAAGATTACTTCACGTCTTAATTATAGAATTGAAAACGCTTACAATCAATGGACAAAGTTGCTCACCACTAGCACAATCTTGCTGTGCGATATTCGGAGGGGGTGCAGCTCATTATTTTTTTAAACGTACGCGTAAAATAGTTGGAATCCTGAAAACCGACCTGACCCGCAATCTGTTTAACGGACATATCCGTCGCTTCCAAGTAATATAGCGCTTTCTCAATGCGGATTTTATTCAAAAAATCAATGACGCCTAGACCTACTTCCTTCTTAAACAAATGGGCTAAATGGTAAGTGCTCACATAGCAACATTGTGCTATGTCTTCCAGTGTCATTTTGTTCTGATGGTTCTCGATGATTCGCTTCATCGCTTTGCGTGTAATTGGGGATACGTTCAATTTATTTGCTTTTACAATTTGCTCCGCAAGCATTCTCCAATAATCACATAGCTTGTTTACAAAATTGTTATATCGGACCGTGCTGTATAAGCTTTGAATCATCTTTGCGTTTTCGGATAAAATAACCGAGACATCTCCCCCTTTTACGAGAACCATGCTCGATAAGGACATGCTAAGCTCAATGGCTGCAGATTTGAACATATCGATGTGCAGTTTATAGATTAGCGCTATTCTAGCGAGCAATATTTTCAAATAATTGATAGAGCCTTCGATATCGCCAATTCGGACACGCGCAAGCAGCTCTGTTTTTTCTTCTTGGGAAATCGCCTGCTCCGCCTGCTTGGCGATTTTTTTATCCTTTTCATAGAAATAAATAACGCGATTCCCTTGAAAAAAACGATCAACAAGCGATTCCTTCGCTTCCTCGAAAGACCGATACAGCATATAGGGGCTGTCATAATAGGAGCCGATTCCCGCGGATACAGAAAAACCCTGTTGATCAACCAACCCTTGAATTTTTTGAACGATCGATAATAAGCTCTTTTTTAATGAAGGACTTTGCGGACTATCCGATGGAAGCTCCAGCAGCACCGCTAATATCCCTTCTTCCACCCAAGCCCAAAGAAAAGGCTCTGTTATCGTCTGATAAATAGCCTTGACCAGCTGCTGTCCAATTTCCATTTTCCACGTTATCGATTTATCTATAGCAAGCTCCGGGTAACGATCCATCGAAATCACAATCGTCAAATGAGGCGTAATTTCTATGCCGAGTCTTTGCTGAACTTCTTTAAAGCTGCCTTCATGTACAATTGTTCCGGAAATGAGAAGCTGTGAGAACGCTGCCTCCGTCGTTGCCTGCATCATAAAGACTCCCTTTCTTTATAAAAGTACCGCAATTCTAACCTTATCTGCCTCGTTTCGTCAATTGTAGATTATCTCCATTACAAAAAAAAAACGATATAACTCAATCGCATAAGCACCGCTTATAACGATCGAATTATTATCGCTTTTTCCCTACTTGATTTTCTGATTATAGACGTACCGCAGTTCCGCTGACAGCTACCATAAGCATGCCCTCGCGTACCACCTCATAATCAATATCGATAGCGACGATTGCATTTGCTCCCAGCCTTGAAGCTTGGTTTTTCATCTCATCAATCGCTACGTCGCGGGCTTCTTTCAGCTTGCTCTCGTATGCGCCCGAGCGTCCTCCTACAATGTCCGTTATCGATGCAAAAAAGTCGCGTACGACATTGGCACCCATTATGGCTTCACCTGTTACGACTCCCACATAATCCTGTATGGGACGTCCTTCGATTGTTGGCGTAGTTGAAATTAGCATCGCTTAAGCTCCTCCCGCTTCATCAAGAAGCGTATCATATCGTTTTGCTTCTAATACGGAGCAGCTTTATCAGATGTTTCAATTATTTTGAATCAAGCTCCTTCATCGTTAGGTTCAATACCTGATCCGTACTCGTTTGGATCGTAATTCTGACCCGCACACCAAATTCCCGTGCATCCTTCCGAAGCCACAGCACAAAGCTCTCCTCTGCCTGCTCCTCTGACAGTTTAGTTCTGCCTACATATTTATAATCAATTATGGAAGCGTTAAGGTACGCTTTCGATGTCTCCTCCATAGCCATTTTTCCCCACTTGGCATAGGAAGGCTCTGCATGCAAGGCAGACTCCCCTGCTGTCATGACCTCAGAGTGAGAGAGGCTCAGCAGAACAAATACGGCCTTCATGACGATATGACGCAGCATTTCTTCAAGCACCTGTCTTTTTCATAGTATCCGTACTAGCGTCACCTTCTTCGTTTCGTCCTATTCACTTATGTCTCATGTTCACGCCCAATTTATAGGGATATGTGCCCTTTTTTCGATTTAGGCATATTGTAAGGTATGATAAAAAGGAGGCACACCATGATACCTAATCAGCCTTATGTGCAACAAACGGCTGGAATGCCGGATTATTACCAGCACATGCAAATGAATTCCCTTCAACCCGAAATAAATAAACCTCTCGAGAGTGAGATGACTCAAAAATCCCATTGCCATTGCTGTGTAGATCTAAGCCACATGCATGATTTCCATCATATGTACGATCAACACCACATGCACGGCTACTATCCAATGCACGATTTCCATCATATGCATGATTATCATGATATGCACGATTTCCATCATATGCATGATTATCATGATATGCACGATTTCCATCATATGCATGATTATCACGATATGCATGACTATCATCCTATGCATGATTATCATCCGATGCATGACTTCCATCCTGCGATGCATGATTCAATGGATCACCATCATCCTCATGAAGGCTGGGAATACACCTCAATCGATTATCATCACGAATGGTTTCATCCATGGGTTCACCCGCACCATGCGCTTCATGCGCATCATGCGTGTTATCCCGTCGTATGTTACTCGACTGAGAAAGAGAAAGAGAAAGACCAGCCAAGATAGGTGCTCAGTCCTCTGTTTTATCAAATGAATAAACCAAAAAGGACAGAGGAGATGTCGATGACATTCCCTCTGTCCTTTTTGGAATAAACCGCTAGTGAGCCAAACTCCCCTCAAGCCGCGAACGGACTCGACAATGACCGACCGGAATTTGAATGAGACTTGTATGCCCGCGAGAAGCCATATTATAAAGATCATTGCTTATTTGGGCATCAAAACCGAGCAGCGGTCGCCCCCCCATTTGGACTGCGGAAGCTGCCAGCAGCAAGCGATGGACGAGCATCCCTGCCTCCATCTGCAGGATGCGATAGCCTCGGCAACCCAGTTGCACCTGGAGATCGTTCATATCCCCTGCGACATGAAAGCATAACGGGACTTGATGCAAATTCACATTATCCAATGACATTCCGTTCTGCAGCCAGGACCGGAGATCGCCGTCACGAACCGGTTCCAAGGCATGTGCAGAAACATCATAGCGATAGGCGCCATTACTAATACCTTCAACGCCGTAGAAGCACCCATATAGAGAAACGCGAGACTCCGGCTTCTCCTGCTTGCCGTCCAGATCATTTCGATACTTAAACGATGACATCACTTCTTGCAACAGAGCTGCAAGACTACATTGACCAACCGGCTGCAATACGAATTCAATTTCCGGCGAATAACGTTCTCGCAATACGGACGCCAGATCATATGTCAGCCTTTTTACTTGAGGCAGCCTATGTGATCCTCCTTTAATCGAATTCTCCTTCTCCCTCCCAATTTGCCGAAACGAATGTGAATATTCCAGCATGGAAGCTTCATTCACTTGGATTAGCATCGGATATTCCGATACTCTTCTCGATCGCATATAGTGCTCATGCCGAGTCACCGCAAGCTCCCTGCACAATTCGTCTGCGGATATGTGTTCCGCGCCTTCTTGCACAGGTAAGAACCATTGCATTTCCGGCTCTGCTGACAGCGGAATGACCGCATACGCGCTCTCTTCCCGCTCGGATAATCCTAATAGATGATTGACAGCACGGTCCAAAAACTGGAAGTACACACCCGTCTCAAAGCCAAACCTTTTTGACACTTCCAGCAGTTGTCCAATCAATAATCCGGCATCCAGACCCTGCAAGCGATATGAAAAATTATCGTACTTAAAATAATTTTTCCAAAACATAGTCGTTACGAAAGCGACGCCGAAGCAAGCAGGCAAGTCACAGCGATTCCCCAGCGCCTTGCTTAAATAATTGTCATGCTGCCCTTCACGCAGCAGAATCAACCGGTGATGCGCCGCATCATAATGGTAAATGCCGTGAGACAGGTCCTCCAGCTTCAGATAAAGGTAAAGCTCGCTGGGATATAGCCCACCGCCTGAAGGAACGAATCGCCTGCAAAGCTGTAGAGAGGTTCCCCATTCATCCCCTGCATCCGGTCCATAAACAGATTGGCTCAGTTGCGCAAGACCGAATGTGTACCAAAGAAAATGACCGAGCTCCCGAAGATTTGGCTTAGCACAATCCCGCTCTCCCGCAAGCGTCAGCGGAACCTCGGCAGAAAGAGGGTAAGCAGGCAAGCCCCTATAAAGCTTATAGGGGAGCGGCGCGTCTTCCCAATCGGTCTCCCCATCCTTTGATTTGGCCATATCCGGGTCGAATTGCAATTGGTGAAAAAATGCCTTCAGACTCATTCCTTCTCCTCCTAAAGGCTTGCTTGGGGCATACGATTTGAAAATGCAGTCGCGGCTTACGGAAATGGATGCGGATGCGGATTAAGCTGTTCTGGCTTAAGCGGCTTCTCGACATACCCTAGCTCCGCAGGTATTCTTAGTACCCGCTCCAAGCCCGTCAAGCGAACAAGATGATGCCCGAACGTCATTGGCAGCATGCCCGGAATCAATACCTTTACGCAATGAAGCCCATTTCGAAGCGTTTCCGGCGTCGTCTGATCCACCACGATCACGTCCAGACTGAGCTCGCGGAATGCTTGAAGGATATCCTTTAAATCATCAGTCAAATCCGCATGCTTCTCTTTTGGCTTAAACGCTTCTTCGAAAGTAAGGCGCGCACGATCATTTTGGAGTAAAAAATGAAAACGATCCTCGGCTTCCTTCAAGCTGTACAGCATCGAATGATCGTCCATTTGACGAACGAGCAGCGGATCATCGAGCATTTGCTCATATTGCTCCCGGTTCTCTTCCAGCTTCTCATTCAACGACAGCAGCATGCCCGAAATTTCATGGATCGCGCCTTTTACCGCACGCACCGGATCAGGATGGGCGCCAGCCGCGCATATCAGGTTGACACCTTTATCAGCCTTGTTTTTGGCGAGCACCCAAATGCTTGGAATGCCATGCTCGAGCGTCGAATTGAATGCGTAAACATCGTAGCCGACAACCTCTCGCAAACGCTCGACCATTAAATCCAATTCAAGATCGCAAGCAGAAATAAGATCAAGAGGATCTAGCTGCAGCTGCGCGTACCAGGTCATTAGGAACGAATCGCGTTCGACTACTTCCATTATTCCGTAAAATATAGCTTCCTCCAGGCTGCCGCCTAGCGCGCATCCATTTGAGGTTTCATAAACAAAGCCATGTCCGCATCCTGAGCTATAATAGGCAAGCAGCTCTGGCACGAGAATAGGCCGCTCCTGCAAAAACGAATAGCCCCATACCCAATCGATTGGCCTGCTCGGATCAAACGGTCGAAATGGAAAGCCCGGGCTATCATAATTAACCTTCTCGTGAATGCCAACCAGAACGGGATCGAGCGCCTGGTCCTTCAAGTTGCGGTAGCTGTCATGAACGGTCGTTTGCTTCCCGCGCGGCGACATGCCGCAATATCTCTCCAAACCTTCTAAAATAGCAGTCATTTCGCTGTCGGCAAAAGAATGTGTGCGGCCAGCACAGCCTTCATCACCCGAGAACAATGGCAAATTGATGCTCGAATCGGCAAAAGGCGACTGGAGATCGATCATTTTTCCGTTCAAAAAGCCCGTCCGAGCATCCAGATAATCCTTCGCCAAAACCCCTTTCAGCTCCGTCATCGATCGACTGCGGTAGCTGTTTTCACTGATTTTCAAGCTAGCCTGAAGGGTAATTCGGGATGCTATCGCAGAATCCTCCGGGATCAGGCCGCATAACGGACAAAGAGGGTCTGGCAAAAAGAAATGAGACGAGCTATTCAAGGCTTGCAGATGAATAAACATTAATCGATTTTCCGTTAGAGCAGGACCATCCGCAACAACTCTTCGAGCTTCCGATGCAATAATTTGCGCCATATGCAAAAGACCTAAACGCGAAGACCATACGTCGGGCGAAGTCCCTCCATGCATGAAGTGCTGCTGCTGGATTTCCCACATTTCCTTCCGGTCATTGCCAGCCATGAGGCGCCGAAGTTCTGCACACTGGGAGCATCCCGCCTTTCCCGGTACTACCATCGGCCCGATCACGCCTTCTCCAAACGATACAAATCCGCGAAGCCAAGGCATTCCAGAGCGCTGGAACAGCTCCTCCGCGAACAAATGATCTGAAGGATTATAACCATCATGCAGAACAAGCGCCAGCTTAGCCATCTCCGGTACTTCAGTCGAAAAATCGTTTTGCCTCAAAATCTGATGGTCTTCAGATAATTCACTGCACACGAAATCTGCTAGCTGACCCTCCCCTATAATTGCCAAGATAGCGCTCATTTTCCGCCCTCCTCTCCAAGCGACACGCCGAATGCGCCAGCCAGATCCTCCTTCAAGAATGACTCGACCGTTAAGTCAAAAACAAGCAGACGCTTGCTGCTCTGATTTAATCGTCCAAGAGCGGATAGCAATATTTCTCGGTGTCTTGTTGAATCGATTGCCGGTATCGTTACATTCTCCGTCGCTTCGTCTTTGACACTCACAGAAGGCCAGTTGACCGCATCCGCCGTATCGATAGCCGCTTGGTTTTGGGTATCCAGCAGCGCGCGCTGCAATGCTCTGCGCAGCGCCCCAGTGCGATTGTAGTCAACCGCGCCATACCAGCTGCCTTTTGTTCCGACCCACACGACAGGGAATCCTAGAACATCCTCTCCAAAAGCAAGCGTCGGCGCATCTGCCATCGTCGTTAACGCACTTTGATAATACCGGCTGCGTACATCATCTATTTGACCAATACATGCTAAAACGGCAGAAGGATCATGCTCTATAAGCTTCTGTTTAAACGCTGCTGTCAAACATTTTTGCAGGCCTCGGCAAATACCCTCCGCGATCGACTCCCCCGCTCCGACGCCTAAAAATTCAAGCGCCAGACGCTTGTCAGAGCTGCTGTCATCCCCCTGCTTGGCATGGATAAGCAATTCAGACATTCTCGATAAATAAGATTCGATTCCGGCAAGCCCAGCCTCCCTCCGCGCTTCCTCATGATTAATGCCATTGCATATCATCTCCGGAAGCAGCTCCGCCGGCCCTGTTGACATCGGATCTACCGCCTGAACAAGGCATTGAGACAGCGGAAGCTGCCGTAATTCCCCTTCCTCCCAGCGGTGAAAAACACCTGTTTCACTAGTCGTTAACTGGCTGAAGCAAGTGATCAAGGCCGTTGAATCCTTCTCTTCTTGCTCCCTTTCCAGCAATAAATCCAAATCTTCTATTCGTTTGATAGAAGGACGGCTACCCGCAAGCGGATGAGGGAGAAACGGATGCCAGCCTCCCTCCAAAGTCTCCAAATCAAGCAGAAACAATTTATTTTTGAGTGCGGACACCGCAACTTCCGTAGCTGTTTTCAGCCATTCAAAGACGATGACATTAGCTAGCATCGCTTCTGCGGTAGACGAGGATGTGTGATGCTGTGGATCTTTATGAATAGCGGGATGATGGACCCTTCGCCGAGCAGAATCCCAGTCCCCATCCGAGTCCGGATGGATCAGCGGTCCGGCTAGACCAGCTTGCTTCAGCATCATAGCAGGAAGCAGCACCTTCCTCTCCTGCCTGCAAATCTTTTGCAGCGCTGTCAATTCCGGCTCGCCATCCTCATCCGACACGAACAATACGGCATCGAACGGCTGCACCACCGACCGCCAATCGATCTTGCCCTCACTTTGCAAAGAAATCTCGTCCAACTTGATCTCTTGGTCCTCACGACGGGCATGCTCTACGAGCTCCAATATTCGCTTTCGATTCGTCGATCCAGGTTTCGTAATCAGCATGTGAATATGAGGAATTCCAGACTCTAACAAGGACTTCATTAATGAAACAAAAAAAGAGCCAAACCCGACGGCAAGTACTTTTGACTGTCGAAAAAGCTGAAACCGGTAAGCGCCCGAGCCTTCAAAGCTGTCCAAAAATTCAATTTGAGAAGCATATTTCTTAAGCACAGCCTCATGCAGCGTATGCGATTGATCCTGGCTTACATCCCGAACATAACCGTTCGCATACAGCACTTCCGCGATTTCGTATACATGCTTCTTGTATTGCTCCGGCAATCCGTCAGTCAAATCATTCATCGTGTTCTCGCCGTTAAAGACCGGCATTAATTTCTCAATCCATTGGCCGATCGTACTGCCCTCCATCCGAAACGAGCCAATATTGTTCCGAAAATAGACGCTTCCGTCAGAGCTCGGGAGAAAAAAAGTATCCCCTCTCACTTTAAGACGCATAGAAGGATCCAAATGCCATTCCTCCTTATCGTGAATAATGCCAATAAAAAAACTTTCAACCTTTTCCTCTTTAAAGGTATGTATGGCTATTTGTCCGTCATGCCAGTTCTTAACTAGAAAAAACACCCCTGTCAGCTAAATCGCTTACAGAGGTGTCTTGAATCTTCCACTTATTTAAAATGCATTAGCGGCAGCGTGCACAACCAGAACAACGAGCGCAGCCTCCGCAGCGGGCACAGCCTCCGCATCTGAAACAGTTGCTGCAACTTGCGCAGTTTCCACAGGAACAAAAACCGATACAAAAGCCAATGCAAAAACCGATACAAAGCCGTGCATTGTTAGGATCCACTTGACCTTGACCGGCATTTGGCGTCATACCACTCGATTTGTAAGGGTCAATATTCAAATTTTGAAGATCATTCTTAAATTCATTCATCTCAGCAGCCTCCGTATATGTTCATCATTTTTTCAACGGTTTAGACTAGAATGAACGACTGAAGTGAAAGCAGCTCAAACTGGCCTTATGCCGTTGTTCGTTCATGACATATACGTATGAAATTACCTCCGCTAGTGTTACTGCTGCAACCGCCTAGTTGCCAAAATAATTAACTTACTCATACGCATGCAAAGAGGCTGCCTCCAAAGTCATTGACCTTGAAGGCAGCCTCCTACTTATGAAAGGCTTTGTTTAGCTTACTCTACAATACGCGTTTTCTTCTTGCGGTTTAAGAACTCATATACGATAGGGACGATAATAAGCGTAAGCAGCGTGGAGCTCGTTAAGCCGCCGATGACAGTAACAGCCATCCCTTTGGAGATCAAACCGCCGGATTCAAAACCTAAAGCAAGCGGAAGCAATGCGCCAACCGTCGCAATCGCCGTCATTAAGATCGGACGAAGGCGAGTACCCGCTGCTTCAATCAATGCATCGCGTACGGATAGGCCTTCCTTCTCCTTCTGAATCACTCGATCGACAAGTACGATCGCATTCGTTACGACAATACCGATCAGCATCAGCGCTCCGATCATAGCCGTCACGCTAAGTGTTTCTCCAGCAATGAGCAGGCCTACTAATGCGCCGATAATCGTAAATGGCAAGGAGAACAAAATGGCGAATGGCGTTAAGGCTCCGCCGAACGTAATAACGAGAACAAGATATACAACCGCGATTGCGGCAAGCATCGCAAGACCAAGCTGCGTAAACGATTCATTGATTTGCTCCGTCACGCCGCCCATATCAATGTCAACGCCGGCTAGCAGATCAGTATCATCAATCAGCTTCTGAATTTCAGCGGATACTTTACCAACATCAGAAGCTGTTACATCTGCTTTTATCTCGGCAAAAATGCGGTCATCGCGTCTTGTGATCGTATTTGGCGATTCGCCTTCCTCGATCTTGACCACATCCTTAAGCGCCACTTCTGTACCAAGCTGTGAGGTTAACTTCACATTCTCAAGATCCGCTTTGCTCGTATAGGTTTTGCTTTCAACCTTCACATAAACATTAAATTGCTCGCCATCCTTCTCAATCGTCGTCAGAACGGGACGTTCGCGAATGGGACTAAGCGCCATCGCAATTTGACCTGCAGTAAGGCCATTTTGGCTTAGCTTCTCTTGATTAGCGACGAGACGATATTGCTCATACGTTGCAGACAGGCTGGAATCAATATTTTTCAGGTCCTTGTGGTCTGCAAGCTTCGCCATTAAATCATCGACAACGGGCTGAAGCGACTTCATATCCGGTCCAAACACAAGCATCGAAATGCCCGATCCTCCAAGTCCGCCGCCAGTAAAGTCCTGCTGCTTCCACTCGCCTTTTCCGCCAAGCTCCTGCAGAAGCGGTACAATTTTTTCTTTCTCATTTGTAAATTCAGCAAAAGCTTCATCATAGCTCAAGTTGAACAACGCTTGCTTGGATGCTCCTGGGCTAAATGGATTTTGTCCGCCAACAGCATACTGCACGACTGCAACGCCTTCGCGATCCAGTAATTTTTTCTCCGCCTCAAGCGCCATCTCCTCAACCTGCTCGCGAGTTTCGCCAGGTGCCGGGTTGTAAGAAATGACCATCATTTTCTGTTCGTCGCCTGATATGAAGCTAGTCCCGATAACAGGAACGAGGAACAAGCTGCCGACTAGGAGAAGTACGGCCAATCCAAAAGCGATAAGCTTGTGGTTCAACGACCACCGCAGCACGCCTTTATACCATTCAGCCATACGTCCGGGTTTATCATGATGCGCCTTCCCTGGCTTTAGGCCCTTGCGGAACATCATATGAGCCAGCATAGGAACGACGGTAATTGCAACTACAAGCGATGCTAAAAGTGCAAAGACGATGGTTAAAGCGAACGGAAGGAACATTTCGCCAATCATGCCGGATACAAGTCCGAGCGGTAGGAATACGGCGATCGTTACGATCGTTGATGCCAAGATCGGGATGAACATTTCCTTCGTTGCATCGAGAATTAATTCCTTGCCCTTAAGCTTTTCAGTTGAGAGCGCCATTCGGCGGTAAACGTTCTCGATAACGACAATCGAGTCGTCAATAACGCGTCCGATTGCTACGGTCATTGCCCCAAGCGTCATAATGTTCAGCGTAATATCCATTTGGCCCAAGATTAGCAGCGCGATAAGGATAGACAGCGGAATGGATACGACAGCAATAATCGTAGAACGAATGTCACGCAAGAATATCATAATGATGATAACCGCGAATAATGCCCCTATCATCGCCTTGCTTATCATCGTATGAACGGAATCCTCGATCGGCTTGCCTTGATCAAGCGTCGTTACAAAGGATAAGCCAGCATTTTTACTTTCCAGTTCTTTAATTTCTTCTTTAACGTTGTTTACGACGTCGACCGTATTGGCATCAGCCGATTTCACTACGTTTAACCCGATTGCATCCTTGCCGTTCGTTCTGGAGATCGATTCCGCTTTGCCGACAATGCTAATATCCGCAATATCGCTAAGCTTGACGCCCGGCATGATGATTAATTTTTTCAGATCATCCTCGCTGGAAACATTTCCGTCAACAACGATCGCTTTCTCCGAATCGCCAAATTCATATATGCCAAGCGGCACCGATATCGCCGAGGCTTGAATCATGCCTTTCACCATATCTTCGGTTAATCCGATTTGCTTAAGTTTATCCGCTTTGAATGCCAGCTCGCCTTCCATTACGTTTTGGCCCGACATTTGAATGCTGGCAACACCATCAATGCCTTGCAAACGAGGCAAAATATTATTTTGCACTTCCTTTGTAAGCTGTTCCAAATTCATGCTGTCGTCTGATAAGCTTAGCGACAAAACCGGGAAGGCATTCAGACTGATCCTGGATACCGATGGGTCCTGTGCACCCTCTGGAAGCGATATCTCTGCAAGCACATTTTTCACTTCTGCAGCCGCTTCATCCATATCCGTCTCATACGTATATTCGATTACAACCGATGAAGCATTCTCATAGGATGTAGAGCTAACCACGTTAACACCCTTCAAATTGCGCGTACGCTGTTCGATTGGCTTCGTCACTTTCTCCATAATTTCTTCAGGAGCAGCGCCAGCCAAAACCGTCGTTACGCTAACGATAGGCACTGTAATGTCCGGCAAAGTCTCCATCTTCATATTCATGCCGGAGTAAAGCCCGGCAAACAAAACGAGCAGCGTCAAAATCCATAAAGCAAATTTGTTGTTAAGCGAAAATTTGATAATACTTTTCAATGGGTTCCACTCCTCGTCTTCTATCTTTGCTTGCTATACTTTAAAGCGATAGCCCACTCCCCAGATCGTTTCAATATATTGAGGCTTCGATGGGTCATGCTCTATCTTCTCGCGCAGCCTCCGAATATGGACCGTTACCGTAGCTGCGTCGCCATTGGAATCTAACCCCCAAATCCGCTCAAACAGCTCTTCCTTCTCGAATACACGATTCGGATGCGAAGCGAGCAGCAGCAGCAGCTCATACTCCTTTGACGTCAGCATAGCTTCCTGTTCATGAATCATAACTCTGCGGGAAGGCTTATCAATAAATAATCCGCGAATGCGAATATGGTCGCCTCGCTCGCCTTTATCCCCGGTAAGGCGCTCATATCGAGCCAAATGCGCTTTCACGCGAGCAACAAGCTCGCTTGGACTAAATGGTTTGGTCATATAATCATCAGCGCCAAGGCCAAGACCTCTAATTTTATCGATGTCTTCCTTCTTGGCTGTCACCATTAGAACAGGAATGTTGACGGATTGCCTAATTTGCCGGCAAATTTCGAAGCCGTCTATTTTGGGCAGCATCACATCCAATATGATGAGGTCAAACTTTCCTTCTAATGCTTTTTCCAGCCCGATATCGCCTCTCCCTTCGATGTGTACGGAGAAACCATAGCTTTCCAAATAATCACGTTCCAGCTCGGCAATGGCCTTCTCGTCTTCAATGATTAGTATGTTCTTCATGCTCACCCACCGTTTTGACGGCTGTCGACTTCGGAAGATTTAGACAGAATTTAGCTCCGCCATGCTCTACATTCTCTGCCCATACGACACCGCCATGCCCTTCAATAATTTGTTTGACAATCGCAAGGCCGAGGCCGCTTCCTCCTGTTTCCGAGTTGCGCGATTGCTCTGCACGATAGAATCGATCGAAAATATACGGCAAATCCTCATCATCAATCCCAGGGCCTGTGTCTTCGATTTCCACCAGAGCATAATGCCCTTGCTCCTTCACTCTGACTTTGATCTCCTTGTTTGCGAGTTCGGATTGCTGACCCATATATTTGACACAGTTATTCAAAACATTAGTGAGCACTCGGCTTAGCTTATCAGGATCTGTAGCGATAAAAATCGAATTCGCAGCATCCTCCAGAAAACGCAGTTTAACGCCTGACTTGTCCAGATCAAAGCGCTGCTCTTCCAAAAAATGCTCCAAATAACGACGAATATCGATGACTTTGAAATCGAATGCGACCGTTTGAAGATCAAGCTTGGAAAACAGGAACAGCTCATCGATTAATTGATCCATGTCAGTTGCTTTCCGATAGATCGTTTCCATATAACGCTTGCGCTTCTCATCCGTATTTGCAATTCCATCCATAATCCCTTCAACGTAACCTTTAATCGCTGATATTGGCGTTTTTAAGTCATGGGAAATATGCGATAGCAGCATCTTTCGATTTTCCTCATATTGCAAGCTTTGTTCGATGGACTGCTGCAGTCTCACCCTCATTTCCTCGAATGCGATGCTCAGCTGTCCAATTTCCCCTCTCGTCGTCGCCACGACCTTGTGAGACAAATCGCCATCCTTAATCTGCAGCGCCGCTGCCTCCAGCTTCTTAATCGGTCGTATGATGCTTCTGGAAACAAAATATGTAAGGAGCAGACTTGTTAACCCAATTATAGCCAAGGTGAATACATTGCTCGCGGGTCTCCAGTAAATGGGAACAATGTCATTTCGCCTAAAAAGCACCACCTTGCCTTCGCTTCCATCCGGATAATCAAAATGCAGCACGTTAGTCTCAAATCGGAATGAATGAAAGTTCACCGACTCTGGCGGAAGGTTCAGCAGTTTCTGCCAATTTTCTTTCGGCTCGAGCTGATCGAGGAAGGGAGCAATCGATATGATCTGTCCATTCTTGGAAATGAGAAGTCCTGCCCACAGCTCTCCCAGCCTTTGTTGGATATCAATCAAGTATTTCTCATTCTCCAGCTGTCCCGAGTCATTTTTCAACACATAAGACAATTCGCCATAGACGAGTGCTTGCTGATAAGGCTCCGATCGCTCTTTTTCAAAATATTGACTGACATCCTCTTCCCCGCGTGCATAAAAAACGAATAGCAAAAATAGAAGCATTAATATAAGCGGTACAAATACCATGGCTAAGTAAGACATGTACAGCTTCACTCGGATCGACAATTCCGTTCACGCCTCGCTTAAACTTTATTGTTGAGTCTATGGTTAATCATAAAGGCTATTTCTAAACGAACTTGGAACCAATTCTTACGAAATTATTACGTTTAGTTATATAGGCTTCGATTCTATTAATGTCATTATTATTTAATGCAATAAAATATTTATAAGATTAAATTGTACAGTTTAGTTTCTTTTTGAGATAAGAAATGTGCTAAGCATGAGGACTGCTGCAAGCATCCAGTGATAAATAACCCAAACTTTTAATGAAAACTCCTCCTGGTCAAACAAAAGCTTATAGCAAAAAATAATGCCGATCAGTAAGAGAGAAAATAAGATTCCAAGTGCAGTCCGGCGATTCTGAGCCGCAATTTGCAGTGCTGAAGTTACAAATAGCCCTACACATGCGGAGGTTATCGGCGCTACTACCCAAATGCTGATGGAGAAGAAGCTGCCTGAAAATAGGAGTTTGCCTATTAGCACAGCTAATGCAACAAAAACGAGAAGCCCCCATTGCAAATAGGCGCTTTGCTGCTTAATATATTTTTTATTCCTCGCACGATTCTTATACCAATTTAAATACCGATAAAAAAAATATAATCCCGGAACCAATGCGCCAATAACGGACAACGAAAGCTGGAGGATATGATAGACATGATCCCCTAAGATCATGCTTTGCAGAAAAGGCAGTCTCATTACAAAAAAACCGCCGCTATGCGTGAAATGATCTAAAAATACATGCGAATAAAAACCAATGAACAGAGATAAACAAAAGAATAGCCACTCAGCGGCTGTCGCCAATTGCCATGGGCGATTCAAGGATGCAGCAAAAGCTCTGATTCCTCCAATGTCCGGCAGCAGCTCAGGTATAGATGGCTTAATGATGCGGTGAAAGGCAAATGCAAACGCTATGCAAATAGGGAGTACCAACAGAAGGAAGCCGGATATGGAATGGCCGATGGAACGAAACGGCTGCATGGCAATAAAGTATTCTATATCCGGAGCCATACTACCCAGTATTAAACCAGTCAGGCTTAAAGAAGGAATAGCTTTCTTTAGCGGCGCCGCAAAGAGCGGATGAGATAATGTGAAAGGCATCTTTTAACCGCAGCTCCTTCTATTCATTTAATGTACCAAACTTCGGAAACGGCCAAATGCGGAATATCGCTTTTCCTTCAATGCTTGACCGTGCTATCGGTCCGAGCTCCCTGCTGTCCATACTATGCTCGCGGTTATCGCCCATCACGAACAGCTGACCCTCTTCTACTTGAAATGGGACGGCTACACTGCCCGCAAATGTTTGACCTTTGACATACTGCTCTTTGATTATCTCTCCGTTTATGTAAACCGCTCCGTTTTGAATATCAATCACATCGCCTGGCAAGCCAACAACGCGTTTGATTAGGCGAAGCTCGCTCTCAGGACCGTTAATAATGACAATATCACCGTGCTTCGGCTCGTGGAAGCGATATGACCACTTGTCTTCAATTAACCGTTGTCCCGCTACTAGCGTATTTTGCATGGACACATTTTGGACCTCCGATTGCGCATAAACATACGTCTGAAACAGCATGGCTACGACAATCGCAATCGTTAGCGAGACGGTCCACTCCCTCAGCTCTTTAACCCATTTTTTAGTTTGACGTCTTTCTGTTCTCATTCACATTCACCTCTTCAATTAATGGCTGCTGCAGGCTATATCGTAAAAACGTTCCCTGCTTAATACGCCATTCACTGGTGAAAGTTCCCAGATGGAGTCCTATGAATGAAAAATGACAGTCCAGAAAGCGAAAAAATTCTGGACTGTCATGTTTAGCTGTCAGATGATTAGAACCTAATTTAGTTTCTTTATTACAACTGATGCGTTTACGTTTGTCTGTGTTCCACCGGCCGAGGTCTGAAGAGTCACCGCTGCAGCAGAAAGACTATTTCGCAGTGTAAGTGTATCTCCAGCTACTAGCGTAAGGATAACCTGACCTTCGTTTTGCTGAGTGCCCGCACCCGAGCCATATACGGTTCCTGGAACGGGAAACAGCGCGCCATTTACAAATAATCCGAATTGGCTCGGTTCTACACCCGATGCTGAAAAAGTAACCTCATAGTCTCCCCCTTCTGTAACAACAATACCAGCAGTTCCGGGAAAATGCGTAATTCCAGGTGTTAAGACACCATTCGAATCAAATAGAACATCAGCATTTAATGCGACCACTTGAGGTCCTACATTGTAAATATATCCATACTGGGATAGTCCGCCTGCGGCTCCTGTTGCGCCAGTCGCTCCTGTGGCTCCGGTACCTCCGACAGCACCCACACTGCCGGCTGTCCCTACTGCACCTGCAGCGCCGACTTCTCCTGCTGTCCCTACTGCGCCTGCCGATCCAACACTGCCGGCTGATCCTACTTCTCCTACTGTACCTGCTGAGCCTACTGAGCCTGCTGATCCTACTGCACCTGCTGATCCAACTGCACCTGCTGCGCCTGCAGAGCCAACACTACCTGCCGAACCTACACTTTCGACACGTTCTACATTACGAGGCCTAATTACACGTACTATTCTTTTTCTAATGATAATTTTTTTACAACATCTTTTTCTTTTCGAGTGTTTCTTTCTCTTCGTAGGGCAGATTATTTTTTTACAGACCTTTTTGCGTTTTCGTTCAAGACAACCCAATACAAACACCTCCATATATATTTGAGTTATACTACTCAATTTATCTATTAATGGTATGGACATTTGTCTTCAGACTCATAGACTGCTATCTATCTTTTGCAAAAATAGGTATGAATATAAGGTAGATTCATCTGCCGGGGGTTAATATTGCTCGTATTTTCGGTCACCATTGGTTAAGAGAGTTCATATAATAGAAGGGACAACCCAATAATAGTTTCACAATATGACCCTCACAATGATCATTGTGAGGGTCCTTTTTTATTCGTATACCCTTTTGTTTCTATACCTATATTCCTGATCTGCTTGCGGTTTTTGATTTCGCTGTGCTTGAAAATTAGGAAGTGACAACGGAAGCTGCCATGCGATAAAGTGAAGCAGAAAGGGGATGTTCCACTGCAATGAACCAAATAACGGCTGCGCAAAGATTGCTTTTTACGACTATAACGATTCTTTACTGGACTTCTATGTACGTCTATGTGCCAACCTTATCGCCTTACTTAAGCGATCGCGGATTATCCTTGCCTTTTATCGGCATCGTGCTTGGAAGCTATGGCTTCGTACAAATGTTTGTCCGCTTTCCGCTTGGCATCTTGTCGGATCGCTTCGGAAAACGCAAGCCATTCATCCTGCTTGGCATGCTAACCGCTGCTATAAGCTGCTTGCTGTTTCTTATTCCAGGACTTTGGCTATGGCCGCTTGCGGGCAGGCTTATGGCTGGCGTATGCGCGTCCACATGGGTTGCATTCACTGTGCTGTACGCCAGCTACTTTGGTGCAGGCCAGACTGGCCGTGCAATGGGCAATATTAGCGTCATGACCGTGTCCGGTCAAATGATCGGCATGCTGTTTAGCGGCTGGCTCAATGATGGCTTTAACTCGAACGCCCCGTTTACGGTTGGAGCTGCCATTGCTATTATCGGATTGCTGCTAGCATTCATGCTGAAGGAGCCTCGTTTAGAGCAGCGTGACCAACCGGGCATGTCTTTTGCCATGATCAAAAAAGTCGTACGAACAAAAACGCTGCTTCAGGTATCTTTGCTCTCCATACTTGCTCATGGTGTCCTGTTCATTACGATGTTTGGCTTTACGCCGCTCAAAGCAGAAGAAATGGGTGCCGACGGACTTAAGCTAACGCTTCTTGTTTTTGCTTTTATGCTCCCTCATGCCTTCGCTTCACTCGTAACCGCGAGATGGTTTACACCCAAATTTGGTTACTGGGGCACGATTGGAACCGGCTTTATTTTGAGTGCGATATGTACGGCGGCTATGGTTTTTGCGGATTCATTCGGCGTACTCGTCGCGACACAGGCGATAAATGGTTTTGCGCAGGGACTGCATATGCCTTTGCTGCTTGGTCTTGCCATTCGCGACGTTGAGCTTCCCGGGCGGGCGACCGCTATGGGCTTGTATCAAGCCTTATATGCCGTGGGGATGTTCTCAGGACCCTTTCTAGCTGGCTGGTTGAATGAAAGCTGGAGCCTTAACGGAGGCTTCCTGTTTGGCTCGCTGCTTGGCGCTGTTGCATTCATTCTAGTTGTGATGTGGGCGATGACGGAGCGCAAGTCGTCTCGGCTAAGCATAGCGGGCAAACGCTCGGACGAGGTAAGCGGATGACAATAAAGCCACAGCTCGTGCTTGATATTGGCGGCGTGCTTGCGACAAATCTGTCTCCTCTCTTCTGGAAGCTGCTCGCAGCTGAAGCCATCGTGTCTGAAGAAGAACTCTATGCAGCTTATAAGAAGCAAATCAGCGAACGCCTATGGACAGGAGATATAACGGAGGAGCAGTTCTGGCTATGGCTCAGTGATTATACGCCATTGCTTGGAACTGAGAGAGCTAGAGGTTTTATCGATACCAGCTTGCAGCCACTGCCTGCACTTGCAAGAGTAGCCGAATGGAGCGAGATCGCCGATGTTCATTTGCTGAGCAATCATCTTCCTGAATGGGTTGAACCGATCGTTAAGCCGCTCAAGCCTTATTTGAAGAGCATTACGATTTCAAGCTTGTCAGCAGTCAAAAAGCCACATCCGGATATTTACGCTAAGACAGCCGCCTATTTCCCCACTGGAAGCATGGTTTTGTTCGTTGATGATCAGGCCAAAAATATAAAACAAGCAGCGTCGCTTGGCTGGCGAACGCTGCTTGCCGATGAGGATGGAGAATGGATTCCGCTCGTCCTCCCGCTCCTAGAGCAAGAAAGCGAGCAGGAATAGCAACAGGCCGCTTGCCGCAGCAATACTTAGCAGCCAAGCGTCAGCTCGGCCGAGCTGAAGGCGGAAGCCGTAGGTAGGCTTTCGCTTCGAATAGCCGAAGCCGCGCGCCTCCAGCGCATCCGACATTTGCTCAGCAAGTCGAAGAATAGAGCGCATATAAGGAATAAGCACCGAAAGAATCATTTTAAACGGCACCTTCTTCAGCGGCGCAGCAGCCTTCCCTCTCGCATGAGCGAGCTTCGCAAACCGCTCCCACTCCCCTGATAGCAGCGGGATAAACCGAAAGATAAGCGTGACGACTAGCGCAAACGAATGAATCGGCACTCGCAGCCTGCTGAGCCAGCCTAGAGACTGTTCGATCGCCCGCTGCAGCCTGTAGGGCGACATCAGCTTAAGCAGCGGCATCCCCAGCAGCATAATCAGAAGCAGCTTGCCGAACCTTAAAGCAATTGGCCATACCTTGCTCCAGTCGAAGTCGAGCGGGCTAAAGCCTATTCCCCCTATTACACAAAAGATGACAATCATAATGACATAAGCTCGTATTACCCGATTCCACGGCCTGATTAGCGCTCGAAAAGGCGTCAATAGAGACAAGGTTACAATCGCAGCTAGCGACAGCTCCAAAAACGATTTTTGTGCAAGCACGCTTGCTGCAAGAAATAAATAGACGAGCACGAGAGCACGTGGATCAAAACGATCGGAACGAAGGAGCGTAGAGCTTTCCTTTGTCGCTCCCACATGCGCTCTATTAAGTGGATGTCCAGCATCTTCATTGCGCTCATCAGCATCTAAGTTATGGTTATTAACTTTTAATTGTACTGAAGGCGCATTCTTATTTATTTGATTAGCAGTTAGTTGTGAGCTACGCATCGATTGATGAGCTGCAGCTGCTGCGGGAGCGATTGCAGCCGTGCCGACGGATGCGGCAGGAGCGATTACTGCTGTTGCGGCTGTGGCTGCGGCCGCTCGCCGCTCCAGCTCCGCTGCCAGCGCTGCCGCAACCTCGCGCGGCGCAGGCCACGGCGCCCCGTCACGCGGCGCCGGCGCCGCCTCCGGCGGCAAAGCCGCCGCCGCGCGCAGCGCAGCCAGCGCGCGAAGCGCCTGCGGCGCCGCTGCGGCATGCGCGATCGCCGCCGCAGGAGCCGCTGCGCGGACCGTGCCGCCGCTAACCACGGCGACCGCGTCCGCCAGCGTCAGCAGCGCGTCGAGGTCGTGCGTTGCTACGACCGCTCCGCGCCCCGCCGCCCTGTGCGCCTCAAGCACCGCGCACAAGCGGCGTATACCGACAGCGTCAAGCCCCGCTGTCGGCTCATCCAGCAGCAGCCAATCCGGCTCACACGCCAGCAAGCAGGCTAGTGACAGCCGTCGCTGCTGCCCGCCGCTGAGCGTCCATGGATCGCGCGTCAGCAGCTCCTGCGCAAGACCCGTTTCAGCCAGCGCCTGCTGCATTCTTTGCTCTGCATCAGCAGCGGCTAACTTGTACGGCTTAAGCGAGTAAAGCAGCTCCTCTCGAACGGTCGCGGCAAACCACTGCGACTCAGAGCTTTGCATCGCAATGCCAAGCTTAAGCGCCACGTCCTGATTAAGCCGTTTTCGGCGGCTGTCCTTCAGCCATAAACAATCGCCGCCCAGCTCGATATTGCCGTTCTGAATTGAGCGAATTCCTGCCATTGTCTCAAGCAGTGTAGATTTACCTGCACCGTTCTGCCCGATCAGCAGTGTAATCTTGCCTGCCTCGAAAGTCATATTGACATCGTTAAGCAGTAGTTTGTCAGGTTCTCCATCCGCAACGACGGTTACTCCGCTTAGCTTCCAATCAGCGCTCATATCGACTCACCGCCTCTGCCAGCATAGCAGCCGTAAACGGAAATGGCCGCAGCAGATAACCCTGCTCCTCAAGCTCCCAGGCAACCTGCGCTGCATATGGAGCCTCAAAGCCGAGCTGCTCGCAAATGCTGTCTTTCGCGCTCGCACTCGTTCTTGCAAACCAAGCACCAGCCTGACCGTCGAATACGATGGCACCGTCATTCATCGCAATGACTCGGTCACCATCATACAGCTCCTCCAGCTTTTGTGTAATCCATATGATCGTTACGCCGTTACGGTGCAGTTCCCTTACCTGCTCGAGTACGGCACTCGACGCCTCAGGGTCCAGCATAGCCGTCACCTCATCGAGTACGAGCAAAGGAGATTGCATAGCCAAGCAGCCAGCAATCGCCACAAGCTGCTTCTGGCCGCCAGATAACGTCTCGATAGGCTGATGCATTCGCTCGCCCAGCCCTGCCCTTTGCAGCGCTCGTTCGGCTTCATAAGGAATAGTGTGAGCAGGCAGCTCATTTTGCTCCAGCAAGAGAAGGACATCTTCCCAAGGCGTTGCCCCGATCATCGCTGCTTCGGGCTGCTGCATGACGATCGGAACCGGCTTGCCCTGTGCCGCTGTCTGTATGCTCCTGACGATTTGTCCCGCAGCGCCAGCGATACGGAAACCGGCAGCCGCTTTCGAAAGCGTGCTCTTCCCGCTTCCATTTCGCCCTAGCAGCGAAATCCATTCCCCTTTATTTATCGTTAGCGAAATATCTCTAATAATAGGCTCCTGCTTCTGTCCTTCCAGCATGACAGGCGGCGTGACCGTAACCTGCTTCATTTCAATCTGTGACTGATTTATAGGCTTCAAAAAAATTTCACCCAACCTCTTCCCCAAAACCATTGGCTATGCTACAATTCGAATTGTTAACCTTATATTAATATATATGGTTAACAATATAATGACAAGCAGATAAAGGAGTCGTTCACCAACATGCAGTCCAATAACATCCGCTCACTTGTATTCATCGCCTTATTTGCAGCCTTGTTTATTGTCATGAGCTCATTGACGATTAAGCTCGGAGGCTCATTTGTCCCCATTACGCTGCAAACATTAGGCGTAGTGCTTGCAGGCCTTTTCCTGACGCCGCGCAACGCTTTTCTAAGTATTTTCATCGTTATTCTGCTTGCAGCAATTGGATTGCCCTTATTCAGCGGCCAAGGCGGAATTTCGACTCTGACCGGTCATACAGCTGGATTTATATTCGCATTCCCGTTCTGTGCGCTTTTAGTCAGCCTTGCGGTAGGCACTTTCCTAAAAAGCAGCTTCAAGTCGAATAAAGCCATTGCTTTTATCGCTTTTTTCATTATTTTCGAGCTATTCAGCTCACTTTGTGCATATATTCCAGGCATTCCTTGGCTCATGCATTCCCTTGACTTTACTTTCCAAAAAGCGATGACAATCGGATTTTATCCATTCATCATCGGCGATGCGCTTAAATCGCTTGTAGGCACCATTTTAGCTGTTTCCCTAACACCTTACATCGTCTACATTCGCTCGTCAATCGGAAAAACCAAAGCGAATGAAGCTACTTTTCGAGGATAATAATCGCTAAATCAACAAACAAAACGGCTTATCCCTTTATTGATCCGCAATCAATAAGGGATAAGCCGTTTTGTTGTTCGTTCATAGCTGCTCCCTCCCGCTTCAATTCCATAAACGAGCCTCCCACGGTGAATCTGCCTCATTGCCCAAAAAAAGCCGTATTCCACGCTTTGCTCGAATGAGCGGCATGAAATACGGCTTGTTTCAATCAAGTCCAGCTATTAATCGCTGCATTCCTCTGGTGCCGACTCCGAAGCATCCTCCACGTTGATCTTCTCAGATACCGTGTCGCGTACGATGGATACGACTAGCTGCAGCAAATAGTTGATGTCGGATTGGCTTTGTTGAAATTCAGAGACGATCGGAATGCCGTCAAGCTCATCCTGCAGCGTTTCCATTTCGCCTTCGATTTTTTTAACCATATCCGCGTTTTTGAAAGTCGTTTCGAATGCTACAACTTCCTTTTGCTTCTTTTTGATTTTGGTAATAAGCTGCTGTACACGCTCATTGCCGTTAATTTGCTGTTCTGCGCGGCGATAGTGCTGAACCTCCTCCGATGTAAAAATCAGATCGGCAAGCTCCTTCGCTTTTTTCGAAATATCTTCGCGAACGATCAGGTCGCGCGTATGGAAGCTCGGAATTCCGCAGCCCTCTCCGTGCTCATGATCATGATCACATTGCGCTGCTTGATTTTCTGCTGTATGCTGCTCCGCCATTTGTCATCTCTCCTATTTTTCCGTTAGCTAACGGCTTCTTCTTGTGTTAATTGTTCAATCGGTTCAGCTTTGATATACCAGGTTTGAGCCTCGGTTACCTTCGCCATAATGAACTGGCCGATCCATTCCTTCGGTCCTTCCAGATGAACGAGCTTATTCGTACGCGTCCGTCCAGAGAGGACGTTCTCGTTGTTTTTGCTCTCGCCTTCAATCAGAACCTCAACGATTTCTCCGCGAAGCAGCTCGTTCTTCTCTCTCGCATTAGCAGCCAGCTGTGCGTTCAAGCGCTGTAAACGCGCCTTCTTTACCTCTAGCGGCACATTGTCCTCCATGCCAGCGGCAGGAGTTCCCTCGCGCGGAGAGTAGAGGAAGGTATAGGCGGAATCAAAGCCTACTTCCTTCACAAGCGTCATCGTGTCCTCGAATTGCTCATCCGTTTCGCCAGGGAAACCGACGATAATATCTGAAGTAAGCATCGCGTTTGGAATAGCTGCCTTAATTTTTTGAACCAGCTCCAAATACATCTCACGCGTATACTTACGGCTCATTCGTTTCAATATTTCCGTGCTTCCGGACTGTACAGGCAAATGAATATGCTCTGCCAAATTGCCGCCCGTTCCAAGCACCTCGATCAAATGGTCATCAAAATCACGCGGATGGCTCGTCATGAAGCGAATGCGCGGAATATCGATTTTGGACATGTCCTGCATCAGATCGCCAAAGCGATAGCTGATGTCCTCGAAGTCCTTCCCGTATGCATTTACATTCTGGCCAAGCAGCGTAACTTCCTTGAAGCCTTTTCTAGCCAGGTCGCGAACCTCGGCAATAACGTCCTCCGGACGTCTGCTGCGCTCCTTGCCTCTCGTATAAGGCACGATGCAATAGGTGCAGAACTTATCGCAGCCGTACATGATATTGACCCAAGCACGCATTCCCTCGCGCTTCTTAGGCATATTCTCGATAATATCGCCTTCCTTGGACCATACCTCGACGACAAGCTCTTTGCTGAAATAGGCATTTTGCAGCAAATAGGGAAGTCTATGAATATTGTGCGTACCAAAAATCATATCTACAAAAGAATGCTTTTGCAAAATCCGTCCAACAACCGACTCCTCTTGCGACATGCAGCCGCAAACGCCGAGCAGCAAATCCGGCTTCTCCGTCTTCAGCGTCTTCAGATGTCCCAGCTCGCCGAACACCTTGTCCTCCGCATTTTCACGAATCGCGCATGTGTTGAGCAAAATCACGTCCGCAAGCTTCCGGTCCTCCGTTGCTGTATAACCCATCTCCTCGAACATACCCTTCATGACCTCGGTGTCATGCTCGTTCATTTGGCAGCCGTACGTTTGGATCAAATAATACTTGCCCACGCCGATCGTTCGCAGATCATCCGGAATTGCAAAATCGTAATGAACCTCGATATCCTCTTTGCCGCGCTTCTTCTCATCCTTGTGATTTGGAGTCGAGTTAATTTGAATGTTGCGCCCCTTTATGCGCAAAGTCGTTTTCCCGTCCTCTTCACTCAGCACCTTCGCATCTGAGAAATCAAAATATTTGGAGTAGTCCTTCTCACCCTTGACGGATTTTAAGTCCGTTGAGTTCGCTTTCGTCATTGTGTTCTCACATCCTTTATTTTCAATGCCGCTAAAACATTATCTTTTCAATTCTATTTAAACATCAATATGAAATTATACCACAACGCCCCCGCCTAATCCATCATATCCCTTTGTAAAAAACCTCTCACCTCATACGCTTGCTCTATCGTTTTTTACATAATTGTACCCAAACCGTTTCCAACCGAATTGACGCTAGCAAGTCATGAGGACTTGCCTTATAGCTTTAACACCATTCGAACTGTCTTTAGAATATGCCCGTCAAAGTCGTCATCAAACTCTTTGACAATCTCAAACTTCTTTGCTTCGTAGAACTTTCTGCCAATTTCATTACCCTTTTTAACATTAATGCAGACTTCTTTTGCTCCCTGGGAATTATTAATTCCTTCTTGCAGCAGTGCTGAACCAATCCCTTTTCCTTGATGTTCAGGATAAAGATAAATAGCCGCTAATTCTACTTTCCCATCTTCTCTTACAAATGAAAAATTAGCGAATCCAACTATCTTCCCGTTATGTTCGGCAACGTAAAGAAGCGAGCGTTCTAAGCGTCTAAACATCATTTCATCATTGTAAGCAGATTTTAGGAAACTTTCTTGGGCTTCAACAGGTATTATCCCATCGTAGGTCGCATTCCAGCTTGTTTTAGCCACATTTTGAACTTGTTGAATATCGTTTAGTCGCATTTTACGAATTGTAATTTCCACGCACAGAAACCTCCAATATATGGGATTTTTGCTGATTATAACGTGAAATAAGCGGTTTGTCTCAAAAATCTTGTTCTTAACTAATTTATATTAATAATCAGCAATATTTACGAAAACTGCGAAAAAAAAAGGGGCTGTGGAGATATAGCTCGCTTTGAACAGAAATGTTGGAAAACATAAAAAAATAGCGGTACAGGGTGCTATTTCTGTACCGCTAGTTTTCTATTCTGGTCTATGGCTGCTTGCTTCATGAGATTGTGGGCAAGCGAAAGTCTCCCCACCTCCAGGCATACCTATGGCAAGCCACGATGCAGGAATCGGCGGAATCCCCGGTTCTTCTGCAGTCTCGGGTTCAATCATTCATGGGGCTGAGCCCTCTTGGGTCAGCATGAACGGGAAAAACTCCCGTTATTTCAAGTGTTTTTTGGCAAAAATCAGATTTAGATGGATTTTCTCCCGTTAATATCTCGCTTATGACCCTATTTCGGTGAAAGTGCTCCAATTAACGGGAGTTTTTCCAGCTAAATGAACGAACTTAGTTTTTATTAGGAAAATAGATGGAGTTTTTCCTGTTCATTCCACAAAACTGAAATGATTTGAGATAGCCTTTTATTTCAAACTTACGGGTTAGAACAATGAGCGCTGAAATAAGCGAAAAAGCTTGTGGAAAGTAAGGTTAAGGAGCGAATGACAGGAGCTCCAGAGCTCTCAACTAGCTGGTTAAAAAATCATAGTTAGGAATAAGTAAACGAACAGTATTGGGATGTTCCTATTCCGTGCGAACACTTTTGGGACAGCCCCTTCTTGTTCTCTTCTTATCATTGCAAAGCATGCTTCTGCTAACGAAATAAAGGATCAATAAATGTTGAGCAAAAACGATCCTGGATTTCCTCGCATGTATATCCCATTACACATCGCAGCTGTTTATAAGTGTGCGGCGATTGAATGGATATAAAAGAATGAGCCGAGTAGGCGGGATCAATGGGCTGCATTTGTTCTTTCTCGACAGCTTCACTGATCAAGCTGCTAAGTACATGATGCAAATATCGATAAGGCCGTGATTGAAAAAAATCGCCTTTTTGATCTTCGATCTTATTAAAAGAATGCACGACACCAAGCCATTTAAACTCCTTGTCGACGAAAGCAATCATTTTGCGCATAACCCCGCTCAATCTCTCGTGTACGGGCAGCTGCGCTCCCTCTGTCAAATATTGTTCGATCTCGCTGATGAAAATTTCAAAGTTTTCTTTCATCATATCCATACACAAATCGCCCTTATTTGAGTACCGCCGATAAAGGGTGCCTTGACCAATGCCCACCGATTTGGCGATTTGGTGCATGCTGACCGATTCTACCCCATGCTCCGTAAACAAGTGATTAGCCGTATGCAAAATCGCTTTGCTGAGCTCTTGTTTCGTTCTGCTGTTTTCTGGTGCAGTCATCGTTCCAATCTCCTTTTTTTCGCGTCAACAAATGAAACGATTGACAATTGCCTCAATCGTCTTTATTATTCAGTAGTGCGGACAATTGTCCGCACATAGATGCGGTCATCTTTTTATTGTAGCCCTCCATGCTGTACAGGTCAATAATAGGAAGAATAGACCCTAAATATGGATAGGAGGAACTGAAATGGCTTCAGCTTCAAAAAAAGCAACACCCGCTGGCGATCCGATGTCGATTCGCAATATTCTAGCTCCGCTCATCGCCATCATAGTCGGTATGTTTATGGTTATTTTGGACGGTACAGCAATGAATGTCGCCATGCCTGGTTTAATGGAAGATTTCAAAAGCTCGATGACTGTCGTTCAATGGACGATAACGGGCTACATGCTTGCACAAGCCGCCGTTATTCCGCTTGCCGGATGGATGTCCGACCGTTTTGGAGCCAAACAGATCTTCTTATTCTCGATCATCATGTTTACACTCAGCTCGGGTCTATGCGCTTTAGCGACAACAGCGGAGCAGCTTATTGTATTCCGGGTTATCCAAGGTCTGGGCGGCGGTATGGTTGCACCAATCGCTATGGCTTTCACCTTTAGACTCAGCCCTCCCGGCAAGCAGGGCGCTGTTATGGGCATGATCGGTATTCCGATGCTTCTAGCCCCTGCCCTTGGGCCTGTCGTAGCCGGCTGGCTCGTTGATTACGTATCTTGGCACTGGATCTTTATTATCAATCTTCCGATTGGTGTCATCGCTGTTATCGCAGGGCTTCGCACCTTGCCTAACGTTGAACGGAAACGAGTTCCTTCCCTTGATTTCTTAGGCATGATATTCGCTCCATTAGCATTTGCCATGCTCGTATATGGCGTAAGCTCTGCTGGCGGCGGCGAAGGCGGCGCAGGCAGCGGCTGGACCTCGCCAGAAGCGCTGATGGGTATGATCGTAGGCGGTATTGCGCTTATTATTTTCATATTCGTGGAGCTTAACCGCAAAGAGCCGTTGCTTGAGCTTCGCGTTTTCAAATCCGGCAATTTTACACGCGGCATCATTTTGCAATGGATCGTACAAATCGCATTATTTGGAACACTGTTCCTCGTACCGATCTTTTTGCAAATCGCCAAAGGCTACTCTGCTTTCGACACTGGTCTTATCCTGCTGCCGCAAGCTTTAGCAGCTGGTATCTTCATGCCGATCGGCGGCAAGCTGTTTGACCGTTTTGGCGCTCGTCCCGTCGTAATTGCAGGCTTATCGCTTGTTACGATAGCAGGCTTTATTTTAAGCCAAATCTCTGTAGATACGACTTTACTTACCATTATGATCCCACTCGCGATGCTAGGAGCAGGCATGGGCTTATCGATGATGCCTCTTAACACCCATATTATGCAGTCCGCTCCGAGAGAGCTTGTAAGCCGCGTCACCTCTTTAACCGCAGCTGCACAGCAAGTGATGACCTCCTTCGCAGTCGCTGGCTTATCGACCATTCTCGCAAGCCGAATGGAGCATTACGGCACGACTAACCCAGGACCAAACGTCGTGTACTCTGCTTATGGCGATACATTTTTCATTCTAGGATCGATTGCAATCATCGGCGCTATCGCAGCTTTATTGCTTCGCAGACCGAAACAAGAGCTCGGTGCTGACCCTGATGAGAAGCCTGAAGTATCGATGATGATGGGCCATTAAACAAAAATACTTATAAGCATATAACAAAAGAAGACAGCTTCCTGATCGTCACTGACGACTCGGAAGCTGTCTTCTATTAGTAGATTAATCTATGATTACTGCTTTATCTCCATTTTTCACGCCCGCCGCATTAGCTTCATCGGTATCGATATGCATATCAAGCGCAAATTGCTCCGATACGCGTGCGACTACATTTTCAAATACAACTCCGCGCTCACCTTCAAAACGAACCTTCAGCAGCTGCTTGTCCGCTATGCCTAACCGATCTGCATCGTCTGTATGGAAGTGAATATGACGAGCAGCGACGATTACGCCCTCTTCGATCTCAACCTCTCCAGCCGGACCTTGGAGCTTAATGCCTGCCGAACCCTTTGTATCGCCTGACTCCCTTACAGGAGGATTGACGCCAAGCGCAAATGCGTCTGTGCGGGACACCTCTAGCTGTGTCTGCTTCCGTGTCGGGCCAAGAATTCTTACTTTAGCAAACGTCCCCTTTGGACCAATAACAGCTACCGTTTCATTGGCAGCATATTGTCCAGGCTGGGACAAGGGCTTCATTTCTGTTAATTCGTATCCTTCTCCGAACAGAAGCTCGACATGCTCTTCTGATAAGTGAATGTGTCTTGCAGATACGCCTATTGGAACTTCCTTATGTATCATGTTGTCACTCTCCTGCTATGAAATAATCGACTTTCCAATCTCTCGAATGAAAAAGCATACAACCGCTAGGCCGTATGCTAATCATACCATTTATTTAAATTCGGCAACAAGCTTGTCGAATTCCTCGGAGGAAATCTTGATATTCTGCTTTGCAAGGCCCTCTTGCTTGAAGCCTGTTACGAGATCCTCGTAGGATTTGCGTGTTTTGTTCTGATAAATAAGACCGGTAAGCATCCCGTTTGTTTCCATGATCTTGTTCATCGCAAGCACGCGGTTGGAAGGATCGTAGTCCGGGAATTGCTCCAGGTTAACGATATTTTCTTTAAACCAGTCGTACGTATTTATTTTGTTGAAGGTTACGCATGGGCTAAATACGTTGATTAGCGAGAAGCCCTCATGGTTAATTCCCTCTTCAATCAGCTTCGTTAATTGCTTCAAATCGCTGGAGAACGATTGGGCAACAAACGTAGCGCCTGCGGACAGCGCGATTTCGAGCGGCGAAAGCGTCGACTCGATCGAGCCTTCCGGCGTCGATTTTGTTTTGAAGCCCTCGGCGCTGCGCGGCGAGGTCTGACCTTTCGTTAAACCATAAATTTGGTTGTCCATAACGATATAAGTGACGTTCAGGTTGCGCCGAATGGCGTGAACCGTGTGGCCCATGCCAATGGCAAAGCCGTCTCCGTCACCGCCGGAGGCAATTACCGTAAGCTCGCGGTTAGCCAGCTTAACGCCTTGTGCGATTGGAAGCACGCGGCCATGAATACCATGGAAGCCGTAAGCATTGATGTATCCGGAGATACGACCCGAGCATCCGATACCGGAAATAACAGCCAAATTCTCAGGCTCTAGACCAACGTTAGCTGCTGCGCGCTGAATAGCTGCTTGAATGGAGAAGTCTCCACAGCCAGGACACCAGTTAGGCTTTACATTATTTCTAAACTCTTTGAACGTTGCCATCTAAACTCAACTCCTTACATGCTTTGTGAACGTCGGAGGGCAGGAACGGATTGCCGTCATATTTAAGCAAGTTTTCGATTTTTTCTGCGAAACCTGCATTCATTTTGATTTGGGAAGCAAGCTGTCCGGTAGCATTGTTCTCGATGACGATCACTTTTTTTGCATTTTGCAAGTAAGGAAGCAGAGGCTTCGTCGGGAACGGATGAATCTGGCGTATCGTAATATGGTTAGTCGATATGCCTTCCTTAGCAAGCAAGCTTCTAGCTTCATCAATCGTGCCGCCAGTAGAGCCCATTCCAATAATGAGAAGCTCCGGCGTTTCATGAGGAGCGTCTACGCGTATCGCGTCCCGAATGAGCATATTGTCAAGCTTGCCGAGGCGTTTATCCATCATATTCTGGCGGTTCAAGGCATTCTCCGACGGGCGGCCCGTCTCATCATGCTCAACGCCCGTTACGTGATGCAGGCCGCCCTTCTCGCCTGGCAGAACGCGTGGAGATACGCCGTCCTCCGTAAGCTCATATCGTTTAAATAAATCATGGCCTTCAAGCGCTGGTACATTTTCGACCAGCTTGCCGCGTTTGATTTCAATTTTGCTATAATCCAGCTGATCGCAGGATTGTTTGCCCAGCGACAGCTGCAGATCCGTCATTAAAATAACAGGAACCTGATATTGCTCTGCAAGGTTAAAGGATTCGATTGTATCGTAGAAGCAATCCTCGATCGAGGCTGGTGCGATGACGATTTTTGGAATCTCGCCGTGCGTGCCGTATACCATTGCGTTCAAGTCCGATTGCTCTTGCTTGGTCGGCAGTCCCGTAGACGGGCCTCCGCGCTGCGTATTCACGATTACGAGCGGCGTTTCCGTCATGCCGGCAAGGCCGATTGCCTCCATCATAAGCGCTAGACCAGGTCCAGCAGATGCAGTCATCGTACGCACGCCTGCATAGTTTGCGCCAATTGACATCGTTACCGCTGCGATTTCATCCTCGGTTTGTACAACCGTACCTCCGAATTTAGGCAGCTTTTTGATCAAATACTCCATGATTTCGGATGCTGGCGTAATCGGGTAAGCAGCCATCAAGCGGCAGCCTGCCGCGATAGAGCCAAGACCGATCGCTTCATTGCCGATCATGAACAGCTTCTGCTGGCCGTCAGCCGCATCCAGCTTAAACGCATCGAGCGGTCCGCCCGCTTGCTCAAGCACAAACTCGGCGCCGCGTTTAACCGCTTCAATGTTTTTCTCGACGATAGCTGCGCCTTTGCGTCCGAACTCCTCTTCAACCGCTTTATTGAATACTTCAAGCGGCAGTCCAAGCAGTGCCCATGATGCGCCGGAGGCAACCATGTTCTTCATCAATGATGTGCCAAGCTCCTCAGCCATAGCCGTAATCGGAACGGCAAACAGTCTTGCATCTATGCCCTCTGGTACGCTTGGATTAAACTTTGCATCCGCAACGATAACGCCGCCTGGACGCAGCTCCTTCGCATTCAGATCGATGCTTTCCTGGTCGAACGCGACTAGAATGTCCAAGTCATCAGAAATAGCACGAATCGGCTTCGTGCTTATACGAATTTTATTATTGGTGTGTCCACCTTTGATTCTGGAAGAAAAGTGCCTGTATCCATATAAATAATAGCCCAAGCGGTTAAGAGCCGTAGAAAAGATCCGGTCCGTACTTTCGACCCCTTCCCCCTGTTGTCCCCCGATCTTCCAAGACAATTGACTGATCAAAATGCCCAACTCCTCTTTTTCTAGAACGTGCAAATCATAATATTATTAAGCAATTATATAGTATAAGTCATAACAGTCACAACAATTTTAAAGCTCATACGCATAAAAATCAAGATGTAAACGCTTAACAAAAGCATAGTTTGTTTCGATTGAATCCATACCGCAAGCAGATCGAATGTCATTTAGCGAGCGGGAAGCATTTTTCTCAAAAAACGCAAAGCATTTCCCGACATAAATTGCTCGGTTTGGCTTGCTGAATATCGCTTGAGCAGCGCTTCTTGAAGTGCAATCAGCTCGCCGGGATGCGTCAATCCCTTCATATACTTATCGATGCCGTCAAAATCTGAGCCAAGCATAATGTGGGACTCGCCGCCGAGCTCGCAAATATGCTCAATATGACGAAGCAAATCATCGATGGCTACGACTTCCGCATCCGATACGAACCAAGGCACAAATGTGACGCCAATGAGTCCATCCTTTGCAATCAATTTCTCAATCTGAGCATCGGTCAAATTTCGAGGATGATCGCAGATCGCTCTAGCATTAGAATGGGAGGCGAGCACGGGTCTTTGCGATAGCTCGGCCACCTCCCAAAAAGCCCGTTCGGACAAATGGGATACATCTAACAGTATATCCAATTTATCGCATTCTTCTACAAACAATCTTCCTTTTGCGGTCAAGCCTCCGCCGCGCGGCTCCATTGCTCCGTCTGCAGCCCAGTTTGCATGATTCCAGGTCAGTCCCGCAGCACGTATGCCTAATTGATGCATGATTCGGAGCAGCGACATCTGGCCTTGAAGCCCATCGACTCCTTCAAGCGACAATAGCGCTCCTATTTTCCCATTCTGTATACAAGAGTCCAGCTCCTCAGCCGTTCTCACCCACATCATATCCTTGCAAGTCAGCACCAATTGGTGAAAGCGGTCTACGCTTTCCAAAATCGGCTCTAACCGTCCATTTATCGATTGAGGAATATAGATCGCGAATGTTTGCAAAATCGTTCCAGCCGCCTTCAGACGCTCGTATGTAACATCCAAACTTCCAGGCTTGCTTCCTTGAAACGTCAATTTCTCGTCAATCAGCAGCTTGCAAAGGACATCGCAATGAAAATCGACCACTCTCATAGTCGCACCTACCTATTCGTTAGAATTGCAGCAAAAAAACCTGTCTACGACGTAAACAGGCGAAAACGTTTCATTTTCATCCAATTGGCTTAATTGTTAACGCCGCCTGGACTTGCTACCGAGGTTCAACAATCAATTTGATTGCTGTTCGGTCCTCCCCGTCGATAACGATGTCAGTAAAAGCTGGAATGCAAATTAGATCCACCCCGCTGGGAGCGACAAATCCGCGAGCAATAGCAACGGCCTTGATCGCTTGATTTAACGCACCAGCTCCAATGGCTTGCAGTTCCGCACCACCACGTTCACGAAGAACGCCAGCTAGCGCACCTGCAACGGAATTTGGATTGGACTTTGCTGAAACTTTTAATACATCCATAAAAAGAACCTCCCCTTGGACTGTTGGATGGATTCCACTTTTAAATAGTATTCGAGGGAGATTAAAAAATTCCTGCTTTTATTCTTGTAATTAACAAACTGTTCTGAATTGTCGGAACTTTTCAAAGATTCAAAGCGTTACAACAGAAGCCATTCATCTTCCGTAAGGCGTATTTTTTCGATTTTCCGTGCTTGACCCGTTGCATCATCAATCTGAACGGATATGGCATGCAAATGCCAACTGCCCTCATCCACAACAAAACGAACCGGCAGCTGCGTAATAAATTTGTGCAAAACAGCAGTGCGCTCCATGCCTAGCACGCCCTCCTTAGGTCCAACCATTCCAACATCAGTTATGTAAGCCGTTCCCCCAGGCAAAATCGTATCGTCATTCGTCTGAACATGCGTATGAGTTCCCAGTACGATCGAGACTCTCCCATCAAGATGCCAGCCCATCGCGATTTTCTCCGACGTCGCTTCCGCGTGAAAATCGACGAGGATGTTATTCGTTTGCTCTCTAGCTTCTTCGATTAGTTCATCTGCTTTGCGGAAAGGACAATCAATCGGCGGCAAAAACGTACGTCCCTGCAAATTAATGATTGCCAGCTGCTTTCCTCCGGCTTTAATGAAGGCCATGCCTTGTCCAGGGGCCCCTTCCGCATAGTTCGCCGGGCGAACAAGGCGGGGCTCATCGTCTATCCATTCAAAAATATCTTTATTATCCCACGTATGGTTGCCCATCGTTATGCCATGGATGCCCCACTCGAAAAATTCCTTCGCAATTGTTGCCGTTATCCCGCGGCCAGCGGCCGCATTCTCGCCATTTGCAATAATAATATGAGGATTGTATTTGCTCTTTAGCGCCGGCAGCACGCGTTTCAATGCGCTTCTCCCTACGTTGCCTACGATATCGCCAATAAATAATACATTCATGTGGGTACACTTCCTTTTTTATGCGCCTGCAAACAGAAAAGTGGCTAACTAGCAGCCACTTTTCCGTAAAGCTAATATTTTTTTATTGATTACTTCGCATATTCAACCGCGCGTGTTTCTCGAATGACCGTAACTTTAATATGTCCCGGATAATCGAGCTCGCTCTCGATTTTTTTCGTAATATCACGTGCGAGGCGGAATGCTTCCGTATCGTCGATTTTCTCTGGCTGCACCATGACGCGCACTTCGCGGCCAGCTTGAATCGCATACGATTTCTCTACGCCATCAAACGATTCTGAAATATCTTCAAGCTTCTCCAGTCGTTTAATGTACGTTTCAAGCGTTTCACGGCGAGCTCCCGGACGTGCAGCCGATAAGGCATCAGCCGCTCCTACGAGCATCGCGATAACGGAAGTAGCTTCCGTATCACCGTGATGGGAGGCAATACTGTTAATAACGACAGGATGCTCCTTGTATTTCTTAGCAAGCTCAACGCCGATCTCAACGTGTGAGCCTTCCACTTCGTGGTCTAGCGCTTTACCGATATCATGCAGCAATCCTGCACGCTTTGCCAGCGTAATATCTTCGCCAAGCTCTGCTGCCATCAAGCCAGTCAAGTAAGCAACCTCCATGGAGTGCTTCAATACGTTTTGACCATAACTTGTCCGGTACTTCAATCGACCAAGAATCTTGATTAAATCCGGGTGCAAGCCATGAACTCCAACCTCGAAAGTAGCTTGCTCACCGTATTCACGGATACGCTCGTCCACTTCTTTACGAGATTTTTCAACCATTTCTTCAATGCGGGCAGGATGGATACGACCGTCAGCTACAAGCTTTTCCAAAGAAGTACGGGCAATTTCGCGTCTTATCGGGTCGAAACCAGACAAAATGACCGCTTCCGGTGTATCGTCGATGATAAGATCGATACCAGTCAATGTTTCCAAAGCACGGATATTTCGGCCTTCACGCCCAATAATGCGGCCTTTCATCTCTTCATTAGGCAATGTAACAACGGATACCGTCGTTTCAGCCACATGATCTGCCGCACAGCGTTGAATCGCAAGTGATATAATATTACGGGCTTTCTTATCTGCCTCTTCTTTCGCTTGCTGCTCGATCTCTTTGATCATCTGTGCTGTCTCATGTCGTACTTCCTGTTCAACATTGGATAAAATGATCGATTTCGCATCTTCCGTTGTGAGACTCGATATACGTTCCAATTCACTAAGCTGCTGCTTGTAAATGGAATCGATCTCCTCTTGCGTTTCTTCGATCCGTTTTTCTTTGTTGGCTACAGTTTCTTCTTTGCGTTCTAGCGCTTCTAACTTTTTATCCAGCGACTCCTCTTTTTGGAGCAAACGTCTTTCCTGACGTTGAGCCTCGTTGCGACGTTCACGAATGTCTCTCTCGGCTTCGGAACGAAGTTTGTGGACTTCGTCTTTTGCCTCTAGCACGGTTTCTTTCTTCTGAGCTTCCGCTTCCTTCTTCGCATTTTCTACGATTTGGATCGCAGCTTGCTCAGCGCTTGAAATTTTGGCCTCGGCAATCGACTTTCGAATAAAATAACCAATCCCAAAGAATATTGCGCCAACAAAGAGACAGATCAAGATCCAAATGATCTCATGCATCTTGTTCACCTCCTTGTTGCATACACCAAGGCACTGCTTGGGATGATATTAGGTTTTCAACCGGCTTCAAACCGTTTCAACATTTACTAATTTGACGAAAATAATCGTTTTGAATCAACTTTTGGAAGGAAAATTGATTCAATAATGAAGGAATACAAACTCATTTTATCTTTTCGTAAAATCAATTGTCAAGCAAAAGCCCATCATCTTCCTCGAATGCTTCAACTTCCCCATTTAGATCAATCCACTTTATGGCTACCTTCACGATTTCTGAAGGGAAGCCTCTACGCATTAAATAGCCCATTAGCATGCGTTTTCGGTCTAATGGCTTGCCTTTTACGAATCGCCAATCCTTCTCCGCAGCTTTTTTTGGCCGATGCTAATTTTACATCGCGGTCTAACGATCCCGTTGCATCTGCTGCAGCTTCTTTCGACACGCCTCGCTTCAGCTCCTGCTGAATGAATCGAAGCCCTCTCAAGCTGTTTTTGAGCTGGCTTGTCGCAAATTGTCGTGCATATTGTTCATCATCCACAATATGCTCCCTTTCTAAACGGTCTAGGGCATATTGAATATGATCAGCTTCAAAAAAGCTTGCGATTTAAAATCCTCTCTAAACACAGCTTCGCCGTCCCTATCGGGACGGCGAAGCATCAGCATGTATGATTTCAGGTCGATTTATTCTAGATCTTCGAATTCTTCGTCGTCTTCTTCAGCTTTGAAATTAGCCTGAGTTGCTGCAGCCGACAGGTTGCTTGCATCGCGAATCTGCTTCTCGATCACTTCAGCGATATCCTTATGATCCTTCAAGTACTGCTTCGCATTCTCGCGGCCTTGGCCAAGACGCTCGCCATTGTAAGAGAACCATGCGCCGCTCTTCTGTACGATATCCATCTCTACGCCAAGATCAACAAGCGTGCCTTCTCTGGAAATGCCTTCGCCGTACATGATGTCGATCTCAGCTTGTTTGAACGGAGGAGCTACTTTGTTCTTAACAACCTTGATACGAGTACGGTTACCGACCATGTCGTTACCTTGTTTCAACGTTTCAATACGACGGACATCAAGACGTACGCTGGAGTAGAATTTCAAGGCGCGACCGCCTGGCGTTGTCTCAGGGTTACCGAACATAACGCCGACCTTCTCACGCAATTGGTTGATGAAAATCGCAATCGTCTTCGATTTGCTGATTGCTCCGGAAAGCTTCCGCAAAGCCTGAGACATCAGACGCGCTTGAAGACCAACGTGGGAATCCCCCATATCGCCTTCAATTTCCGCTTTCGGCACGAGTGCAGCTACGGAGTCAATAACGACGATATCAACGGCGCCGCTGCGTACGAGCGCTTCCGCGATTTCCAATGCTTGCTCACCCGTATCAGGCTGTGAAAGCAACAGCTCGTCAATGTTAACGCCAAGCTTGCTTGCATAGAGCGGATCAAGAGCATGCTCTGCATCGATAAAGGCAGCTTGTCCGCCAATACGTTGAACCTCTGCAATCGCATGAAGTGCAACTGTCGTTTTACCGGAAGATTCCGGTCCGTATATTTCAATAACACGTCCACGCGGCAAGCCGCCTATTCCTAATGCAATATCAAGAGCAAGCGAACCGCTAGGAACGGTCTCTACCTGCATGTGTGTGGATTCTCCTAATTTCATGATGGAGCCTTTACCAAATTGTTTCTCAATTTGACGCAAAGCCATTTCTAGTGCAGCGCGACGATCCGACAAGAAACTCACATCCTTCTTTATTTATAATGTTATGATACCTTTTTTCCATCAGGTTGACAAGCATTTTTTCGAACATACATTCGCATTTTTGCTTGACGCCTAATTTGGGCATAAAAAAACCGCAGCAAAGTATTCTTCGCCACGGTTCTTCCGATAACTATTCTTCATTATAACTGTCTTATCGACAATTGACAAACTTTATTTATCCATCAAAAGGGACAGCATGGCGATGGGTTGACGAGCTGGCCCGCTTCCGTTTTTAACGCGTCTGCAGCGCCAACCACAGTCGATATAACGCTGCCTTTACAGCCCGCAGCCTGATCATGCCTCTTCCGCCGCTAAGGTTTAAAGTATGAACGATCGTCGGCCTGCCGCGTTCCGCTAAGCCTACATAGACAAGTCCTACCGGCTTGCCCTCGGATTCTGCAGGTCCCGCAACACCTGTCAGCGACACGCCAAAATCAGCGTCCGACAGCTCTCTGACTCTCTCCGCCATCAATGCCGCAGTCGAATCGCTAATCGCACCTGGCGCACCTTCTCCCTCAAGCTGTGTCATCGGAATGCTGAGCAGGTGATGCTTCATTATATTGGTGTAGGTAACAACCCCTCCTACATACTCCCCACTGCTCCCAGGAACGTTTGTAATAAGTTCCGCGAACAAACCCCCGCTGCAGCTTTCCGCGCTCGCCAGCTTGCGCCTTGAGGCTCTAAGAAGGTGTACAACCTCTTCTTCGATCGGGATGTCCTTCTGTGCGTACAAATACTCGCCTACACGTTCCTTAATCTTCTCGACGGTTTCATCTATTTTTTGATCCGCTTCGATTGACGTGCTCGCTTTGGTTGATACTCGGATAGCTACCTCGCCTTCCTTTGCGTAAGGGGCTATGGTTGGATCAACCTGACCATCAATCAAATCAAGCAGCTTCGCTTCGAGATTGGATTCACCGATCCCAGCGAATTTCAGCAGGCGCGAATAAAGCGGATCTGCTAACCCAAGCACGGAACGCAGCCACACCTCGCCAGCGCCATCCATCATCGGCTTCATTTCCCGCGGCGGGCCTGGCAGAAGCAAATAAAGCGTGCCGTCAACGGATAAGCCATTGCCCACAGCAAGGCCTGTCGTATTCTCAAGCGGCTCGCCGCCTTCAATCATGAGTGCCTGCCTGCGATTGCTCTCTACCATATGAATGCCTCGGGAGCTGAACAACTGCTCGATTTGGGCCATGGAAGGCTCGTGAATGAGCAGCTTGCGGTTTAAATATTCGGCTAGCACGTCCTTCGTAAGATCATCCTGCGTCGGGCCAAGCCCCCCTGTAAAGACAAGCAGGTCGGCTCTGCTTCTTCCGATTTCGATGGCTTGCCTCAGCCGCTGGGCATTGTCGCCGACTACCGTCTGAAAGTAAACATCAACACCTAGCCCTGCAAGCTTTTGAGACAAAAACTGTGCATTCGTATTTACGATTTGGCCTAGCAGCAGCTCCGTGCCGACCGCAATGATTTCTGCTTTCATGGTTAGCGTTCTCCTCTTCGTTCAAATGTTCTAGGTTTGAATTTATGCATGCATATAAGCAAAAGCATCTCCCCGACTTGCGGAAAGATGCTTTGACATTATTCTACCGGAATCAAATGCTTGTTTTTCAAAAAATAATCGATTCCCGAGTATACCGTAATAGCGGCAGCCACCCAGCTTGCGATGACATCAAACGGAAAATCAATGAAATTAAATGGGAAGTTGTTGATCAAGAGCGCGATAATCATCGTAATTTGAATCGCCGTCTTCCATTTGCCCCATGTGCTGGCAGCCATAACAGAGCCTTCTAGAAGCGCGATCTGACGGAGACCAGTTACCGCAAATTCCCGACTGATGATCACGATCGCAATCAATGCGTTCAGCTTGTCCATCTCAACGAGTGAAATCAGTACCGCTGCTACAAGCAGCTTATCTGCCAATGGATCAAGCAACTTGCCTAGGTTCGTAACGATTTTGTTCTTGCGCGCAATGTAGCCGTCTAATCCGTCTGTGCTTGCCGCCACAATAAAAATGAGTGCCGCTATGATTTGATTGTATGTAATGGAGAAGTCTGAGATGCTGAACGACCCCAAATCCACTTTAATAAGCAGAAAAAACATAATAACCGGCACCAAAAATATTCTGGCTAGTGTAATGCGATTCGCCAGATTCACGCAATTCCCTCCTTAGATCGATCTAACTCATAGGTGTGCATTACGCGAACCCCTTGTTCGTGAATGAAATCGGCTTTCATTTCCAGCTGCATACCATATAATAAGCAGCCTTGAGCCTTAGCAATTGTTCTCTCTCTCATCTATGTATTCCCCCAGATCCTTCCGTAAAGCTACCTAACCAAGTATAATACATGCCAATTCACGTGTCAAAAGCGGCTAAAGCCTCAATTGTTAGCGACTTCAGCATCAAAACGAAAAGCCCCGTTTCTCAAAATGCGATGAAACGAAGCTTTTGTTTTAAGAGCGATAATTAGTGAATTGAAGCTCTACTGGCAGATCAGCTTCTCTAAGCAGCTTCATCACGGCTTGCAAGTCATCGAGGCTTTTGCCTGATACTCTAATCTGATCGCCTTGAATCAAGCTTTTCACCTTCAGCTTCGAATCGCGAATCAAAATATTGATTTTTTTCGAGACATCCTGCTCAATTCCTTGTCTTAGCTTTATGCGTTGACGGACGGTATTGCCCGATGCGCCTTCGATTTTGCCATAATCCAAGTTTTTGATCGGAACGCCGCGTTTTACCATTTTGGACAATAGGATGTCAAGCACGTTCTTTAGCTTATAGTCATCCTCGGAAGCGACAACAAGCTCTTCCTTCTCGAGAGCGATGGAGCTCTTGCTGCCTTTAAAGTCAAAGCGCGTTTCAATCTCACGCTCTGCTTGCTTTATCGCATTCGCTAATTCTTGCATATCCACCTTGGATACAATATCAAAAGCATTTTCTGAAGCCATTTCATACCTCTCCTTTGGTACAGGAATCAATTATTCCGTTTTAGCCTGGTCCGTTGGTACCGCTTCATCTGTTGGTGTTGCATTGTCGGTAGCGCCAACTGGATTAAGCAGCAGTTTTTTTAATGTTGCCCTGTCGCCATCAGGCACAGGAACGCCGTCCACGGTTATTTCGGTCAGATCCGCTCTGCCTACATTGATGTAAATTGGACCTGCGAGTTCATAAGTTTCGATTGTGCCGTCCTCTGCATTTGTAGAGTAAAGCTTCTCTCCAGTTCTGCTGCCTGAGCGAACCTCAAGCCAGCTTCTGCCGCCAACCACTTTAACTTCAACCTTATGGGCTGTACCCGCTGGACCAATATCATATTGATCAGCCTTGCCCACCTTGCTGCCGAACGTAACCGTTGTAGGCGCAACAGTCGGAGTCGGAGAGACGGGTGGTGTACTTGGCACGTTCTCGTTCCCAGTTGAATTATTATTATCCGTATCCTCAGCAGGCGGCTGGGACACCTCGGTAATGTCTGTGCTGTTATCTGCCTGTTTCGGATCGCTAGAATCTTTATTGATTGCATAGACCCAAATGACGACAACGATCAAAATAAGAAAGGACCACATCATGACGCTAAAACCGATTTTGCCAAGTCTCTCTGACGATTGAGATTTGACTCTGCGCGGTGCCCTAACGACGATCGGCTCGGAAATTTGCTCTACCGGTGCAGCAGGCACCTCATGCTGATACAAGCGAAGCACTTCATCTGGATCGAGTCCAACTGCTTCTGAGTAATTTTTCACAAATGCCCGTACATAGAAAGGACCTGGCAAAACCGTATGATCTCCACTCTCAATCGCTTCCAAGTACCGTTTTCTGATTTTTGTCGTTTCTTGAATATCATCAAGCGTTAAGCCGCGCTGGTCTCTCGCCTTGCGAAGTAGTTCACCTAAATCAGACATGAGACGGCCTCCTTCCGATTAGAAATCGTCTGTATAGTTAGCTGTGAAAGATTCATAAGATATTTCCTCATCTGGCGTATTGCGCAATTCTACAATAATGTCAAAATGGCTGTAATCAAAATTGGATTCTTTAATGAATATATCTGGATGTTCGATTACTTTCGTTGAAGGCATAGCCATAATCTCCTGCAGCAATCCGTAATGCTTCTCATTCGAGCGAATCGTGCTTACGATTCCATCAATTATAAAAATATTGTTAGGCTGCATCTCGTCCTCAGACAGCTGGCTTCTGACCGTTTGCCGAAGCAAAGTAGAGGAAACAAAGGTCCAGCGCTTATTCGAGCATACGCTGCCTGCAATGATGGACTCCGTCTTGCCTACCCGCGGCATACCTCTTAAACCTATAACCTGATTTCCATCACGTTTAAACACTTCGCCCAAAAAGTCCACTAAAATACCGAGCTCATCGCGCGTAAAACGGAACGTTTTGCGGTCATCGGAATCACGTTCGATATAGCGTCCATGACGGACTGCTAAAATATCAACAATTGTAGGCGTTCTCAGCTTGTTTACAGTAATATTATCAACCTTTTGAAGCATTTTGCCAAGAAGCTCGATTTTCTCGTCATCATCGGTCTGAAGCAGCATGCCCCTTGTTCGATCCTCAACGCCGTTGATCGTCATAATATTAACCTCAAGCATACCTAGCAATGAAGCGATATCTCCAAGCAAGCCTGGGCGGTTCTTATGTATTTTGTATTCCATGTACCACTGCTTCGACTCCAAAGCTTTCACCGTCCTAAACCTAATCGTATAGAAGTATGTAAATGATTGAACTGCCCGTCATAAAACATAATTCTACAATTTTCGTCACAATCCTGCAACCCAAAAAGAAACATTGCAGAAAAGCCTCCTAAAGGGAGGCTCTTCTGCTGCTACTTCTGTTGACGAAATGCCGCCATCGCAAAAAAATGGGCTACGATTTTTGGACGAGCTTGACCATCAAGCAGGCTAGCGTCTTGCGCTCAGACTCATCGCCTGCATCCCAAAGCTCTTTCAATACGCGTTCTTCCTCATTTTTCGGATCAACCTTTTCTTCAAGAAAAGTGCCGATCTCATAAGCTAAGGACACGATCGTTTCTTCCGTCATCCCAATTTTTTTCGCTTGTGATACACGGTCTGCCAAAAAATGCTTCCATGTTGCAAAGTTAGAAAGGACTGTCGACATGTTTCTTCGCCTCCTAATGGTATAGAAAAGAATCATCAACAGTCTTATCATGCGTAAAAGCACGTCTAATTATGCAAAAGGGCTTGTCCGCCAAAAAAGAACAGCTTCAACTTATGTGTGCCAGCCGCCGTTTGGGCTAATTACTTGTCCCGTAATATACGATGATTCAGGCAGCGCCAGAAAATACACGAGCGAAGCAATTTCTTCCGTAGAGCCAAATCGCCCGACTGGAATTTCCTGCTGCATCGCAGCCTTCTCCTCCGCATTGAAGCTATCCATCATTTCGGTATCAACCGCTCCCGGTGCAACCGCATTAACGGTAATGCCCGTCGGCGCCAGCTCCTTGGCCAGCGCCTTCGTAAACGCGTTCATACCGCCCTTTGTTGTTGAATAAAGCACTTCGCAGGATGCTCCAGACATCCCCCAAATGGAGGAAACGTTAATGATGCGGCCATAACGCTGGGCAATCATATTCGGCATAAACAACTGCGAGCATAGAAACATGCCCTTCAGGTTGACGGCCATCACATCATCCCAATCTTCCTCGGTCACATCCATCAGCATGCCATAATGCGAAATGCCTCCGTTGTTGACTAATATATCCGGAAGCATATTGTGGCTCTCCAGCTTCTCCCGCATCCGCTCAAGCTGCTCCTTGGAACGCAGATCCGCTGAGATCGTTAATACGTTTGCGCCAAGCGCCATACAAGTTCGTGCCGTCTCGTTAGCCGTCTCATGAGAATGCAAATAATGTATGACGATATTGACTCGCTCAGCTGCAAATCGTTTGGCAATAGCTGCGCCGATGCCGCGGCCTCCCCCAGTAATCAGCACCGTCATTTCCTGAAGCGTCTTCATTTTGATGGCTGTTCCACAATCGATACCGATGATTGATTGAAGTCAAAATGCTCACGAAGCCGCTCATTAACATCGTTAAGCGTGCATTTTTCATAGAAATCAAGCACATCGAACATATCGCTGTCACGGAATCGATATCTCGTAAATTCACCGGCGATGGCTTCTGGGGAGTTTAGCATGCGTAAATATCCGCCGATTTTTTTGCGCTTGGCTCTCTCGAACGCAGTAGGTTCAATGCCTTTTGCCAAAATACCCTCAACTGCTGAACGAATTTGCTTAATCAGCTCATCCGGATTTGGCGTGTCACCCCCGATAACCGAGAAGGCGTAGCCCGTGCTTGAATTATACTCGTGTCCGAAGGAGTCCGAGATCAGATCATTCTCATAAAGCTGCTGATAGAGCGTAGAGCTCGGTCCAATTAGAGCTTCCAGCATCAGCTTGGTCGTCACTTCTTGACGCAGAAGCGCTTCGCCGGTTAGCCCCGTATGCTTTTCTTTGATTCCGAGCATGCATTTTGGCAGCGAAACAGGAAGCTCCGTCACCTTGCGTGGGATCTTGACAGCTTCAGGCTCTTTCTCAAAAAATCGCTCGATCGGCCCCTGCGGCTCAAAAGATTTGCTATTCTGATTATCGCGCACAAGCTGGAATACTTCCTCCGCCTTCACTCCGCCAACGACAAACAATATCATATTGGAGGGATGATAAAAGGTTTCGTAGCAGCGGTAAAGGGTTTCCTTATCGATTTGCCTGATGGACTCCACCGTTCCGGCGATATCGATATGAACCGGATGCTCATGATACAGCGCATCAATCAACCCGAAATAAACTCTCCAATCGGCATTGTCACGATACATATTGATTTCCTGCTCGATAATTCCTTTTTCCTTCTCTACGTTGGCATCTGTAAAATAAGGATTTTGAACGAAGTTGATTAACGTCTCTAAATTAGCGTTTATCTGCTCCGTAGCAGAGAACAAATATACCGTTCTGTCGAAGCTCGTGAACGCGTTCGCTGAAGCTCCTTGCGATGCAAATACAGCAAATATGTCTCCCGTTGGCTCCTCGAACATTTTATGCTCAAGAAAATGCGCGATACCGTCAGGTACTTTCACAGGAGGCTGATTGCCAACCGAAAAGCGGTTGTCGACTGAACCATACTTTGTCGAGAATGTCGCATATGTTTTATTAAAGCCTTCCTTCGGCAGCACGATAACCTCAAGTCCGTTATCAAGCACTTCGCGATACAACGTTTCCTGTACGTTTGGATAGCTAAGGGTTTGCATAGGTTATGCCTCCTTTCGATCACGCAAAAAGTAAATCGTATCGAGCTGCACGCGCTCCGCAACCTTCACGATATCCTCAGCGGTAACTGCCTGAACCTGCTCAAGCAGCTGCTCTGCACTTCGCTCTTTCCCGGTCAGCACGCTGTTGAAGTCGTAGGCGATCATCTCATAGGCGGAATCCTGAAGCTCGCGGAGATGATTCGAAATCATCGCTTTCGTCTGGCTCATCTCAAGCTCTGAAAGCTGGCCTTGCCTCATGCTTTCAAGCTGCTCCTGAATAATGGCGACAGCACGGTCGTAATTAGCGAATTCGATGCCTGATTGAATTGTGCAAAGCCCTTTATGGCCATCAAGCCTTGATGCAGCATAATACGCCAGGCTTTCCTTCTCTCGCACGTTCAAGAAAAGCTTCGAATGCGGGTATCCTCCCAAAATGCCGTTGTACATTAAAGCTGCCGGATAAGCGTCATCGCTGTAGCCTACACCGGTGCGAAGTCCCAAGTTCAGCTTGCCTTGGCTTACCTCCATGCGTTCCGTAACCTTCTTCACTTCTTTGACCGCATGCTGGACGTTTGGCACCGCATAAGCAGAAGGCGTGCCATCCTTCAATTTGAATGTTTTGTTGACGAGACGAGTTACTTCTTCGAGCGACGTATCCCCAACAACATACAAGTCAAGCGCAGCGTTATTCAGCCATTGCTCATAATGCTCATACAACGATGCAGGCGTTATCGGATCTATTTCTGATCGTTTGCCAAGCGGATGCAGACGATAAGGCTCGTCAGCGCACATTTCTTCCAAGCAGCGCTCCGCCGCATATCGTATTTTATCGTTTACGATTGCCTCTAGCCGTTTTCTAAGCGTCGTTTTTTCTGCGTCCACATATTTTGGATGGAAGCCGTTATTATCTATGAGCGGATCGGTAAGCACATCCCCTAAAAATTTCAGCGATTCTGCCAAGAGCGAGTTGTTCGCTGAAACGAATTCATCGTTGATCACATCCATGCGGAATTGAACGATTTGAGCATCGCCTCTTTTATATACGTCAAAACCGAAGCCTGCTCCATATAAATCGTCAAGCTTCTCGCGGAAAGCAATCGTTTCAGGCAAATTAGCCGTGCCTCTTCTTAGTACGAACGGAATGAGGGCAACCGGCGTTACCGTTGCTTCATCAAGTGTAAGTCCAGCAAATAAGGAAATGGCAAACGTTTTAAATCGTTTTGTAGGCAACACATGCAGTCGAATTCGCTGCAGCTGCCCTCTTTCGAATTGGGTCACTCGGTTTGCTCCTTTCAACGGCGCGTTATAGAGTAAATCTATTCCAATTGACAAATCACTATACCATTCTAACCTATAGGAAATGGAAGAAGCAACCACTGCTGCGCTAGGCAGTAACGGCTGCTTCCTTTCGTAATAAGCGTATAGTTACATACAGAAAATATGCTTTCCAATCGTCTTGATCTGCGTCCGAGTCCAAATCCATTTGGAGGTTGCAGTATGCGGATTGAAATAGTAGATGCAGCCGCCGGTTGGGTCCCAGCCATTAATCGCATCCTCAACCGCATCCCTCGCCCTAGCATTTGGCTGAAGCCAAATTTGTCCGTCAGCAACCGCCGTGAAAGCGCCAGGCTGGAAGATGACGCCATAGATCGTGTTTGGGAAGCTTTGTGATTTCAGACGGTTAATAATAACAGCTGCAACGGCTACTTGCCCCTCATAGGATTCGCCTCGTGCTTCACCGTAAACGGCATTCGCCATCATCTGCAAATCATTGTCCGTCAAGCCAAGTCGATTGGACTGTCCGATTGTCGTTATGTCACCCGTCGAGCTGGCGTTTTCTTTGCCGCCAGATCCACCGGATCCGCTAGATCCGCCAGTGCTGGCTGTCGGCTTCCAGGTTTTTGAGGCTTCCCAAAGCTTTAGCTTTGTTTTTGCTCCGACAACCCCATCCGACTTGAGTCCAAACTTCCACTGGAACCATGTTACTGCGTTTTTAGTAGCTGCTCCAAACTTTCCGTCTACTGCACCTTTGAAATAACCGAGATGCTTGAGCCGTCCTTGCAATTCATAGACGTCCTGACCAGAGGAGCCTACCGTTAAGGTAGCGTTGCTGAATGTTTCCTTTGCTTCGTTATGCACATCGCGCATGAAAGAAAAGGTGCCGAACAGCAGCAGCACGATAATCGAGGTCACCAAAATTAAACGATTTCTCATGTTGGGATCTGCCTTTCTCTTGCAAGTTAGTTCGCTTAAGGTAGCGTTACCTAACTTTAGTATGAGAAATTCATCCCTCTTCTATGCATTTTCTCCTGTACCTTCAGTCAGCCGTAAATTATGAGCTGACTCTGCCGGCTTGGAATTCGTCCATCGTAATCAGAACTTCCCTAGGCTTGCTTCCTTCATATGGTCCTACTATAGAGCGTGCCTCCATTTGGTCGATAAGCCTTGCAGCTCTTGTGTAGCCGACCCGCATGCGACGCTGCAGCAAGGAAACAGAAGCTTGCTTCGCTTCCAAAATAATTTGCACCGCTTGATCGTAAAGCTCATCAACAGCCACATTGCCCTCTGCCGACTCTTCCTCGACTTCAGGTACAAGATCTTCTTTATATTCCGCTTCAGCTTGGCCGCGCGCGTAATTAACGAGCGTCTCCACTTCCTGATCCGACAGAAAAGCACCTTGCACCCTTATCGGCTTGGACATACCTACTGGCAAGAAGAGCATGTCCCCGCGGCCGAGCAGCTTCTCAGCCCCTACCATGTCGAGAATCGTTCGTGAATCGACCTGTGAAGAGACGCCGAACGCAATGCGTGACGGAATATTTGCTTTGATGACGCCTGTAATAACATCCACTGACGGCCGCTGCGTCGCAATAATGAGATGAATGCCCGCAGCACGTGCCATTTGGGCAAGCCTTGCGATTGAATCCTCCACATCATTGGCGGCTACCATCATGAGATCCGCAAGCTCGTCCACAATGACGACGATATAAGGGAGAACGGCGGCCGGATTATCAGCCATCAGCGTGTTGTAGCCTTCAATGTTGCGTGTAGCAGACTTGGAGAACAGCTCGTAGCGGCTTTCCATCTCGACAACGATCTTCTTTAGAGCGAGCGATGCCCGCTTAGGATTCGTCACTACGGGAGCAAGCAAATGCGGAATGCCATTGTATACATTTAGTTCAACCATCTTCGGGTCAATCATAAGAAACTTAACTTCATCAGGCGCAGCCTTGTACAAAATGCTTGTAATAATACCGTTTATACAAACCGATTTACCGGAACCTGTAGCACCTGCTACGAGCAGATGGGGCATTTTCGCTAAGTTGCCCACAATCGTCTGTCCGGAAATATCGCGGCCGAATGCGATAGACAATTTTGACGAGGCATTTTGGAAGGTAGCTGTCTCCATTACCTCTCGCATCGTAACGACGGATACTTCCATATTCGGCACTTCTATGCCGATCGCTGATTTTCCCGGAATCGGGGCTTCCATTCGGATATCCTTTGCTGCTAATGCAAGGGCGATATCATCCGTGAGTCCAACAATTCGACTCACTTTAACGCCAGTAGCCGGCTGAACCTCATAGCGCGTTACCGCGGGACCTCTTACGACATCGAGCACTTTCGCGCGAACGCCAAAGCTTTCGAGCGTTGCCTCCAGCTTGCGACGCGAGTCGTACATATCGGAAGCATCTGCGCTTTTCCCAAGTAAATTAGGCTTGTTAAGCAGCGAAAACGGCGGCAGCAGATACGGCTTCAACGTACTAGCCTCTTCTTCGGCGATCGGACGTCTTGGCAAAGGCTGCGCTGCGCTTTCATCTATCACCAATGCTTCCGAAGCCTCGGAGTCGTCGCTAGGTAGCGATTCTGGATTAAGAAGCTCTGGATCATCCTCAAGCTCGTTCTCATCGGAAACATCAGACACATCGGATTGAGCTTGAACAGGCCATGATTCGTTCCATTCTTCCTCGTTAGGCGGTACAGGCAGGTCATGATCGATGATTATGCCAGTCCCGGAAGATTCCCAAGGAACAGCATGATCTTGAACAGATTGGGTATGTAATGGGTCTGAATGTAAGTCTTCGCCAGATTTCTCCCATGGCGGCTCGAGATCATTTTGCCAAGCAGGCTTGCCATTTGTACGCGCTTCAGTGCTGCCCGGCTCGAATACCCACTCATTCTGCTCGTCTTCCTCCTGGCTTTGTTCCTCGGCATCCCTCTCTTGTCTCCATGAGAAAAACAAGGATCTTTTCTTTTTGGGAGGCGATACGACATAGCCTTCATGATCGTCATCCATTATGTCATCATCATCAGCATCCACTTGGTTTACATTCGCGGCAGCTGCAGCAGATGCACGCCTAGCTGCTCGTTTCGCCCATTTTGCCCCTAGCAATTTGAACATCCGAGTAGTCCGCGAGCTTATCAGTCTGCCTAATTCCACATACGACTTCCCTGTCATCAGCATGATGGAAATGGCGAACATGACGAACATGATCAGCTTTGCGCCGTAGTAGCCAAACAAAGAGAAAAATAACGAATATTGAATGGCACCGATGTAACCGCCGCTTATTTCCTTATCTCTTATGGGTAAATCATTAGCTGCTGGAACACTAATTAAGGATATCTGCAAATCGCTGCTAAGCTGCCTGAATATCATCGTGCCAGTTAGATCAGTCGTTGGGAGCTTTTGCTCGATTTCAGAAATCGAGCTCATCAGCGTAAAAGCAAGCACCAAAATAAATAAGCCCGTACGTCTATTCGTCCAGCCTTTTGGCCAAGCTCGTTTAATCATGACAGTTAGTCCAATAACGATGCCAATTAAAGCAAGCACAAAATAAAACTTGCCGAGCACAAGCCCAAATAGCTTGGATAACGAGCGCCCGACAGCCGCTTCACCGGATAATGCAATGATGGAGATGGTAATAAGCAATATGCCGTATACTTCGTATTTTAAGTTTGTGCCAATTGTTTTTTTTCGTCTCTTTTTCTTTGCCAAATCCGTCACCTCTGGTAAAAGATTATACCATAGGTGGGCAAATGTTCCTATGAGACATTCGTACGAACATCCGTTTGCTGTTAATGGTAATGGACAATGGTACCTGGCATCAAATTCGGATTCAAATAATCGTCCAGACCGCATTCTATAAGACGGACGATTTTTCCCATTCCGGGTGCAACCGGCATAACCTGCATCTTAACCCCGTTTGCCCAAACCTCCTGTACCTTTTCCACTTCGTCATGAAGTCCTTCCAGCACTAATTCGAGCGGCATATTCGTATAAATCGTCATTAGCTGTTCACCTCTACCCGTCCAAGCTTAGAAGCCTCTATGCGTCGATTTAGCTCCTTAAGCGCTTCTCCAAGGCCTCCAACCGCATCAATTAAGCCATGCTTCACTGCGTCAGATCCAATAACCGTCGTTCCAATATCCCGAGTAAGCTCACCTGTTTTGAACATCAGCTCTTTGAAAATGTGCTCTGATACATTGGAGTGCGATGTGACAAAACGGACGACACGCTCCTGCATTTTATCCAAATATTCGAACGTTTGCGGAACGCCGATAACTAATCCGTTCAACCGTATGGGATGGATCGTCATCGTCGCCGTTTCTGCAATAAATGACATATCGCCAGCTACTGCAATCGGAACGCCGATGGAGTGTCCTCCCCCGAGTACCAACGTTACTGTTGGCTTGGATAAGGAAGAGATCATTTCGGCTATCGCGAGTCCCGCTTCCACGTCGCCGCCTACCGTATTCAAAACGATAAACACGCCTTCAATTTTATGGTTTTGTTCAGCAGCTACTAATTGCGGAATAAGATGCTCGTACTTGGTCGTTTTATTTTGCGGCGGCAGCACAAGATGCCCCTCCACCTGCCCAATGATGGTCATGCAAAATATGTTCGACTCGGTTAGCGCCGGTACTGCTGTCTGGCCAAGCTGCTGGATCGTGTCGACAACTGCATTCCCTTTTCTTTTTTCATCCGTATTTGGTTCCTGCTGCTCTGTTGATAAATCCATTTGAAATTGCGAGCTCATGTACAATCCCCCTCTAATGAATTATTGCTTGTCATAGTATGAGGTCTGGCGCCGAATTTATACAAATACAGTCAAGAACCGCTATGAAGCAAAAAAAAGAATCACTTGCGTCCGCCGCGGCAACTGCGGAATGGACAAGCGATTCTCTTCCTTTATTCATTTATTTCATTTATTTCATTCATTTATTTCATTATACTTCCATAATGATTGGCAAAATCATTGGTCGACGGCGAGTTTGCTCGTACAAAAAGCGGCCAAGCGCATCCTTCACATTCGTTTTGAGTGAAGCCCACTCATTCACTTTATCGTTCATGAGGCGAGTTAGCGTTGATGTAACGATACGATTTGCTTCATCCAAAAGACCTTCGGATTCACGAACATAAACGAATCCGCGAGAAATAATGTCCGGACCTGACAAGATCGTGCCATCCTGCTTGCTTAGTGTAACAACAACGACCAATATGCCATCTTGCGATAACAGCTTGCGGTCGCGAAGTACGATATTACCAACATCGCCAACACCCAAACCATCGATCAATACGTTGCCGGCTTGTACTTTAGAGCCTTTACGGCCTGCGCCATTCTGGAACTCTACAGTGTCGCCGTTATCGATGACGAAAATATTTTCGCGTTCGATACCGATCGCTTCACCAAGCTTCGCATGCTGGCGAAGCATCCGGTATTCACCGTGAATGGGAATAAAATATTTTGGCTTAATCAAGTTAAGCATAAGCTTCAATTCTTCTTGGCTTCCGTGACCGGATACGTGAACGCCCGATACCGAACCGTTTCCGTAAATAACGTTTGCGCCTAAGCGGAATAATTCATCTACGGTACGTCCTACATATCTCTCATTGCCTGGAATTGGCGTTGCAGCGATGATAACGGTATCGCCAGGCAAAATATCAACCTTGCGGTGCGTGGAGCGCGCCATACGAGTAAGTGCCGACATCGGCTCGCCTTGACTGCCTGTACACAAAATGACAACGCGATCCGCAGCCAATTTGTTAACTTCCTCCGGTTCGATGATCATGCCTTCCGGAATGTTCAAGTAACCAAGATCGGAAGCGATGCCAACTACGTTCACCATACTGCGGCCTACAACAGCAATTTTGCGTTTTGTAGCGATTGCAGCATTAATGATTTGTTGAATCCGGTGTACGTTCGATGCGAAGGTTGCGACAACTACGCGCTGAGACGACTTCCGGAAAATATCTTCAAGATTGTCGCCTACCTGAGCTTCAGACGGCGTATATCCAGGACGTTCTGCATTTGTACTATCCGACAATAACGCCAAAACGCCGCGTTTTCCGATTTCGGCGATACGCTGCAAATCAGCGAATTGCTCGTTAACCGGTGTATGATCGAATTTAAAGTCACCCGTATGAACGACAGTTCCTTCTGGAGTATCCAGGCTGACACCTACGGAATCAGGAATACTGTGGTTCGTTCTGAAGAAGGAAGCACGAATGGTGCCGAGCTGAATTTCGCTGTCTGCATTGATGAGAATACGTTTCGTTTCTCCTAGCAATCCAGCTTCCTTCAGTTTACCTTCAATAAGACCGAGTGTTAGTTTAGTTGCATATAAAGGCACGTTTAAGCTTTTCAACACATATGGCAATCCGCCGATGTGATCCTCATGTCCATGGGTAATAATAATTCCGCGAACCTTATCGCGATTTTCCGTTAAGTATGAAATATCCGGAATAACGATATCTATACCGAGCATGTCCTCTTCTGGAAACTTCAAACCCGAGTCAACAACAACTATGTCATTGTTATACTGGATGACGTACATATTTTTTCCGATTTCGCCAACTCCGCCTAGTGCAAAAATGAGCAGTTTATCCTGGTTGTTCTTCTTAGACAAGTGTATCTTTCCTCCTTAAAATTTTGCGAAGCAACTATTGCTTCGTAATCATTTTCATAAATTTTTGCGAAGCGCAAAGACTTCGTGATCTTCGTTTTTGTGAATTTTTCGAAGCATAAAGGCTTCGAAATATTAAATTATTGCGAAGCGAAAAAGGCTTCGTAAGTATGGTCTGAATATGGAAAAGCAGAATAGCTCCGTACAGTCCCATTTGGTGTTGAAATGCCAAAGCTTTTTTCACCTATGCCCTGTTATCGTCAGATGCCGCTCTGACGTTAAGTTCATTTCCAAATATTTGCCGCACCCAGTCACTTGAAATCATTATACATGAAGAAAAAGCTGGAATACAAGTGAAACCCGATAAAGCTATTTTCCAATATGCTTCCCAAAAAAATAAAACCGATGCTGGATGCACCGGCTGCAATCAACGATAACGTCTATTTATCCAAGCAAATTGCGTAAGAATGCGGCTTCTGCCTCGCTCACTGAAACAAGCGGCAGCCTTACTCCGCCTACCGAAAATGCTTTTAACCCGAGCGCATATTTTACTGCAACGGGATTTGGAACAGGATGAGGACAAGCGAATAGACCTTTGAAAATAGGATGCAAACGTCCATTAATGCGTGCAGCCTCTTGAACGTTGCCGCTGGTGTAAGCTTGAATCAACGCTTTCATCTCTTTTCCGACAATGTGGCTTGCAACGCTAATAATACCGTATCCGCCAATAGCCAAGGCAGGCAGGGTTGCACTGTCATCACCAGTATACACTTTGAAATCAGCAGGCGCGCCGCTAATAATTTGAGTCAATTGATCTGTTGATGCGCAATCCTTGGTAGCGATAATATTGTCGATTTGCGCTAAGCGAAGCGTCGTTTCGGCGGATATGTTCACCCCTGTGCGACCTTCTACGTTATACAAAATAATGGGCAGAGCGGTTGCTTCCGCAATTGCCTTGAAATGTTGATAAAGTCCCTCTTGGTTAGGACGGTTGTAGTAAGGAGCAACAAGCAATACGGCGTCAACACCCGCAGCTTCTGCCTCTTTCGTCAAATGGATGGAATGGGCTGTGTTGTTGCTCCCTGTACCAGCAATAATCTTGCAACGACCATTCGCATGCTTGACCGCAAATCGGAACAACTCCAGCTTCTCTTCATCGGACAGCGTAGGCGATTCGCCAGTAGTGCCAGAAACGACAAGACTATCGCTTTGCTGCTCCTCAATTAAATAATCAATCAATCGGCCTGTCGTATGCCAATCAATATGACCATCCGCATCGAATGGGGTTACCATTGCTGTAATTAATCTGCCAAATTCCATCTGAATTCCTCCCAAAAGTATTGCTCTCTATCGATGAAGCTCGAACTTCGCGTGGAGAGAACGAAGCGCTTCCGCCATATCCGCTTCACGTACGAGCACCCAAATCGTTGTATTGGAATCAGCCGATTGCATGATGGTAATTCCTCGTTCCGTCAGCGCTTCCACGATACGCGCCATAACGCCAGGCTCTCCATTCATCCCTCCGCCAATTACGGATACCTTCGCACAGCCCTTAATCGCTGAAGGAGCGAATCCACTCTCTTTCAACACATCAACAGCACGCTTGGCATCATGATCAAATACAGTATAAATTGCACCGCTAGGCGTAACATTAATAAAATCGACGCTAATGTGATGTTTAGCCATCGATTGAAATACTTGAAGCTGCACATCATTCCGGCCATCAATCGCCTTGACCGAAATTTGTGTAATGCCGGAAACATGGGCAATTCCTGTTACATGACGATCCTTAACAGACAGATCTGCCTTCAGCTCGGCCGAATCGGTTACAAGCGTCCCCGTCTCATTGGAAAAGGTGGATCTCACTCGGAGCGGTATGCGAGCTTGCTGCGCTATCTCAACCGCGCGCGGATGAATCACCTTTGCTCCTTGCCTTGCCATATTGCATATTTCAGCATAGCTTACGACAGGGAGCGGCTTTGCCTCCTCGACAATGCGCGGATCTGCCGTCAATATTCCATTCACGTCTGTATAGATATCAACCATTTCGGCACGCAGCGCTGCACCGAGTGCAGTTGCAGAAGTATCGCTTCCACCGCGGCCGAGCGTTGTCGTGTCGCCCTGCGCCGTGCTTCCTTGAAAGCCTGTTACAATGACGACAGTACCTTCATGCAAGTGACTGAGTACCTTATCTGGACGAATCTCTTTAATTCGGGCATGCCCATATTGTTCGTCAGTAATCATGCCCGCCTGTCCGCCGGTTAAAACGACGGAAGGAATGCCGCGTGTAATGAGTAAGCTGCATAAAGCGGCTGCGGATATAATTTCCCCGCAGCCTAACAGCATATCCCGCTCGCGCGCCGGCAGTCTGTCGCCATTGTCACGAATAAGCTGCAGCAGCGTATCCGTAGCATAAGGATCACCCTTGCGACCCATAGCCGAAACAACAACGACAATAGCGAAGCCATTACTGCGTTCTCTGCTAATGTGATGGATAACGTGTTCCCTGGCGTGATCATTTGAAAGAGAGGTGCCCCCGAATTTTTGAATCAGGATGCGCATAAGTTTATCCTCCGTGATCGATCCCGGGAAGAAGCAGCCGAATACCCTTACTTAATAAATGAACCGTTAGCGATATATTCAGCGATTTGAACAGCATTCCATGCTGCGCCTTTGAGTAGGTTGTCTGAGACGATCCACATATTAAGTCCGCGTTCAGAGCCAAGATCACGTCTCAAGCGACCGACAAATACATCCGGCTTGCCGGCTGCTTCAGTCGCAAGAGGGTACTGCTGATTAGCAGGATCATCAACGAGCGTAATGCCTGGCGCGTCTGCTAACAGCTGCTTAACCTCTTCCAAATCGTAGTCGTTTTTAAGCTCAACATATAGGGATTCCGAGTGACCGTAAACGACAGGAATACGTACGCAAGTAGCTGTAACCTGAATGGATTCGTCACCCATAATTTTTTTCGTTTCGCGAACCATTTTCATTTCCTCGAGCGTATAGCCATTCTCTTGGAATTTGTCGATTTGCGGAATCGCATTAAACGCGATTTGATGCTTGACTGGCAATGCACCAACCGGAAGAATAGCTGGACTTACAGCTTCGCCGTTCAGCGCTGCTTGCGTTTGACGCAGCATTTCATCTATTGCACGGCTTCCTGCACCAGATACTGCTTGATAAGTGGAAACGATGATGCGGGAAATGCCATAACGGTCTTGCAGCGGTTTTAGCGCTGCAACCATCTGAATAGTCGAACAATTCGGATTAGCGATTATGCCCTTATGCTCGCTAACCTTCTCGATGTTCACTTCTGGAACTACGAGCGGCGTGTTCTCATCCATTCGATAAGCGTTCGTATTATCGATACAAATCGCCCCGTGCTCAACCGCATGCGGTGCCAGCGCCTTTGTAACGTCGCCGCCTGCACTAAATAGCGCAATTTCGATGCCTTTGAAGCTATCCGGCGCTGCTTCCTCAACCGTCAGCTCTTGGCCTTTGAATGTCATTTTTGTGCCTGCTGAACGAGCAGATGATAAGAGCTTAAGCTCTTTGATCGGGAAGTTTCTAGAATCAAGTAATTTTAGTATTTGTTCCCCTACTGCGCCTGTTGCGCCAACTACTGCAACATTGAACAATTTCTGATTCGACATCTGCTGTCGACTCCCCTCTTTCCGTCTGTCATTAATGGCGTTCGACAAGCAGAGGCTGCAGCTGTTTCCCCTGAAGGGCAGCTTCGCATGCTTCCAAGACCAAATCCATTCTTGCAACCAGCGAGTTAGGCTTTTGCACAGGGTTATCTTGGCCGAACGGCACGAAATAAATATGTTTAGCCACTAGCAGCTTCGCTATGTTAGCAGCATTTAAACCAAGTCCATCATTTGTTGAAATAGCGAGTACTAGCGGACGACCATTGCGCATCTGCGCCTTGGCAGCCATAAGCACCGCGCTGTCTGTTATCGCATTTGCCAATCGACTCGTTGTGTTGCCTGTGCATGGCGCTATGACAAGAACGTCAAGCAGCTTAGATGGCCCAAGCGGCTCAGCCTCCACAATCGTCGAAATTAGCTCATTTCCCGTAATAGCCTTAAGCTGTGCTTGCCAATCCTCGGATTTTCCGAATCGAGTATCCGTCGTCATAAGCGTATTAGAAACGATCGGCACCACATTGGCACCCGCATCGACGAACCGCTTAATTTCTGGCATAACCTCAGCAAACGTGCAGTGTGAACCAGATAAAGCATATCCTACTGTAATTCCAGACCAATTCATATCCCATTCCCCCGCTTAATCGTATCATCCAAAATCAACTGTGTTAAGCAATCCGCCATGATACGTCCAGCTGTTTTGGGTGCGACGATACCGGGTAGTCCGGGTGCGAGCATCGCTTTAATTCCCCGCTTCTCTGCAAAGCGGAAATCAGTGCCGCCAGGCTTCGATGCGAGGTCGATTATTACGGCCCGCGAAGGTAAATTTGCGATAATTTGCGCTGTGACTATCATAGTCGGAATTGTATTAAAAAGCAAGTCAATATTGCTTACATGATGCAGCAAACCACTGATGTAGAAAGGCTCAAACCCCATTTCTGAAGCCCTTGCGAATTGCTCCGAACGCCGTACGCCAACCTTCACTTTCGACCCTAAGCCTTGAAGTGTGCGCGCCATTGTGAAGCCCGTTCTACCGAATCCGAGCACCATGGAGGACGAACCATGAATCGTAATATCCGTATTCTGAATCGCCATCATCAGAGCGCCTTCCGCAGTCGGTATCGAGTTGTATATAGCGACATCATCACGGTCAAAGAGCTCAATGAGCGATAGTGTATGCTGCTCGCATAGCTGGCGCAAATAGGGTTTGGCCATCCCCGTATACACCGTACAGTGCTTTGGCAGCTTTGCCAAATGGCTATCGGTCAACTGCATTTGTCGATCGCTGAAAACGGCATGGATCATTCCTTGATCATCGGTGCCTACCGCAGGCAGCAGCAGCGCATCGACTCCTTCGAACAGCTGTTCCTCGAACTCCGCTTGCACGGCACCGTCCAATGACGAATGCAGTCCGTCAAAGCCGGAAACAGTGACGATAGCATCAAGCTCTGTCAGCTTGCGTATGACTTCAAGCTGTCTTGCATCACCGCCTAGCAACAGCACTCGAACGCCTGTTAGCATTAAGCTTCACTCCTTTCTTGCTACTAGCTCAAGATCATCTTATGCTTGCGCCCAGAGCGGGGTGAAAAAGAAAAAAAGATCGGGCAAATGACCCGATCTTTTACTTTAATAACGTTATGCAGTTATTTCGTTATACTCCTGTATGGCCGAACCCGCCTGCGCCTCGCACCGTGTCAGGCAGTTCTTCTGCTTCAACAATTGTAACCGCGGGCACTAGCTGGAACAACATTTGAGCGATTCGCTCGCCTCTTGTAATAGTAAATGGCTCTTGCCCTAAATTGATTAGAAGCACCTTTACCTCACCGCGGTAGTCCGCATCAATCGTTCCGGGCGAATTCAAGCAAGTAATGCCATGCTTGTATGCGAGACCGCTCCGGGGTCTAATTTGCGCTTCCAGTTCACCAGGCATGGCCATAGCAAATCCGGTCGGGATAAGCTGACGCTTCCCTGGCGCTAATACGACAGGCTCGCTTACAGCTGCCTGCAGATCAAAGCCAGCTGCCCATTCGGACATTTTACGCGGAATCGCAATATCTTCATTGCCTTCTAATCGTTTAAACTGTACTTGGTACAAATTGATTCCTCCCCAATTGCACGGCTGCTTTGTCGTTTGAACCAACCATCGCAACGGAGAAAGGTACGGACAGCATACGCTTCGTCACTTCAACTACATGCGACATATCTACAGAATCAATACGCTTTAATAGCTCATCGAGCGTATAATGCTTGCCCAGCATCAGCTCGTTTTTGCCTAAACGGTTCATCCTGCTGCTTGTGCTCTCTAAGCTTAAGATCAGGCTTCCCTTCAACTGCTCTTTTCCGCGATGCAGCTCATCCTCGCCAAGCCCTTTGACCGATAGCTCGTTAAGCTGCTCCATCGTCAAATCAAGCACTTCTTTGGTTTGCTTCGGTGCCGTTCCTGCATAAAGCGTGAACAAGCCAGTATCTGCATAGGAGGTGTGGTAGGAATAGACGGAATAAGCAAGACCGCGCTTCTCTCTGATTTCTTGGAAAAGTCTAGAGCTCATTCCACCGCCCAGCGCATTATTAAGCAAAATCATCGCATACAAATGAGAGTCGGTGATGGAACATCCAGGAAACGAGATACAGAGATGATTTTGTTCGGTTTTCTTCTTATAAAACAAATATTCACCGTGGAATGCAGGCGGAGCAACGATAGCAGATGCAGGCTTGCTGTTCGTAAAGCCGCCAAAATATTTTTCGAGCAAAGCGAGCAATCCTTGCTCTTCAACATTGCCAGCTACGCTGATAACGGTATTCTCAAGCGTGTAGGTGTCATTCATATACCCTCGAAGCGTATCCGAAGTCATCGCAGTCAAGCGCTCCTCAAGCCCCAAAATCGAATAGGCCAACGGATGATCACCGAATGCGGCACGTGATGCTTCATCATGCACCTTGTCATCCGGCGTATCCTCGTACATCGAAATCTCTTCGAGTATGACATTCTTTTCCTTCGCCAGCTCTTCTGGATCAAGCTGAGAGTTGAAGAACATATCCGATAGCGCATCAACCGCAAGCGGCAAATGCTCATCAAGCACCTTGGCGAAATAACAAGTATATTCCTTTGATGTAAACGCATTGACATTGCCGCCAATGCCATCAAATAAATCTGCAATATCCTTCGACGTACGTTTTTCTGTTCCTTTGAAGAGCATGTGCTCGATGAAATGCGAAATGCCGTTATTTTCAGGCGTCTCGTTGCGCGAGCCTGTTTTGACCCAAATCCCAAACGATACGGATCTTACGGTCGGAATGTATTCAACTACAACACGTAATCCATTGCTAAGGGTGTATTTATTCATTAATAGTCCTCCTTATGTTCAGAGCGGCAAAGCAAGCCACGTACTCGTTTTTTATATGGATGGCCGAACTAAACCGACTTCGTATGCATGTGTGTTTGAACATGAATGTTTTTACTATAGCAGAATCAGCCAGCTCCCTCAACAGCAGGCGGCATACGCTTGGATGAAAGCGTCTCGCTAACTGTACCGATTGCGTAGCCCTTCGCCTTGGCAGATGCAATCATGCCTGCAAGGGCATCACGCGAGGATGCAGTAGGGTGCATCAATATTAAAGCGCCAGGCTCCAGCTTCGACGATATTTTACGAACGATCGAATCAGCCGGAGGTTTTTGCCAATCAACCGTATCGATTGTCCAAAGCACTGTTTTCAACCCCTGCTCCTCAGCAATTTGAACGGTAGCTTGATTAAAGGAGCCTGACGGTGGAGCAAACCATTTGTTATTGACTTTTAGTTTTGACTTCAGAAGCGCCTCGGTTTTTGAAATTTGATTATATTGATCCTGCCTGCTTAACGCACTCATATCCGGATGTGTATACGCATGATTGGACATCTCATGTCCTTCGGATTGAATTCGATTTGCTATCTCCGCATTTTTATTAAGCCAGCTGCCGTCCAGAAAAAAGGTTGCTTTCACATTTTCTCGTTTAAGTGTATTTAATATGGAATCTATGTATTCGTTGCCCCAAGCTACATTTATCATGAATGATACCATCTTTTTTTTCGAATTGCCTCTATAGATCGGGTGAGGTCCAAGATCGTTTAGCTTAATCTTAGGCTCTACTTCCTTGTAGACATAAGGTATCGCATTTGCGGAAGGTGCGAGCAATGCAGCGTCCAGCGTTTTCTCTATATCGACCTCCAACCCATTATATCCAGGGATGGCTTTCCATACGCGGTCAATCCTCGCATCGACTGGCGCGATTCTACGCTTATTTGCTTCTTCCGATATAATCGTCAGCAGCCTTTGCCGGTCCTCTGTGGAAGATACGAGCACCGTTGATGCAGCCATGGCATCGCCATATTTCAATGAGGCAAGATATTGAGACACGTCACTATTTATACTCACAAAAACGATCAACATGAGCATACTCGCTGCAATCGTGGCAGCTTTTCTCACCTTCATATTTCCCACTCCTATAAACAGCATCACATGCCTCCTAAGCTTGACCTTAATGAAGCATGTTAATCCATGTTTATGAAAAGAGGGACAAGATTATGCAGAAGGAAGACATTGACAGCGATATCTGTACGAATAGAAAAACAAAAAGAGACAGATCAAATCTGGCTCTTTTCTTCAGTATCTTCTATTGTTGCCTGTATCTTCTATTGTTGCCTAAGTGAAACTTACTGCGATGAAACTTCCGGCGTCATCAGAATTTTAGCTGACAAGTTGATTCGGCCTTGTTGGTCAATCTCGGTTACTTTAACTTTGATTTGGTCGCCAATGTTCACGACATCCTCGGTTTTGGCAACACGCTCAGTCGACAGCTGCGAAATATGGACAAGTCCATCCTTGTTCGGCAAGATCTCAACGAAAGCTCCGAATTTCTCTACGCGTTTAACTGTACCCACGTAAATTTCGCCAACAACAACTTCCTTCACAATGCCTTCGATAATCGATTTTGCCTTCTGGTTCATCTCTTCGTTAGAGGAAGCGATGAATACCATTCCGTCTTGCTCGATATCGATTTTAACGCCTGTTTCCTCGATGATTTTGTTAATAATTTTACCGCCTGCGCCAATAACGTCGCGGATTTTGTCCGGGTTAATGCGAAGCGTCAAAATTTTCGGCGCATATTTCGATAAGCTTGTCCGAGTAGTCGGCAGGCTTTCAAGCATTTTTCCTAGGATGAAAACCCGTCCTTGACGCGCTTGTTCAAGAGCTTGCTGCAAAATCGCGCGGTTGATGCCGGCAATTTTGATGTCCATTTGAATGGCAGTAACGCCTTCAGCTGTACCAGCAACCTTAAAGTCCATATCTCCAAGATGATCTTCCATACCTTGAATATCAGACAGGATTGCGAAATGGTCGCCGTCCTTGATGAGACCCATTGCGATACCAGCTACAGGAGCTTTGATCGGTACGCCTGCATCCATCATAGCGAGCGTGCTTGCGCAAATACTGGCTTGTGACGATGAACCGTTTGATTCCAACACTTCAGAAACAAGACGAATTGTATATGGGAAATCTGCTTCAGACGGAATAACTTTGGAAAGCGCGCGCTCACCAAGTGCACCATGACCAATTTCGCGGCGACCTGGCGGACGAAGAGGACGAGCCTCACCAACGCTGAATGGCGGGAAATTGTAATGATGCATAAAGCGTTTTGTTTCCTCAGGTGAAATGCCGTCCAAAATTTGAACGTCACCCATCGCTCCAAGCGTACAAATGCTTAGCGCTTGCGTTTGTCCACGAGTGAACAAGCCCGAACCATGCGTACGCGGCAGAAGCGCTACGTCACAATCAATCGGACGAATTTCTTCAAGCGAACGACCGTCAGGACGAACCTTGTCATGAGAAATAAGGCGGCGAACTTCTTCCTTGACGATATCGTAAAGAACTTCCTTCACATCGGAAAGCAACCCTGGTGTATCGATATATTGCTCTTCAAAATGTGCAACCGCTGCGCTGTTAACAGCGTCAATTGCATCCTGACGAGCATGCTTCTCTTCTACTTTAATCGCTTCTACGAGATCCGCTGAAGCATAAGCGCGAACATCAGCATTTACTTGTTCATTAACGGTATGTAGCTTAACTTCCATTTTCGGCTTGCCGGCAATGGCTTGCAGCTCTTCGATCTTGGTAACGATGTTCTTGATTTCATCATGTCCAAGCATGATTGCCTCAAGCATAACGTCTTCCGATACCTCATTCGCTTCGGCTTCAACCATCATGATAGCATCCTTCGTGCCTGCTACAACAACAAACAGATCTGTTAGCTGCTCTTGCTCAACTGTTGGATTAATGACGAATTGACCATTTACCCGGCCAACGCTCACGCCGCCGATTGGGCCGTCAAATGGAACGTCGGAAATCGATAGAGCAGCAGATGTACCGATCATAGCCGCAATTTCTGGAGGGCAATCTTGATCCACACTCATTACGATGTTCATCACTTGAACGTCGTTCCGGAACCCTTCCGGGAACAACGGACGAATAGGCCTGTCCGTAAGACGGCTGGACAAAATCGCCTTCTCGCTTGGACGGCCTTCACGTTTAATGAATCCGCCTGGAATTTTACCAACGGCATACAAACGCTCTTCATAGTTAACCGTAAGCGGGAAGAAATCCAAGTCCTTCGGACCTGCGGATGCTGTTACCGTACACAATACAACAGTATCGCCATATTGCACGGTTACTGCAGCATTCGCTTGCTTAGCAAGGCGGCCTGTTTCAATGGATAGCGGTCTTCCGCCTACCATCATCTCAATTCGTTGTACCATCTAATCCCTCCTAAAAGTTATTTTATAGTCTATTTCACTGTATTATACAGGTTTTTCCCCAGTGTTCTCCTATTACAAAAAGCAACCCGAATCCGCACATCCGGTATTCCCGGACGGCTGGACAACCAGGTTGCTTCTCATTACGCATGTTTTAACGGCGAAGGCCGAGTTTTTCGATCAATGCGCTGTAACGTCTAACATCATTGTTCTTAAGGTATGCAAGCAGCTTACGGCGCTGACCTACCATCTTGAGCAAACCACGACGGGAATGATGATCTTTCTTGTGCTCCCGCAAATGTTGAGTCAAGTTAACGATGTTTTCAGTCAGGATAGCCACTTGAACCTCCGGAGAACCGGTATCAGTCGCATGTGTCTTATGCGTCTCAATCAGTTCGTTTTTACGTACTTGTGTAATTGCCATCCTAATTCACCTCCTTCTTGATAATCGCCATTAGCCTCGCTGCCGTCGGTGAGATCGGACACCCAAGCTAAGGTTAAGTTTAGAGAATGACATACGAAATGTATGTCTACTCACAACGTTGTATAGTATAACATATAAAATAGATGCTTGTCGAGGTGTATCTCCTCGTTGCTGCACAACGCGCAGCTACAGCTCAAAACAACCGTCCGCATTAGTTGCATCCGAGTATTGCTTTAGCTTGAAGCGCATCCGCACCGATTTGGTTGACCAGCTCATCGATGGAATTGAATTTTTTCTCCGAGCGAATAAACGAAAGAAATTGCAGACGCAATTGTTCCCCGTAAATATCGCCATTGAAATCAAACAAGTGAGCTTCCATTACAGGCTGCGGCTCTTTCTGGTTAAAGGTTGGCTTTAAGCCATAATTCAAGACGCCAGGGTAAGCTTTCTCTCCAAGCCAAGCCGTTATCGCATAGACGCCTAATCTAGGCGCAATATATGGAGCGGTGATATGAAGATTAGCCGTCGGGAAGCCGATTGTGCGGCCTCTCTTATCCCCATGCACGATGATGCCTTTAACTTCATAAGGCCGACCTAGCAAATGCTCAGCCAATTCCGTATTCCCCTGCTCGAGCGCTTCACGTATATAGGTGCTGCTAACTTTAATTCCATTCTCGAATAATGGCTCAATGACATGAACAGCAATATCGGGTTGCCCTAGCTGCTTCAAAGCTTCCGTATTGCCTAAGCCCTTATGGCCGAAATTAAAATCGAAGCCAACAACTACCTGCTTGGCGCGAAGTGTTCGCAATACCTCATTCACGAAGCGTTCAGGAGTAACAGATGCGAATTCGGGATCAAATCGCATAATGAATACGAGATCGACTCCGAGCTCTGCAAATAAAGCGGTCTTATGCTCAAGAGGCGTAAGACAACGATAATATTGATTACCTTGTCCGAGCACTTCCTTCGGATGGGGATCGAAGGTCAAAACCGCTGACAGCATTTCGGCCTCTTTCGCCTCAAGCACCGCTTGACGAATGACGTTTTGGTGTCCGCGATGAACACCATCAAAATGACCGATTGCTATGGAAAGCGGTTTGTCCAGCGATAACGTGGACAAACCGTTTAAAGGAAAACTTAATGGAATAATTTCCAACGCTGAAGCACCTGCATTTCCTGTTAACTTTCTACATCGATAATTTAAGCTGAAAACACCTTGACTGGTCTGAAAACAGCAGCACCCAGATCGATCTGAAAAATGCCAAGAAACGAGTTATTATCGTTATAAAGACGAATAAGCTGTTCATCTATATAGGTTGCATCTCGATTACACGCATGGGAAAGATTAATCTTCTGTCCCAAAAGCGCAAGCTTGCCTATTGCCTCAGGAACAATCGCGCTCTCCAAATGTGTAATAGCTTCGTCAGCAGCAATTAAATGCTCACTTAATTCGCCCGCATTCTCCAGCTCCTCGATTTGCTCTAACGTCAAGCAGCTTTCTTTCGTAATGCCGCCTGACATCGTTCTCGTCAAGTGGGCCATCGTCGCTGGAACGCCGAGCGCTTTGCCAATATCCACGCATAAAGTACGAATGTATGTACCTTTTGAACAAACGACAGAAAACGTAATTTTAGGCTGATCGAGCTCAAGCTGCGCGTCAATGAGATCCATTTGATGAATCGTTACTTTTCTCGATTTACGCTCAACCGTTTTACCTTCTCTTGCCAGCTCATAAAGCCGTTTGCCATCCACTTTTACAGCGGAATACATAGGCGGAACCTGTTCAATTTCGCCTGTAAAACGACTTAATGCTTCACGAATCTCTTCTTCTGTAACAGCTACAGATGATTGCTGCTCAATGACCGTACCGGTTAGGTCTTCCGTATCCGTCGCAATACCAAGCTGCAATACGGCTTCATAAGACTTAGGTCGCTCTTGAACATATTCAACCACTCTAGTAGCACGCCCTAAACATAAAGGCAATACACCTGTCACCATAGGATCGAGCGTACCTGCATGTCCAATCCGCTTCATCTTTAGAATGCGGCGAACCTTTGCAACCACGTCGTGAGAAGTCCAGCCTTCAGGCTTCCAAACTGCCAAAATGCCGTCCATCGATTAAACCAACGCCTTTCTGACTGCTTCCACCAGCTCGTTAATCGACTCTGATAATGAACCCTCAAGCCGACAGCCGGCTGCCCTTACATGACCGCCGCCGCCAAAATCTTGCGCGATTGCAGCTACATTGGCTTTGCCCGCCGAACGCAGACTTGCTTTAACTGACCCGTCGTCTGCTTCTTTAAATAATATGCCGACCTCAACCCCGTCAACATTAAGAGCATAATTTACGATACCTTCAATATCCTCGGGTACCGCGCCTGTCATTTGCAAATCGTCTTTTCCAATAAAGACCCAGCCAATTTCCAAATTATCTGAAAAAGTGAGCCGGTTTAACGCGATTTGGAGAAGCTTAAGCTTAGCCATCGTCATTTTTTCAAGCAAATGATCTGCAAGCTCGTTGCCTGACACGCCTAATGCAAGCAAATGCGAGGCAATTTCCATGACACGCGGACTTGTATTGGAATAACGAAAGCCACCTGTATCGGTCAAAAGACCGGTATAGATAGCTGTTGCGCAATTCAGATCAAACGAAATTTCTGCTCTTTCGATTAGATCATACAAGATCTCGACTGTTGCAGCAGCTTCAGCACGAATGACATTTACAGAACCAAATCCGTTGTTGGTCGGATGGTGGTCGATATTGAGCAGCTTTGCGTCTGGCGCAAAGCTGCTCGCAACCTCCCCGATTCGTTTGAAATCAGCGCAATCGACCGAAATAATGGCATCGAACTTTTGCTGTGGTACAGCCAGCTTATAGTTTACAATCGAATCAAATTGATGCAAATAGCTAAGTCTCGACGGCAATTCGCTTTCATTGATCAAAATAGCCGATTTACCAAGCTCCTGAAGCAGCCAGCCGACGACAACAGTAGAGCTTATTGCATCACCGTCAGGCTGTACATGCGACACGACCAGAAAGTGATCGGAATCCTTGATGAATGCCAACGCAGCATCCAACTGCTTCAAATAGCTGTCTTGTGCCATCATTGACTTGCATTCCCGCTGTTGATGTTCTCAAGCAAAGATTCAATGCGGCTGCCGTATTCGATACTGCTATCGAACTTGAACAGCAGCACTGGCGTGTGACGAAGTCGCATACGCTTGCCTAGCTCCGTACGGATAAAGCCCGTTCCGCTTCCAAGAGCCTTAAGCGTAGCTTCCTTCTGTTCTTCACTTCCAAGCACGCTTAGATACACCTTAGCTTGTGACAGATCGCTCGACGTTTCAACGCCGGTTACGGTGATGAAACCTATTCTAGGATCTTTAAGCTCTGTTTGTATAATTTGGCTGAGCTCTTTTTTAATCTGCTCGCCTACCCGTCCTACGCGGATTTTTGCCATGCTATAATCACCTCTCTACCGATTCCATGACAAACGCTTCGATCGTATCTCCTTCACGAACATCGTTGTAACGGTCAAGTGTAATACCGCACTCGTAGCCTTGTGCAACTTCTTTCGCATCATCCTTGAAGCGCTTAAGGGACTCAATCTTACCTGTGAAGACAACGATGCCGCCACGGATAAGACGAGCTTCTGCGTTACGAATGATTTTACCGGAAGTGATCATGCAGCCTGCAATTGCGCCAACCTTCGTAACTTTAAATACGTTACGAACCTCGGCATGACCGATAACAACCTCTTTGAAGATCGGATCCAGCATGCCCTTCATCGCTTGCTCAATCTCATCGATGACATTGTAGATGACGCGGTGCATACGCACGTCAACCTTCTCTTGTGCAATGGTTGCTTCAGCTTGCGGATCTGGACGAACGTTAAAGCCGATTACGATCGCGTTGGATGCCGATGCCAAAATGATATCGGATTCCGTAATCGCGCCTACACCGCTATGGATGATTTTAACGCGTACGCCTTCGATGTCGATTTTCGCGAGCGATCCTTTAAGTGCTTCTGAAGAGCCTTGAACGTCGGATTTGATAATAACGTTCAGATCTTTAATTTCACCATCTTTGATATGGTTATACAGATCATCAAGCGTTACGCGCGTATTGGCACCCATATCCGATTGACGCTGTTTAATGGAACGACGGTCAGCGATTGCACGGGCCTTGCGCTCATCCTCGAATACCATGAACGGATCGCCGGCTTGCGGAACTTCCGTTAAACCAGTAATTTCAACTGGCGTAGAAGGACCTGCTTCTTTTAAACGGCGGCCTTTGTCATTAACCATTGCTCTGATACGGCCGAAGCAGTTGCCTGCAACGAAAGCATCGCCGATTTTCAGCGTACCGTGCTGTACGAGAATACGTGCAACCGGACCTTTGCCTTTATCAAGCTCGGCTTCAATAACGGTAGCGCGAGCGCGTTTGTTAGGATTCGCTTTGTAATCATTTACCTCTGCTACGAGCAAGATCATTTCAAGAAGACCTTCAAGACCGATTCTTTGCTTAGCGGAAACTTCGACGAAAATCGTATCGCCGCCCCACTCTTCCGGAACGAGTTCATATTCAGTCATTTCTTGCTTGATTTTGTCAACATTAGCTTCAGGCTTATCGATTTTGTTAACTGCAACGATAATCGGAACGCCAGCAGCCTTCGCATGGTTAATCGCTTCTATCGTTTGCGGCATAATGCCGTCGTCGGCTGCGACTACGATAATCGTAATATCCGTTACCTGAGCACCACGAGCACGCATAAGCGTAAACGCTTCGTGACCCGGTGTATCTAGGAACGTAATTTTTTTATGGTTGATTTCAACTTGGTAAGCACCGATGTGCTGCGTGATACCGCCGGCTTCTCCGCCTGTTACGTTCGTTTTGCGAATCGCATCAAGCAAAGTTGTTTTACCGTGGTCAACGTGACCCATGATCGTAACAACCGGTGGACGCGTTATCAAATCATCGTCTTCGTCTGATTCTTCAACCGTTTCGAAGGAATCTTCCTCTACAGGAATTTTCACTTCAACCTCTACACCATAATCCGTAGCGATCAAATGGATAGCATCCATATCGATTTCTTGGTTGATTGTAGCCATAACACCTAGGAAAATCAGCTTTTTGATAACTTCTGATGCATCCTTATGAAGCAATTTAGCTAATTCGCCAACAGTCATCGTACCGCGAACGATAATCTTTTTAGGCGTATTGTCGATTTTCTCACGAGGCGGTTGTTGTTGGAACTTGCCGCCACGGCCTTTTTGACCGCGGTTGTTGTTGTTTCCTCTATAGCCGCCGCCAGGCTTGCCGTCTTCAAAACGCTTTTGGCCTGGTCTTGCATTTTTATTGTCGTTCCCGCGCGCTTGCCCTTGCGCAGGCTTGGAATCGAAACGGCTTTGTCCAGATGGTGCCGGACGGCTGCTGCTTGCAGAAGTACTTGGGCGGCTTGCTGAATTTCCTTGTCCGCCTTGAGCTGGACGATTTTGTCCTGATGATGCCGGACGGTTGCTTTGACCGCCTTGCCCTTGACTTGGACGGCTTGAACCCGCGCCTTGGCTAGGGCGATTTCCTTGGCCGCCTTGTCCTTGGCTCGGACGGCTTGAGCTTGCGCTTCCTTGGGAAGGACGGTTGTTGCTGGATTGTTGCGCAGGACGATTCGTTGATTGCTGCCCTGCTGGTCGTTGTTCGGTTTGGTTGGTTTGTGTTTTCGTATTAATAGAATTCATAGGCCCCTGTCTGTCTTGATTCGTATTTTTGTTTTCTTGAACGGCAAGCTTTCGTTCTTGCGGCTGCTGCGACTGCGGCCGGTTTGCTGACGATTGAGCGGAGGATACAGACACGCTTGTCGTTTCCTGTGCCCGCTTAGCAGCTGCATTTTGCTTAATATTTCGGAAAAAGCCTTCGACCTTGTTTACCATTTCATTTTCCATGACACTCATATGGTTATTGACCGGTAAATCAAGTCGTTTAAGAATCGTAATGATTTCTTTGCTGCTCATATTAAGTGACTTGGCATACTCGTAAACGCGCAGCTTATCTTTATTGTCCTTGCTGTCTTGTTTATTGTCCAATATGATCCACCTCCGTATTATGGCTCAGATGACTCGCAATCATTTTTCCGAATTGCGCATCGGTTACCGCTAGTACAACCCGTTCTGGCTTACCAATCGCCTTTCCTAGTTGCTCACGGTCGAATGCTTCGGCGAGTTGTATTCCGTAGGTGTTGCATTTGTCACGAAATTTTTTCTTCGTATTCTCTGAAGCATCTCCAGCAACGATAACAAGATGCACTTTATTATTTCTCACAGCTTTGAGTACGATCTCATCGCCTGTAATCAGCTTGCCAGCTCGCATAGCCATGCCCAGCTGTGATAAGCTCTTATTCTGCTTCATCGCTTATCAGCTCCTTGCCGGCGATAAACTGCTCCTCTACCGCTACAAAATCCTGCTCGAGCTGATCATAAATATGATCTCCAGCATGCTGCTTCAACGCTCGATCAAGTGCCTTGGATTTCTTTGCCAATTTAAAGCAGCTTACTTTACCGCATAAATACGCGCCGCGGCCCGCTTTTTTGCCTGTCAGGTCAATTTGCACCTCTTCGGCCGGTGTCCGCACAATCCGAATGAGTTCCTTCTTCGGCATCATCTCCTGACAAGCGACGCATTTGCGAAGCGGTACTTTTCTCGGTCTCATTGTACACCTCTCCTCTGCCAGCTGAATTGACGCTTAACGAATTAATCGATGGATACCGAATCCTGGTGCATGATCGTCGTCAAAGATTTCGGACGGCCATACTCCTGCTCCGCTTGAGTCTCGCTCTTAATGTCAATCTTCCAGCCAGTAAGCTTAGCGGCAAGCCTAGCATTCTGGCCTTTGATGCCGATCGCTAGCGACAACTGGTAGTCTGGAACGATAACTCTAGCCATCTTCTCTTGTTCGAATACGATAACCTCAAGCACCTTAGACGGGCTGAGCGCATTCGCAACATATTCATCCACGCTTTCAGACCAACGAACGATATCGATTTTCTCACCTTTAAGCTCGTTTACGATCGTCTGAACGCGCAGTCCCTTTTGTCCAACACATGATCCGACCGGATCAACCTCAGAATTGCGGGAATGTACAGCAATTTTCGAACGGAAGCCGGCTTCGCGCGCAACCGAACGAATTTCCACGACTCCGTCATAGATTTCAGGCACTTCAAGCTCGAACAGTCGTTTTAATAGACCAGGATGGGTACGGGACAAAATAATTTGCGGACCCTTGGTCGTATTTTCGACTTTCGTAATATAAGACTTCACGCGGTCGCCATGCTTGAACTTATCGGTAGGCATCAGCTCAGTAAGCGGCAATACAGCTTCTACCTTGCCTAGGTCTACGAATAGGTTGCGAACATCTTGACGCTGAACGATACCGTTTACGATATCTTCCTCTTTGTCGATAAAAGCGTTATAGATCAGTCCGCGCTCAGCTTCGCGGATGCGCTGCGTTACAACCTGCTTCGCTGTTTGCGCGGCGATGCGGCCGAAGTCACGCGGCGTTACTTCAATATCCGCAATATCATCCAGCTGGTAATGAGGATTGATTTCCCTGGAAGCCTCTACTGTAATTTCCAGACGCGGATCCAGCACCTCATCGACAACTGTTTTGCGGGCATATACTTTAATAACGCCAGTGTGGCGATTAATATCGACACGCACATTTTGCGCGGTATTGAAATTTCTTTTGTAGCTGGAGATAAGCGCTGCCTCAATGGCTTCCAATAGGACATCTTTGGTAATTCCCTTATCTCTTTCTATTTCCTGTAACGCTTCAATAAAATCCATGCTCATTGGACTGGATTTCCCCCTTTCAATATAGAAAACGAATATTAGAACACGATAGCGAGTCTAGCGCCGGCTACCTTGACATAAGGAATGGTATACTCCTTCTTGCCTGTACGGACAACCGCGTTTTCCCCGTCAAATGAAAGTAGCAGCCCTTCAAATTCTTTAGCGCCGCTAATCGGTTCATATGTCGTTATGTAAACGTGTTTACCGATTGCTTTACGTACATCCTCTTCCTTCTTAAGCGGTCTTTCTGCTCCCGGGGAAGATACCTCTAGAAAATAAGCGTCAGTAACCGGATCGTTCTTATCCAGCTGCTCGCTCATAAATTCGCTGATACGGCCGCAATCGTCGATATCGATGCCGCCTTCTTTATCCACGAATATACGAAGGAAATAGTTGCTTCCCTCTTTGACATACTCAATATCAACCAGTTCAAATCCATTACTGCTGAGGTATGGCATGACCATTTCCTGGACGGCAGCTTTGATTTTGGAAATACTCAAATTCAGTTGACCTCCTGTTTATACGCACTATGCCATTTTGCCATTTACAAAACGTAAAGAGTGGGTTTCCCCACTCTTCTGCATCAAAGTCTTTATCATCATCATTGCCAGAAAAATTATAACATAACCGCACTATAGTGACAAGAAATCTTTTCTAACAGGCCTCATTCTAAAAGAGGGATAGCTGGTTGGATTCAGGCAATCCACGGAAGCATCCCATGTTGCCGAGAACCTCTACAATCGTCTTTGTAGCCTTCGATTTCATCTGGAAATCCTCGATCGACAGATACTCGCCATCGTCTCTCGAAGCTGCAATGTTGCGAGCCGCATTATCGCCGATACCTGCAATTGCAGCAAATGGCGGGATAAGCGAATCGCCGTCAACCAGAAACTTCGTCGCGTCGGAGCGGTACAGATCAATTGGCTTAAAGGAGAAGCCGCGCGCCGTCATTTCAAGCGACATTTCCAGCTGAGACACCATGTTTTTCTCTTTAGGCAGCGCGTTGAAGCCTTTGGCTTCAATTTCGATCAGCTTCCGCAGAATCGCATCGTATCCTTGGCACAGCAGCTCTAAATCAAAGTCATCCGCGCGGACGGTAAAGTAAGTCGCATAGTAATCAATCGGATAATAAAGCTTGAAATAAGCTGTTCGAACAGCGGAAATGACATACGCAGCAGCATGTGCTTTCGGGAACATGTACTCGATGCGAAGGCAAGAATCAATATACCACTGAGGCACCTTGCACCGCTTCATCTCATCGATCCACTCCGGCGTGAGCCCTTTGCCTTTACGCACGCTCTCCGTAATTTTGAACGCTAAGCCCGCATCCATCCCCGCTTTGTAAATCAAGAAAAGCATGATGTCATCCCGGCAGCCAATAACGGTCTTGATGTTGCAGGTGCCGTTCTTGATCAGCTCCTGCGCATTTCCGAGCCAAACGCCCGTACCATGTGACAAGCCGGATATTTGCAGCAAATCCGCAAAGGAAGAAGGCTGCGTTTCCTGAAGCATTTGCCGTACGAATTTGGTTCCCATCTCGGGAACGCCATATGTCGCTACCGAAGAGCGTATCTTTTCACCAGGAATGCCCAGCGCATTCGTCGAGTTGAACATGCTCATCACTTTGGGATCGTTCATCGGAATGCTCGTTGGATCAACGCCAGTCAAATCCTGCAGCATCCGCATCATGGTCGGATCATCATGACCTAGAATATCGAGCTTAAGCAGGTTTTCATCAAAAGCATGATAGTCGAAGTGGGTCGTCATCCATTCCGCGTTGACATCATCAGCCGGGAATTGAACAGGCGTAATGTCCTCTACTTCAATATAATCGGGAACGACGACAATACCGCCGGGATGCTGTCCCGTACTCCTCTTCACGCCGGTACACCCGCTGGCAAGTCTTGCGAGCTCCGCGCCGCGCCACTTCTTGCTATGCTCTTCTTCAAATTTCTTAGCAAAGCCATAGGCTGTTTTTTCGGCTACCGTACCGATTGTTCCGGCACGGAACACACTCTTATCGCCAAACAATACCTTCGTATAGTTATGGGCGATAGGCTGATAATCACCCGAAAAGTTAAGATCGATATCGGGAACTTTATCGCCTTTAAAGCCGAGGAACGTTTCAAACGGGATGTCCTGTCCTTCGCCCTTCATCGGCTTCTCGCATTTCGGGCATTGCTTGTCCGGCAAATCGAAGCCGCTCGGAATGCTTCCGTCCAAAAACCATTCGCTATGGCGGCAATCCGGATTTTTGCACAAGTAATGGGCTGGCAGCGGATTAACCTCGGAGATGCCGAGGAACGTAGCTACGACCGAAGATCCAACCGATCCCCTCGAACCGACCAAATAACCGTCTTCGTTCGATTTTTTAACGAGCTTCTCCGATATCAGATAGTTGGCGGAAAATTTAAATTTAATAATCGGAATAAGTTCTTTCTCCAAACGGTCGATAACGACCTGCGGCAAGTCTTCGCCATACATCGATTTTGCTGTGTCATAGCAGGTGCTTCGTATTTCTTCATCCGCTCCATCGATATTAGGCGCGAACAAGCCTGTCGGGAACATGTCATAAGGCTCAAAACGATCAGCAAGCTCAGCCGTATTCGTTATGACAACTTCCTTCGCTCTTGCTTCTCCGAGAAAAGCAAATTCCTCCAGCATCTCTTCCGTCGTGCGGAAATGAGCGTCAGGCTTGCGAATGCTCTTCAGGGGACTAAAGCCCGTAATGCCGTTAATTGTAATATCCCGGTACATTTTGTCCCGCGGATTCAAATAATGAACGTTTCCTGTTGCGATTACCGGCTTGGCGAGCTCATCACCGATTTGACAGATGCGACGATGCGCTTGTTCAATTTCGGCCCGGCTGCCGACTAGCCCCTTCTCAACCAGGTGCATGTAAAAATCGATCGGTTGAATTTCAAGGACATCATAGAAACGGGCAACCTCCAGCGCTTCTTCGTACGACTTGTTCAATACCGTCTCGAAAAACTCGCCCTTCTCGCAGCCGGATATAACGAGCAATCCTTCGCAAAGCTCCACGAGCTTGCTTTTTGGAATCGTGGCTACGCGTTTAAAATGCTTGGTATGCGATAATGAAATAAGCTTGAACAAGTTTTTCTTGCCTACCGCATTTAAAGCGTAGATATTGCTATGAAAAGGCCGTGAATTGGATAAATCGATGCCTACATAATCGTTTAACTGATGCAGATTCGTTATATTTCGTTCAGTTGCATCCGCAATCAAGCCGTACAGTACGCCGCCAAGCGCAAGGGAGTCATCTACCGCACGGTGATGGTTCTCTAGGCTGACCTTGTATTTATCCGCCAAAGTATTTAAACGATGATTTTTGAGCGTCGGGAAAATAAAGCGTGCCAACTCAAGCGTATCGAGCACTGGATTTTTAACCTCTGGCATGCCAAATGCTTTGCAGTTGGCTTGAATGAAGCCGATATCGAACCGCGCATTATGCGCAACGAGAATATCATCGCCTATAAATTCAATAAACTCACGGAGTTTCGGCTCAATTTCGGGCTGCCCTTTTACCATATCATCATTGATATTAGTCAACTGCTGAATATGATAAGGAATCTTCTCATGCGGGTCAATGAGCGTCGAGAAACGATCGATTTCTTTCCCGTCACGCATTTTAACCCCTGCAAGCTCGATGATTTTGTTGTTGATAACCGACAAGCCTGTCGTCTCTATATCGAATACAATATAAGTTGCAGTCGCAAGAGGCTCCGGCCTTGACTGCAGCACCATTGGAACGGCATCGTTAACGACATTGGCTTCTAAGCCGAACAGCACCTTGATGCCATGCTTCTTGGCTGCTTTGTTCGCGTCAGGGTAACATTGCACATTGCTGTGGTCGGTTACCGCTATCGCCTTATGTCCCCATTTGGCTGCCGTTTTGATATATACGTCGACCGGCGTTACCGCATCCATGGCGCTCATCGTCGTGTGGAGATGGAACTCAACGCGCTTCTCTTCAGCTTTGTCCATGCGATCCGGAGGTGATTTAACCTCATGCAAATCATTTGGCATCATCACGAGCTCAGGCTCCTGCATAAAGCGGTCATATTCGATCCGCCCGCGCGCTTTAACCCATTTGCCGTTGGCAAGCTGGCTTAAAATTTTGACATCGTCCTTCGTCTTGGCGAACATCTTCATCGCAATGGAATCCGAGAAATCCGTCACATTAAAGGTAAAGAGCGTGCTTCCGTTGCGAAGCTCCTTCACATCGAGGCCAAATACGGCGCCTTGCACCGTAATTTTCTTTTCTTCCTCGATGATATTCATCAATGGCACAGGCTCTTCACGGATATCATAACCAACTGCGAGCCTAATCTCAGCATCATCCACAAGCTCGGATTCAGACTGCGAGTTAGCCATCAGCTCCTGCACGTACTCGCGCTCTTCCTGTACGATCCGAAGGGCGTATTCGTCCAAAATCTCTTGCCTTGATTCGCTCATGATCATCTTCACTTTGCATGCACGCTGAAAATATTGATTATAAAATCGGATAATTTCTTCGTCCAAACGTTTCTTGCGAGCAAGCTCCAGCCCCGTATTATCGAGCAATGACAGCGTAAGCACATCACCTTCAACCGAAATGCTGGCTTTTTGAAGCCAACCGTTAACGGATGCGATCTCGCGCTGAGCCCACTCCATAAATAAACCCCAGTACTGCAAAACAATCGATTCTGTCTCGACCACAGGGTCATAAACGAATATAAAGGATACCGCAGCGATATGCTCGAATTTCATACGAGCCGCTTGGCAAAGTCCATTATAGGCCTGTAAAGGCACCATGGACGTTTTGCGGATGCAAAACGTCCATTCCCGATTGCTGTTGCTGACGATAACTTGATCGATATAACCATCTTGAAAATAAGTTTGTATAAGTTCCTGCGGCAGCTCCGTCTGCTGTAAAAGCATTTCGAAGCGCTGCCGCTTGTCAGCGGTTTGGCTCATAAAACTCCACTCCTTAAGATCCGAACCGAGCTTCTTCAGTTCTTAATAAGCACGTGCAAATACAACAATATGTTTAGACTCATCGCCGCATACGAGACATGTGCTCTTCTGCGTAGATGGTTCAAATGGGATGTTGCGGCTTGTTGCCCCTGTTTCTTCCTTAACCTGCTTCTCACAAGCAGCAGATCCGCACCAGCCAGCTTCTACGAAGCCGCGCTGCTCTTCGAGGAAGCTCTTCATTTCATCCAAGGTATCAACCGAACGCGAGTTATCGATACGGAACTGCTTCGCGCGATTGAACATTTCATGATGCGTTTCCTCGAGCATCGCTTCCACTTCCGCAACGAGATTCGCTTGTTGAACGACACGTTTCTCACCTGTAATGCGAGAAACGAGTACAACTTGTCCGTTTTCCATATCACGCGGTCCAAGCTCCAGACGAAGCGGAACGCCGCGCATTTCGTACTCATTGAATTTCCAGCCTGGGCTGACGTCTGAGCGGTCGTCTACACGTACACGAACGCCTGCTTTCTTAAGCTCATCATACAGCTCGTCTACACGGCCGACAACCTGCTCGCGCATTTTCGCTGGACCGATCGGAATCATGATCACTTGGGTTGGCGCTACCTTCGGCGGCAGAGCTAGACCGCGATCATCGCCATGAACCATAATTAGTGCGCCAATCAGCCTTGTGCTAACACCCCATGATGTCGTGTGCGCGAATTGCAATGTATTTTCACGATCAAGAAATTTGATATCGAATGCAACGGCAAACTTTGTGCCGAGGTAATGGGAAGTTCCGGCTTGAACAGCCTTCCCGTCCTTCATCATCGCTTCAATAGAGTAAGTATCTACAGCACCTGCAAAGCGCTCGGACGGCGTTTTCTCCCCTTTAATAACCGGGATTGCGAGAAACTCCTCGACAAATTGTGTATACACATCGAGCATTTGCATCGTCTCTTGACGAGCTTCCTCTTCCGTCTCATGAGCGGTATGGCCTTCCTGCCACAAAAATTCGCTTGTGCGAAGGAAAGGCATCGTCCGCTTCTCCCATCGAACTACGTTAGCCCATTGGTTAATGAGCAAAGGAAGATCACGATACGATTGAATCCACTTTGAATACATATGGCCGAACATCGTTTCCGATGTTGGACGGATAGCGAGCCGCTCTTCCAGCTTCTCGCCAGCGGCCTCTGTTACCCATGGCAGCTCCGGATTAAAGCCTTCGACATGCTCTTTTTCCTTTTGGAAAAAGCTCTCCGGAATAAATAGCGGAAAATAAGCATTGCGGTGGCCCGTTTCCTTAAAGCGGCGATCGAGGTCGCGTTGAATATTTTCCCAAAGCTCATAGCCCTCCGGGCGGAACACGATACAGCCACGCACCGGAGAGTAATCCATAAGCTCAGCTTTCTTAATAACATCTATATACCATCTGGAGAAATCTTCGCTTTGCGGTGTAATTTCTGTAACAAACTGTTTATCCTTAGACATGAGACTATTCCCCTCTAACCAATCGTAAAATATCATTATAGGTTACAACAAGCATCAGCAGCATAATGAACGCGAAGCCTACAAAATGCACCATGCTCTCACGGTTTGGATCAATTGGCTTTCTTCGAATCGCTTCAATTCCAAGGAAAATGAGTCGGCTGCCGTCCAGCGCTGGAATTGGAAGCAAATTGAAAATACCTAAATACAAGCTGAGCAGTGCTGTCCACGAAGTTAGCTGTGCGATGCCTTGCTTGGCAATTTGGCTTGTTACCTCAGCGGTACGCACCGGCCCTCCAAGATCATCAAGCTTGAACTCTCCGAAAATAAGCTTCTTGAACCCTTCAAAAATGCTTATCGTCATTTTTTTCATCAGATTGCCTGCACCTGTAAACGTCTCCGAGAACGAAGCAGGACGAGTCGGCAGTGCCGCGCTAATGCCTACCTTGCCTACTCCTGCATCATTAGGCTCAGGCGTAATGACAATCTGCTGCGCCTTGCCTTCCCGAATGATGTCCATTTTGACTGGCACATTCGGTGATTTGCCGATTATGGCAATCATCTTATCGAAATCAGCACCGATTTTGATTCCGTTAACCGCATCGATAACGTCGCCTTTTCTAAGGTCGACCTTATCTGCCGGCATACCTTCGGAAATTTCACTGACAAGCAGCTTATCCGGCGATTCAACTGGAATGCCGACCATCTGGATGTACGTCGCAAACAATACGAATGCGAGCACAAAATTCATTAGCGGCCCTGCAAATATAGCAAGCGCACGCTGCCCTACCGTCTTGCTGTTAAATTGTCTGTCAAGCGGCGCAATTTGGGTGTCCTTCCCTTTGGCAACCATCAATGCTTGAGGATGCACCGAGAAGGTCTCGTTCTCGCCTTCGACATCCAATGTTACGGATAGGCTTCTCTCCAAATCGATTTTGACGATTTCGCCGCGAATAACGCCGCTTCTCTCGTCAAGACGATCCAAATACAATCGTGTAATTTTATCGTCCTTCAGACGAACCGCTATCGTTTGGCCGGGTTGAACGTCGACAATTTCAGGATCCTCGCCTGCCATTCGAACAAATCCACCCGCCGGCACTAGCCTAAGCGTATATCTAGTTTCGCCGCGTTTTACCGAAAAGAGCTTGGGCCCGAAGCCAATTGCAAATTCTCGAACCAATATTCCCGCACGTTTAGCGAAATAGTAATGACCCCATTCGTGGATCGTTACGATAACGAAAAAGACGAGTATAGTCAAAAAGACGACTTGAATCATGTGCATATAGCTGAAGCCTCCTGTTCGTTACGGCCTGTACATAGATTATCATTATTCTCCCGTCCGATACAAGAGAACCGGAATTTGACCGATATTATACGGTTTCTGCCAGCTGGCGCGCCCAAGCGTCCACTTCAGCGATCATTTGCAGGTCATTGATATCCGATGCCTCATGACGTCCAACTACCGTCTCCAATATCCGTTCAATGTCAAGAAACGTAATTTCACCTTTCAGAAAACGTGCCACTGCGACCTCATTAGCTGCATTGAACACGGAAGGAGCAGATTGGCCGAGACGGCCGCATTCAAAGGCCAGCCTGAGGCATGGGTACCTGTCGTAATCCATCTCTCGGAAGTTCAGCTTGCCGATTTGAGCTAAATTAAGTCTATTCGTTGGTGTCGCGTTCCGCTCTGGATAGGATAATGCATATTGAATCGGTACACGCATATCCGGCATTCCGAGCTGCGCGATTACACTATGATCGGAAAACTCCACATAAGAATGAATGATGCTCTCCGGATGAATAATGACATCTATTTGATCGTATGTAACGTCGAAGAGCCATTTTGCCTCAATAACCTCAAGCCCTTTATTAACCATCGTTGCGGAATCGATCGTAATTTTGGCGCCCATGGACCAGTTCGGATGATTAAGCGCCTCAGCAACCGTCACGCCTTCAAGCTGCTCCCGGGTACGATCGCGGAATGAGCCTCCAGAGGCTGTTAGCGTAATTTGCTTGATCGATTTACGATCTTCCCCGTTCAAGCATTGGAATATGGCAGAATGCTCGCTATCAATCGGAAATATCGATACACCGCGCTGTCTCGCGCGCTCCATAACGATATGTCCTGCTGTAACGAGTGTTTCTTTGTTCGCCAAGCCAATCGTTTTGCCCGCGTCAATTGCCGCGAGTGTTGCAGGCAAGCCTCTGCTGCCCATAATTGCCGTTACAACGATGTCAGCGTCCACACCAGCCGCAACCTCCACGAGACCCTCCTCGCCATGTACAACCTTCGTACCTGCCGGTAAATGAGGTCGTGCGGCATCCGCATCAGCCTTTGAGGCTAAACTTACGATTGATGGCTTAAATTGCTTTGCCTGTTCTATAATCAAATCGACATTCGCACCCGCCGATAAACCGACAACCTTATAACGATCAGGATCATGAGCTATAATGTCTAGCGTCTGTGTTCCGATTGAACCTGTCGAACCTAATATACTTATTTTTTTCATGCCAAAAATCCTCCTGACTTATACGGGCAGCAGCTCGGTCAGCACTAACAGCGGAAATACGATAAGCCAGCTGTCGCATCGGTCAAGCACACCGCCATGTCCCGGCAATAATGTGCCTGTATCCTTAATGTCTCTAACACGCTTATACGCCGATTGTATCAGATCTCCGAATTGACCAGCTACAGCAGCCACTACGCCGATGAGCAGCGCTTTTGGCAATTCAATAAAATCTGGAAACGCTAGAGCGAATACCGCAGACACAATTAAGGAAAATAAAACGCCTCCAAGGGCGCCTTCAATCGTTTTATTTGGACTTATCGATGGCCAGAGCTTTGTTTTCCCGAAAGCTCGTCCCATAAAATATGCGCCAATATCCGATGCCCAAATGCAGCCAAAGGCCAAAAACGTCCATATTAAACCATTCTGCTCAATTTGACGTGACTGGACCATAGCTGAAAAGCCATATCCTACATATAAAGCGCCAAGCAACATAAGTGCGGCGCCGTCAATTGTTGTTTTATTTTTTGTAATTACAGTTATAGACAGCAGAAGGAAGGCAAGCACCCATAGGATGGCTAGCGGCGATGGGATCGTTATCCCCCAATAAGACCAAGGAAGCACGAACAGTAGCACACCCGCATATCCAAGCAAGGAGGACGGATGCGACCATGCTACACCATTCATGCGCACATATTCAGTAAAGCCGATAATTGCAAGTAATACGAGTAGACTTGTATATAACCATCCGCCTACTATTGCTAAACCGATGAAGCCAGCACCTGCTACAACTCCGGTAATAATTCGTTGTCTCAATGAAAAGTCACACTCCGTCGCTTGAAGCTACAATCCACCATATCGACGTGCACGGCGCTGGTATTCCAAAATCGCCTCTTGAAAATGCGCTTCCGTAAATTCCGGCCAGTACACATCCGTAAACCACAACTCACTGTAAGCTAGCTGCCACATCATAAAATTGCTTAGACGCAGCTCTCCGCTAGTGCGTATGAGTAAATCTGGATCGGGCAATCCGCTCGTAAGCAATCGATCTGCCATCACGGTTTCATCAATGTCATCTAAGGACAAATCTCCTTGCTGAACATCTGACGCGATGCTTTTTATGGCTTCAAGCATCTCCTTGCGGCTTCCGTAATTCAGAGCAAAATTTAAAACAAGTCCAGTATTGTTTGCAGTCTTCACAATGGCTTCTTCAACTGCGCTTATTGTAAATGATGGCAAATCCTCTTTATGGCCCATCATACGAACCTGAACATTGTTGGCAATCAGCTCTTCTAATTCAATTTCAAGAAATTGCTGGGGCAGCTTCATGAGAAAATCCACTTCAGCTTTCGGTCTCTTCCAGTTTTCCGTTGAAAACGCGTATAACGTCAAATATTTGACGCCTAACCGGTCTGCTGCAATTGTGATTCGTTTGACCGCTTTCATGCCGGAATGATGACCTGCCATTCGTGGCAATCCACGATCTTTAGCCCAGCGACCGTTCCCATCCATTATAATCGCAACATGCTCAGGCACATTTTCTAAGGACACAGAATCAGTCGGCTGTAAGGACGATTTGCCTAGTTTGGCCCAAAGTCGCTCGATCATCTTACTTCCTCCCAACCGAAATCAAAACCAAACCCCACCTATCGGAGGGGCCCAGAGATTATTATACTTCCATAATTTCTTTTTCTTTGGCAACCAGCACTTTATCTACTTCAGCAATAAATTTGTCAGTCGCTTTCTGAATATCCTCTTGATGTCCGTGCGATTCGTCTTCGGAAATCGTCGTTTTCTCAAGCTTCTTCACACCATCGTTAGCATCACGGCGAATATTGCGAATAGCTACCTTCGCTTCTTCACCTAACTTTTTAGATGTTTTTACAAGCTCTGCACGACGCTCCTCCGTAAGGGGCGGAATCGAAATGCGAATCGATACGCCATCGTTCGAAGGCGTTAAACCAAGGTCGGATTTCATAATTGCTTTCTCAATGGCCGACATAGACGATTTGTCCCACGGCTGAATGAACAGCGTGCGTGAGTCAGGCGTGTTAATGTTGGCTAGTTGATTAACTGGCGTCATTGCTCCGTAATATTCCACTTGAATACGATCCAGCAAAGCTGTATTCGCTTTGCCGGCGCGCAGCGACGACAAATCGCGCTTAAGCGCGGAGATCGCTTTTTCCATACGTTCTTCTGCGTTTTTCTTCAGCTCTTGTGGCATTATTTTGCACTTCCTCTCACTATCGTTCCGATTTTCTCACCCAGGACGACGCGTTTAATATTCCCTTTCTCCGTAATTGCAAATACGATAAGCGGAATATTATTGTCCATGCAAAGTGAGGCTGCTGTTGAATCCATTACACCTAAATTGCGGTTTAACATATCGAGGTAAGTAAGCTCCTCAAATTTTTCTGCCGTATTATCCTTAAATGGATCAGCGGAATAGACGCCATCCACTTTATTTTTCGCCATTAGTATCACTTCTGCTTCGATCTCAGCTGCACGCAGTGCTGCTGTCGTATCAGTTGAGAAGAACGGATTTCCAGTTCCAGCTGCAAAAATGACGACACGGCCTTTCTCCAAATGACGAATGGCACGACGTCTGATGTACGGCTCAGCGATTTGCTGCATCGCGATTGATGTTTGAACGCGAGTTGGCACATCGATTTGCTCCAATGCATCTTGAAGTGCGAGTGAATTCATCAATGTAGCAAGCATACCCATGTAATCGGCTGTTGCACGGTCGATCCCCTTTGCAGAACCGGCAATACCGCGCCAAATGTTGCCGCCGCCGACGACAATTGCAACCTCTATGCCAAGTGCAACAACTTCTTTTACCTGATCAGCTATCGAAGATATGACTGTTGCTTCAATGCCATAACCTTCCTGTCCAGACAATGATTCACCGCTAACTTTCAGAACGATACGTTTATACACAGGCTGCTTCAACGTTAATACCTCCATCATGCACCTCATTTGATGAGGTCCCTCAAATATGTTCTAATCATACAAGCAGGCGGGGCGGACGCCCCGCCCCGCCTGTGCGTTCGGATTAATGTTTAACTTGTGCCATTACTTCTTCAACGAAGTTGTCAACTTTTTTCTCTAGACCTTCACCAAGCTCATAACGAACGAAGCGACGGATGGAAATGTTTTCACCGATTTTGCTAATTTTCTCGTTAAGCAAAGTAGAGATCGTTTTGTCAGGGTCTTTAATGAACGATTGCTCAAGAAGACAGAACTCTTCGTAGTACTTCGAGATACGGCCTTCAACCATTTTCTCAACGATTTTTTCCGGTTTGCCTTCGTTAAGTGCTTGAGCTTTCAAAATTTCGCGCTCTTTTTCAAGCTCTTCGGAAGAAACCTCTTCGCGGCTAACAAATTTAGGGTTAGCTGCTGCGATTTGCATAGCAACGTCTCTTGCAAACTCACGGAATTGATCTGTTTTTGCAACGAAGTCTGTTTCGCAGTTAACTTCAACGATAACGCCGATACGGCCGCCTGCGTGAATGTACGATTCAACTACTCCTTCAGTTGCAATACGTCCTGCTTTATTAGCTGCAGCCGCCAAACCTTTTTCACGAAGTACTGCAATTGCTTTTTCAACGTCATTGTTTGTTTCGTCCAAAGCTTTCTTGCAATCAAGCATTCCAGCTCCAGTTCTTTCCCGTAGTTCTTTTACCGCGCTAGCACTAACTGCCATTGTAAGCCCTCCTATAGGTTTCACGAAGTCTATGTAGCTTCGCAAATAATTAATATTTGTTTTAATGATTTACATTCGAAAAAAGGGCAGTGAGAGGTTTATCACCATCTGACCACCCTTTGTTGACTAACTAAAGCCTCTAAATTAAGCCGTTGTTTGTTCGCCTTGGTTAGCTTCAACGATTGCATCAGCCATTTTCGACGTCAACAATTTAACGGCACGAATTGCATCATCGTTACCTGGAATTACGTAGTCGATTTCGTCTGGATCACAGTTCGTATCAACGATACCAACGATTGGGATACCAAGTTTGCGAGCTTCTGCAACAGCAATACGCTCTTTGCGTGGGTCAATGATGAACAACGCGCTTGGCAAACCTTTCATTCCTTTGATACCGCCAAGGAATTTTTCCAAACGGTCTTTCTCTTTGCGAAGAATGATAACTTCTTTCTTCGGAAGAACTTCGAAAGTGCCGTCCTCTTCCCACTTCTCAAGCTGTTTCAAGCGATCGATACGCTTTTGAATCGTTTGGAAGTTAGTAAGAGTACCGCCGAGCCAACGTTGGTTGATGTAGAAGTTGCCGCAACGTTCTGCTTCTTCTTTCACGGAATCTTGAGCTTGTTTTTTTGTACCTACGAACAGCATAGTGCCGCCGTCTGCAGCAATCGATTTAACAAAGTTGTATGCTTCGTCAACTTTCTTAACCGTTTTTTGCAAATCGATAATGTAAATCCCGTTTCTTTCTGTGAAGATATAACGATCCATCTTCGGGTTCCAACGACGAGTCTGATGACCGAAGTGTACCCCAGCTTCTAGTAGCTGTTTCATGGAAATAACCGCCATTTCTTCAACACCTCCTGTAATGGTTTTTTTAGTGCTCCTCCGCTAGTCGCATCTTTCACCAAAACTTCCGCCGGGCGGAAGCACCGTTTGGCAAAATTGACCTGCGTGCGTTTTTAACACCGTGAATTAATATACCATAAATACATATCACGTGCAACAATCGATTCAGTAAAGATAGATTAGCCAGCTTTATTGCTGGATGTGATCGCATCTGCTTCTTTTCTCGATAACGGTTCGCCCGTAACGACGGCGATTGCATTAGCAACCGTCATCTTTTCTTGGAACAAAAAATAACCGGCGCGAACCAGTTTCTTTGACTTTTTCATCTGACTAACAAATGCTGCTTTGTCATCTATAATACGATTCTCAGCAAGCAGCTCTGCTGTTTTAGTTAATCCAAATCCCACTTCGATCCGTATGACATGATTTTCTGCGGCTTGCTTCTCCACCGGTTTTACGGCAGACGTAGGAGCAGCTTCAGACGCAGCAGGCTTCTCCGCTGGCGGCTTCTCCTTTGCTGGCTCCGTATTAGTCACAGGCGGCTCCGCCTGCTCCTTGATTCCCGTCTTCGCTTCTTGGTCAAGGTTGAACGAGTCACGCTCAGCCTTTAACAAAGCGTCTACCTCTACTTGTGTGTAGACCTTCTCGCTTGATTCAGCACCGATTTGGCCTAGCTTTTGCCTGCTTTGTTCACCAGAGAGCATCAACTGGAATAATAAAGCGCCTAAAATGATTCCTGCTCCGAGACCGATCAGAAATACACGGTTTTTAAGCATGCGCGCCTTCCTCCTGCTTGGCGAGCTGAATAATGAGCTGTACCTCGCCTTTATTCATGCCAAGCTTTTTGGAGATCATTTCAATCGATTTTCCTTGTTGATATAAAACAAACAGCTCCGAATATCTGGAATGAATAGTATTCGTTTGAGGAGCGGTCTCTACTGGTGGTTCTGGACGCTTATTTATCAAACCTTCCTTTATAGCTGCATCATTCGAAATAGGCTGGGTAGGAGCAGTCTGAAGCGTTATTGCTGAAGAACTAGAAGGCGTGTTTTGCAGCTGAGCTCCAAGCTGCTCGCACTTTTTCTCTAGTTCTTCAATCCTATGCTCCTTACGCTCCGCATCAACCTTAGACTCCTGCTGTGCTCTTCTAACCAAATCAACAAGCTCTTCATTATCCTTCTCCATGTTCTCCATGAACTGCTCCAACGCGGTTTCCATGTTTTGCATCGTTTGTGAAGGAAGGGAAGGCTCCTGCTTCTTCCTAGGCATTACAAAGGCGCCAACAATGACAACCGCTCCGAGTAATACAATATATTGCAAGTATGGCTGCATCGTTCATAGCCTGCCTTTCTAATGTTTGCCTTTATTTTAAAGCTTAATATCTAATTTATGCCCTTTATATGGATGAGCAGGAGACTGCTCTTGCATGCTTTCCGCATCGTCGGTTTTTTCTGATCGCTTACGCTTTGCTTGCTGATTGCCTTGATCCTGATGACCCTCATTGTCACTGCGAACGTTTAGACCGCTCGTATGCTCTATTGCCGTATTTTTGCCTCTTGCAAGCACTGTTTCTTTCGATGTTTGAGCTGCCAGCATATTCTGATCCGCTACAGGTTTATGAATAGCTTGTCCATGCATGCCGCTGAATTCTTGCGTGCGTGGAACAGACATTTGCAAATCTAGAGATTTGAACGTCATTATCGCTCACCCCTTGCGTCATACATTTGTACTTTGTACTTAGTTACCTTGTAAAAGGAACTAACACGATATCCCCCTCCGAATACCGGAAAGATACGCGCTGCGAAGAATCCTTAACGAATCTGGTGTAGCGGCCGATTACAATTTTTGTACCGCCAAAAACGATATTGCTGACGTCGATTCTCGAACGGTCAGTATCCTCAAGCGATTTTTCAATCTCAAGAATCCGAAGCTTCGTTTGATCATTCTCAAGAAGTGTTTGACGTTTCGTTGATGTCAACTTAATGCGAAGTGCCATCTTCTCCGGAGACAGATGACCTGTTGCAGCCAGTTGATCCAATATAGTCAGCGCTTTTTCTGTTTTGTCTAGATTTTCCATATTTTGCTTAAGCCTGCTTCTAAGCTCAAGCATCTCTACGCGATACTCGGGCTTGACGCCTACCTCGATGGTTGTAGCGGTTGACATGGAATTGCCTATCGTTCGCGCACTAACTAGTTCGCCCGCCTGAACGAGACCTCCAACGATTAAACCTTTAGCACCGGAGCAAATGACATTCTTTCCTGCCTTTACTTGCGAGTGCATAATGCTCTGAGAGACAAGCACTTCTTCGCCGGCGATGACATTGCCTTCTTGAATAAATGAGAGGCGTACATTTTGTCCAGCCTTAACGAAGCCTTTATTGCTTCCTAAAATTCCGCCTGTTATTTCTACGGAGCCCTCTGATTCGATTTCTGCCCCTTCGACGCCGCCGATTACTCGAATATCGCCAGATGCCTTCACTCTAAAGCCGCTAAGCACATTTCCTCTAATGACGACAGTTCCTACGAAATCAATATTTCCGATGCTGTAATCAACGTCGCCATTCACTTCATATACAGGGAACACATTGATCTTATCTTTATCCGTAAGCGAAATAAGACCGTCAATGGCTGAATACATAGCTGTTTGATCATCATTAAGGACGACATTTTTGCCGACTTTAAATCTGACATGCTTGCCAAGCTTTGAAGGAATTTCTTCCCCTTTGACCGTTTTGCCGGATGGACCTGGATATGGATCAAAGCGCTCTGCAATCAATTGACCACGCTTAACATTTTTTAGCTGAACGACTTCTTTGAAGTCGACCTTCCCATCCTTAAGCTCCGCTGGAACGCTGTTTCTTTTTTCCATATCATAAACAAGTTGAATGAAGCCATCCTTGCCCGGTAAAGGCGAATCGCCTTGTGCAATCAATGTTTGATCCTTATAGAATGCGAGTGGGTTTTTTGCAATTTGATCTAGAATTTCAACTCGCAAGCCATAAACGACCCCTTTGCTGCGAACGAAACGCTCCAGGTCTTCACCGCTGCATCCGAACTCATCCGTTATCCTTGTAAACGACAAGAAGGCAGACATCTGATCGGTTGATGTCTGTATGCTTAGGTATGATTCTAATTGTAAATTTTCCACCTTTTTCCCTCCTTCCTAATGCTGCATGAGTTGATCTTTATGCTTAGCCAACACTCCCCTCAAGCGCAAAATGGCTTTTGAGTGGAGCTGGGATATTCTCGAAGGTGATAATGACATTACTTCAGCAATTTCACTTAATGATAGTTCCTCGTAGTAAAACAATGAAACGACCGTACGTTCCTTTTCGGTAAGACGTTCAATCCCTTTAACCAACGATTCCTTCAAATAAAACTCATGTACTTTATGATCCGGATTTTTAGCCTTATCATCGACTAGCAATGACATTCTCGTCTCCGATTCCTCTTCCCGAATCGGATCTTCCAACGAGCATATTGTAGTTACGGCAATATCTTGAAGCATATTCGTAAATTCTTTCTCCGACACTTCCAGGTAGCGGCTAATCTCAGCATCTGTGACGGTACGCAAATATTGCTGTTCCAAATGCTGATAGGCCTCTTCCACTCGCTTCGCTTTCTCCCTTACGGAACGAGGAACCCAATCTCCCTGCCGCAATCCATCTATAATAGCACCGCGAATACGCCAAGATGCATAGGTTTCGAATTGCAAGCCGCGGCAATAATCGAATTTTTCAATGGCATCAATCAGTCCCATAACACCATTGCTTGCAAGATCATCCTTGATAACGTTTTTTGGCAGTCCAATTGCCATTCGGTTCGTGACATAATCAACAAGAGGTAAATATTGCTCGATCAGCTTCTTCTTTGCTTCCAAATCGCCTTGTTCTCTCCAGGCTTGCCACATCTGCAAGTTTGTCAGATGAGGGGTTTTCTGCTCAATCATCGACTCACTCTCCTGTCAGGTGACGAATGGCTTTAACCAATTCTTCAGGCTGTGTATTTTTTGTAGATAACAATTGAGGAGGATTTAACGGCCGAAATCCAGTTGCTTCATTAGATTGTTCATTCGCAGAGGATTTCGCCGCACCATCCTGCAGCTGTGATTTTAACAATTGGTTAATATCTGCTGACTCATCAGGCGTATGCATGTCTAGTTGGCTGCCCTTGCTCTCATCGTCTTCGATCTGCTCGCCTACTAGAGTAGGAGGCTGAAGAATGTATGCTAATATTGCACGTACTCCATACGCAAGAACAAAAAAAGCGATGAAAGCATACATACTTCTAAGCAGCATTACTGAAATCGGATTATTTCCGATTGAGAAAGCTACCGTAAGCACGGTGCCGAAAATTCCAAATACGACATTCCATCGCCATGTTCCTAGCATATCAAATCTCCTTTGTACCAAACTGCACGCTTCTTATCGATAACATTCCACTTCCACTGTCAAACTCTATCGTGCGTCCAAAGCTGCCGCCAGTATCCTTTGAAATAATCGGGATCTTAAACTTTAGCAGCATTTCCGTACAGGAATCTACGTTTCGGGGACCAATTCTTAATGAATCGGTATGACTGGACATGGCAAACATTTGTGCTCCGCCTGCCATCTTTGCTTTCATTCTCTCAACGTAAGCACCGGCTGCGATCATCCTCTCAAGCAGCTCGGGGATAGCTGTATCTGCATATTTAGCCAGGTTCATTTTGGTCTCGCGGGCAATCTCTGAAGACGGCAGCATGACATGTGCCATACCGGCTATTTTTCGGATAGGGTCGTACAGCGTGAGCCCAACACAAGATCCTAAGCCGGTCGTTTTGAGTATCGCTCCATCTGTTGCAATATTTAAATCAGCCATGCCTACTTTGACCAAGTTTTGTTGTATCATTCAATAACGACTCCCAAAGCCCTAAATATTTTTTCAAACGACTCTGGGTCAGGTATCAGGAAAAAATGTCCTTCAAGCGATTGACAATCTTCCAAAAATGTCGTTTCAATAAGTAGGGCCGAGTCTCCCATCTCTCCGTATTGCATGAGTCCATAGCTCAGAACGGCTCCTGCCATATCTACAGCTATAGCTGGGACGGATGGTGCCATCGATAAATGAGTAAAGTCAGCTAGCGAAGACAAGTATGAGCCTGCCAAAATGTTGCCGATCTCGCAAAGCGCTGACAGCTCCATCTCTGAATAGCTCTCTTGCTCTTCTATATTCATCGCCAGCAGCTGCCGTAAAATTCGCTTAGCAGCTACTTCCTCAATAATGAAAAACATATTGCCAGGCGCTTCGCCTTCCACCCTAAGAAAGACGGCAATAACGATTTGCTCGGAACCGCCAACACGCTCCGCAATCTCTTCAAAGGGCAGTAAGCTTACTTTTGGCACAGCCATATCTACAGGTTTGTCCAACAAGCGTGATAGTGCAGTCGCAGCGTTTCCTGCTCCTATATTGCCGACTTCTTTTAATACATCAAGCTCAAATGCTTCCAATCGGTTGAATAGGCTCACTCGTTATACCTCTAGCTGCTCTAGCTGAATGATCTCGCTCTTGTTCAACACCTCAGACAAATTCAGCATGATGAGAAGTCGACCTTCACCAAGCTTTGCAATGCCTCTTAAGTATTTAGCTTTAATGCCTCCAACAATCTCCGGCGGCAAATCGATCGAATCGGTATCAATATCAATCACATCATTCGCAGAATCAACGATAAAACCAACCTCAATGTCAGCCACAGCTACAACAATGATTCTGGAATTTTCGCTTGCTGTCGTCTCTGAAAGGTTAAAGCGGCCTCGAAGGTCGATCACTGGAACGACCACACCCCGCAAATTAATAACCCCTTTAATAAACGCAGCTGTTTTTGGGACGCGTGTAATCGGAGATAATCTTTCGATCGTGCGTACCTTATCCACTTCAATTCCGTACTCTTCGTTGCCAAGAGCGAACACGATAACCTTTAATTCTTCTCCCATCGTAAAAACCCCCTTATTTGATTAGTGCATTCGGATCAATAATCAATGCGACATAGCCATCGCCCAGTATCGTTGCGCCAGAGATCGCTTCGATATTGGTTAAATATTTGCCTAACGATTTTAGGACGATTTCGCTTTGGCCGATAAATTCGTCAACCATAACAGCAGCCCATTTCTCGCCTTTGCGTACAACAACAATTTCAGTTTCCTGCTCTTGATTCTCATCAAAATCCGGGGAATCAAGCACATTGCTAAGCGATACGAGCGGAATGATGGTGTTTCTAAACTCAATCATTTTGTTGCCGTGAACATGTAAAATATTTTCCTTGCTGATGATGCCGGTTTCTACGATAGACGTTAATGGAATTGCATATTTCTCAGAGCCCAGCTTAATAAGCATCGCCGAAATAATAGAAAGAGTAAGCGGCAGTTGAACGGAAAACTTAGTGCCTCTGCCAAATGCGGAGTCAATCGTTACGTTTCCGCCTAATGATGTAATTTTGGATCGCACGACGTCAAGGCCGACGCCTCTTCCCGAAATATCCGAGATCTTGTCAGCAGTGCTAAAGCCGGCTGCAAATATGAGCATATTAATTTCGTCAGGTGAAAGCAGCTTTGCTTGCTCTTCTGTAACTACGCCATTTTTAATGGCTGTTTTTAGGACTCGCTCGTGGTGGATGCCACGGCCATCCTCTTCTACCTCGATGAATACATGATTTCCGCTATGGAAGGCACGCAAGAAAATCGTTCCCGTTTCCGGCTTGCCGGCAGCAATTCGCTCTTCAACGGTCTCAATCCCATGGTCAACCGAGTTGCGCAGCAAGTGTACCAGCGGATCGCCAATCTCATCAATAACGGTACGATCAAGCTCTGTGTCTGCTCCGGTAATGACTAGATCGATTTTTTTGTCTAGCGATTTAGCTAAATCTCTAATCATACGCGGGAAACGGTTGAATACCGAATCTACCGGAACCATCCGCAGCTTCAGCACGATACTTTGCAAGTCTGAGCTGACACGTGCCATATGCTCGACCGTCTCCGTCAAATCATTGCGCTTAATTTCACTGGATAGCTGTTCAAGTCTTACCCGGTCAATGAGCAATTCGCTAAATAGGTTCATTAGCGTATCCAATCTCTCAATGTCAACCCGTATCGTTCTTGCTACATTTGCAGGTGCTGCAGTCGCAGCCTTCGCTGCAGGCGCTTGGCTTTTTCCAGCTCCTTCTCGTGCTGGTTGTTCCGTGACGATCGGTGCAGCCAGAGCAGCATCGGCAACTTCTACTGCCGCAGCAGCGTTTGATTGACTGAGTACAGCTAACGACTCAGCATCGAGCAACGTTACGGTTGCCGTTTCAATTTCGGATATGTTTATAAGCTGCGATTGAAGGTCTTCCTGCGTCAACTGAGAAATCGTAAACACGGTGAAGGAGAAATCGAATTTATCCTGCTCGATATCTTGGGCAGGAGGATCGGATTTAATAACCTCACCGCTGCGTTCCAGCAAATCAAATACCATATAGGCGCGTACTGCTTTCAACAAACAATTATCTCGGATCGCGATCTGAATGTGATAAACGCTAAGCCCGGACTCGATCGATTGAAGCAAAATGGAGGATTGGAACTCATCAAGCAGAATCGCCCCTGATACGCTTGAAGATGAAGCACCTGCTGCGTTTGCAGCAACTGTTGGTGCTGCAGATGAGCTGCTAGCGCTATAATCGCTCTTTAGAATCGTTTGCAAGGATACAACGATTGAGGTGACGTCAGCTTTACCTGTACCTCCGCCTACAATATCCTGAACCATAGCTTCAAGAGCGTCTAATCCTTTAAATAAGGTGTCAAAAATAAAGCTGTCCATCTTCAGCTTGTTATTGCGAACAAGATCCAGCACGTTTTCCATTTCATGCGTTAACGCCGCCAAATCCTCAAAGCCCATAGTCGCTGACATCCCTTTCAGCGTATGAGCTGAACGAAAAATATTTTGAACGATACTAAGCTCCTCTGGCTCGCTTTCAAGCCGAAGCAAATTTTCATTCAGCGACTGCAGGTGATCATTAGATTCATCGATAAACATCGATAAATAGGCATTCATATCCATTTACTAGCACCTCCTATTAGAATGTTTAAGCGATTCTAGCCTATTTATTTCAGTACTGCCTGCACAAGTTGCGAGGCAATGAGCTGCAGCGGCAATACTTTATTTACACAGCCAGCCTCAATAGCAGATCTCGGCATCCCGTACACGACGCAGGTTTCTTCTGCTTCCGCGATCGTTGTTTCGATACCGCTGCTTTGAAGCAGCTTCATGCCCTTCGCGCCATCGCTACCCATGCCCGTCATGATGACAGCGTGCCGCTTCAGCTCTCGAAACGAAGCAAACGATTCAAACAATACATCGACGGATGGACGATGGCCGTTGCGAGGCGGCTGCTCTGTCAGTAAGATCGAATAACCGGAAGCATCCTTGGCAAGCTCCATATGGTAACCGCCAGGCGCAATATAAACGACTCCTACAGATACTCTCTCACCCTGCTCTGCTTCAACCACTTGCAGTTCACTAAAGCTATCCAGTCGCTGAGCTAGCGACTTCGTAAATTTTGGAGGCATATGCTGGACGATAAGCACTGGTGCTGGGAAATCTCTTGGCAATGATGTTATAACCTCATGGAGCGCTCTCGGGCCTCCTGTTGAAGTACCGATAGCTACTATATGTTTGATTGCTGCGACCGGGCTTCCAGCCCTTTCCTTTCTAATAGAGGGTGTCTCTATTTGAAGCGGCTTAGCAACAACCTGTGTTTCTTTAAGTACGGTTTTGCGCGCTGCAATCGTCGGTTTGATTTTGCTAGGCGCCGCAACCTCAGGCTTCGAGCTTTTTAGTTTTGTATGTAAAGGGGGTGCCGCTTGCTCCAACTGCTGCTTCTTGTGCTCCATTTTCGGAAAAATCGGTTTGCTCCGATCCTTGATTGGAGTAGGCGGCGGTGATGCTTGCGGCTCCTCTTGTTGTGAAGGCTTAATCCTTTTTGACTCTATTACTTGCTCTCGTAGAACAAGATTATCCTCAATTACTTCTTGCTTCTCACTAATGGCAATAATCGGCTGATAGCGCTTCGTTTGAACGGCAATCCGCAATTTTTCAAGTAAAAAATCACCAACCTGATGAATGTCATTCGATATGGCGCTTGATGGCTTTCTAATAAAGTCGAAAGCACCAAATTGCAAAGCCTTGATCGTTTCTCTCGTATTGTCTTCACTAATTCCCGAGAGCATAATGACTGGTGTTGGATTGTCCCTCATGATGATTTGCAGCGCTTCAATTCCGTTCATTAGAGGCATTTCCAAATCTAAGGTAATAGCATCCGGCTTCCATTCACGAACCGCCTCAATTGCTTCTTGACCATTTTGGGCAGTAGCTACGATCGTAAATTGCGGGTCCTGGATGATTAGATCACTAATAATTTTTCGCATAAAACCGGAATCGTCAACAACAAGTATGCGATAAGGAGCCATTCTATTTCCTCCTCACTTCCAAAGGATTATCTTGAGAGTCTGAACATTTTTTGCAAAAATCCTTTGACTCCGCCGCTTTCTGTAGAGCTCTGTGGTATTTCGAGAAAATGCTTCGCTATCCGATCAATGGCTACCGATGCTTCGCTTCCCGGGTAAGCGACCGTAAATGGTACCTGGCGCTTTACCGCTTTAGAGACGTTAGGGTCATCCGGCAAAATGCCTAAATGCGGCAGATCTGATTGAAGAAACCGTTGTGCTACCATGGTGATCTTATCAGCCGTTTGCTTTCCTTCGCGGGGATCCACGGCGCGATTGACGATTAATTTGAAATGAACGTTCACATTCATCGCTTTAACCATCTTAATCAAAGCATAAGCATCAGTAATTGACGTTGGCTCTGGCGTTGTGACCACGATAGTTTCTTGAGCTGCGGTTATAAACTTTACCGTTTCCTTGGAAAGCCCGGCACCCGTATCAAATAAGATAACGTCATACTTTCCATGAAGCTTGCTTATTTCCACCTCGAAGCGATCGAGCTGCTCATCCGATAAATCCATCAGGTCGCGAAAGCCTGAGCCGCCAGCGATAAAGTTCAGCCCCTCGGGACCTTCCTGGACGATTTCCCAAATCGTCTTCTCCTGCTTAAGCAAATGATATAAATTGTAGGTTGATGTAATGCCCATAAGCACATCGATGTTAGCCATGCCGATATCAGCATCGAATACGAGCACTTTTTTGCCAAGCCGCTGAAGCGATAAGGCAAAGTTTAAGCTGAAATTCGATTTCCCAACGCCTCCCTTCCCGCTGGTGACTGTCACAACACGGGTCGTTCGGCCTTCGTCTTGAAGTTCCTGCTGTTTAACTAAATTACGCAATGCTTCTGCTTGATCCATCATGGGCCATTGCTCCCGAGGAGCTTCTTAATGTAAACATCAATTTGAAACAACTCAATATCATCTGGTACGGTCTGTCCGCTTGCCATATATGTAGGCAGCAATTCAAAGTTCATAATCAGATTGAAGATCGCTCCAAACACCGACGTTTCATCTAATTTAGTAAACAACACTTTTCGAACGCCATATTTGCTGAAATGATCCGCAACAGCTGCCATATCGCGAGTTTTGCCGGTCAGACTAAGCACGAGTACCGTTTCGCTAGGCTCAGAGGTTTGAAGCAAGCTATTTACTTCCGAGACATGCAGCTCGCTGCGAAAATTCCGTCCGGCTGTATCCATATAGATCAGTTCCTGCTCGGCAAGCTGCTTGAAAGCACGAGTGAGATCCATTTGCGAGAATACAACCTCAAGCGGTATGTTCAGTATGGTGGCATACGTTCTAAGCTGATCAACAGCCGCAATCCGGTACGTATCAGAAGTAATAAATCCAACCTTGCGGCCCTTTTTTATCGTTTGCTCCGCAGCCAGCTTCGCAATCGTGGTCGTCTTGCCAACACCGGTCGGTCCTACAAAATGTACGACTCGTGCTTGACTGCTGATTCCACTTCCGCTGTAAGGCTGCAGCCACTCTTCAATCTGCGCTGCCGCATGCTCCCAAACCAGCTCTTTGCTGTATTCGCTATTTTCCTCAAGCTGTTTCTCTACCATTAACTGCAGCAACCGCTCGATCCATAACGGGTCCATTTCCTGATCGATCAAATGCTCCTTAAGCTGGATTAAATGCTCGGACATCCCACGATGGCTGCTTTGCTGCTTCGATAGCTTGACCATGTATTCTCGTAGGTCGCGTATTTCGTCAATAATGTACTGTTCACGTTCTTTTCTATTATCTGATTCTTTCACAGTGACCGCAGCAGGCGGTTCCATGACAGCAGTAGCCGTACGCTGAACCGTTTGCAAGATCTGTTCAACCGCCGCATCTACTTGAGGATTAGCTGTTCGCTGCTGGGGTGAAGGGATATTCGCTTGATTCGACTCGATAGCGGCTATAACCTCCATCTTCTTCTTGCGGAACATTCCCATAAACCCGCCAACTTTAATTTCCTTCGTATTCAAAATAACGGCATCTTTCCCAAGCTCGCTGCGAATCATGGATACAGCTTCGGGCAATGCATTGACGACATAACGTTTTACTCTCATAGGTTCACCACCCCGACGCTTTGAACTTCTATGTTAGGTTCAAGCTCACTGTAAGAAAGCACCGGCAAATCTTGCATCGTTCTCTCCACAATTTGTCTTAAATACATACGGATAGTAGGCGATGCGAGAATGACAGGCTGTTGACCTGACTGAATTTGTCGGTTGACATGCTCGTTTAGCTTCTGGTAGATCTGCTGCGTAGATATCGGATCTAATGCGATATAGCTTCCTTGATCGGATTGCTGAACAGATTCTGCAATTTTTTTCTCAAGCTGCGGTCCCACCGTGATAACTTTTAACGTATCGCCGCCAGAAGAAAACTGCTGCGTAATTTGTCTTGATAAGGATTGACGTACATACTCGGTCAAAATATCCGAATCCTTCGTATAATTTCCATGATCAGCCAATGCTTCAAAAATCGTAACAAGATCTCGAATGGACACTTTCTCTCGAAGCAGCTTGGCTAGTACTTTCTGTACATCGCCGATGCTTAGAATAGAAGGAATTAATTCATCAACAAGAACTGGATATGATTCTTTGACATTTTCCACAAGCTGCTTCGTTTCTTGCCTGCCAATGAGCTCATGCGCGTGACGTTTTATAATTTCCGTTAAATGAGTGGCAACGACAGACGGCGGATCAACGACCGTATACCCTGACAGCTCTGCACGTTCCTTCATCTGCTCATCAATCCAAATGGCTGGCAATCCGAAGGCTGGCTCTGTCGTTTCAATACCGACGACAGAATCGTCCTCGAACCCTGGACTCATTGCCAGATAATGATTGAGCAGCAAGTCGCCGCGAGCAACGGTGTTTCCTTTTATTTTGATCACATACTCATTTGGTTTAAGCTGGATATTATCCCTGATCCGAATGACAGGGACAACAAGTCCTAGCTCCAAAGCGCACTGCCTGCGAATCATAATGATCCTATCCAGCAAGTCTCCGCCCTGCTGTGTATCGGCAAGCGGGATTAACCCGTAGCCAAATTCGAATTCGATCGGATCAACCTGCAAGAGGCTGATAACACTCTCGGGACTTCTAACCTCTTCGATCTGTTGCTCCTCAACCATCATTTCCTCTTGCTCCTGCTGCTTATGAATCGCCTTCTGCATATACCAGCCGCCGAATGCAAGCATGATGGCGAATGGCCAAGTCCGAATTGGACCGATCGGCGTAAGACCTAGCAAAGCGATCGTTCCAGCGGCGATAAATAACAACTTAGGGTATTTGAACAATTGCGCAGTAACATCCTCGGCCAAATTGCCGTCCGATGCCGCCCTTGTTACGATAAGTCCCGCAGCTGTTGAAATAAGCAAAGCTGGAATTTGGCTGACGAGACCGTCACCGATCGTAAGAATGGAGAAGGTTGATAACGATTCGCCAAAACTCAAATCATGAATGGCCATCCCGATTATGAAACCGCCGACCAAGTTGATCACTAGAATAATGATCGAGGCAATCGCATCGCCTTTTACAAATTTACTGGCACCATCCATGGCGCCGTAGAAATCAGCTTCCCGCTCAATTTTGGACCGGCGATCTTTCGCTTGCTGCTCATTGATCAAGCCAGCGTTTAGATCGGCATCAATACTCATTTGCTTGCCGGGCATCGCGTCTAGCGTAAATCTTGCTGCGACCTCTGCCACCCGCTCGGAGCCTTTCGTAATTACGATAAATTGTACGACGACAAGGATGAGGAAGACGATAAATCCGATTGCGATTTGCCCTCCGCCAACCCAGCTGCCGAATGTAGCAACGACTTCCCCTGCTTCAGCATGCGATAAAATATTTCTTGTTGTAGAAACGTTCAGTGCGAGACGAAATAGTGTGGTTATTAATAGAATGGCCGGAAAAATAGAGAAGTCCAGCGCTTCCTTCGTATTCATAGCGATTAGCAAAATCATCAGGGCTATCGAAATGTTTAAAATAATTAGAATATCTAGTAATAGGACTGGGATCGGGATAATCATCATGAGCACAATACCAATTACGCCAAATAGTACTACAAAGTCCTTTGCTTTCATGATGCCGTCTCCTCTCGTAGCGTTATGATGATTTTACTCGGCCCTTCATCTTATATACGTATGCGAGCACCTCGGCCACAGCTTGGAACAAGTCTGGAGGAATAACATCCCCTATCTCAGCACGTTCATAAAGCGCTCTGGCCAGTGGTTTATTTTCCATAGTAACAACGCCGTTCTCTTTGGCTATTTCTCTAATGCGAAGCGCGACATGATCCATGCCTTTGGCAATTATTTTTGGCGCCTCCATCTTCGTCGCATCATATTTCAATGCGATAGCAAAGTGTGTAGGGTTGGTGATGATGACATCTGCGTTAGGAACCTCCTGCATCATTCGCTGCATGGCCATTCTGCGCTGGCGCTCACGAATTCTGCCTTTGATGATCGGATCACCCTCCGATTTCTTGTGTTCATCCTTTATATCTTGCTTGGACATTCTGAGACTTTTGTTATGCTCAAAACGTTGATAGAAAAAATCTGCAAATGCGAGTACAGTAAGCACCGCACCAATTTCAATGCCTAATCTAACCGTCAAACCAGCTGTAAAGCTAAAGATCTGCTGGACAGGCAAGCTTGCTAACACCAATATGCGGTCCCACTCTTTTGAAATGGCCATATAAACTAGAACGCCTATAATAAGCAACTTCAGTACGCTTTTCAGAAATTCAACGATCGTTTTTGCGGAAAAAATTTGTTTAAAGCCATTAATTGGGTTGAGCTTGCTTAATTTCATTTGAAGAGGTTCGCCGGTGAGCAAAAAACCAAATTGGATGATGTTCCCTAGAATCCCAATGACCATGGCTATTGCAAATATCGGCATCAAAATGAGCAGTAATTGAATGGTTACATCGGTAAAAAGCGACATCACGTTTTCGGTCGTCAGCTCCATCAGCAACCAATCTTCAAACAGATTTCCAAACAGCATCATAGTATTCTTTTTAAAAAATCCGCCCAGCATGATGAATCCCATAAATGTAAACAGCATGATTAATGAACCGGGTAGGTCAGAGGATCTAGCAATTTGACCTTTCTTCCTAGCTTCGTCCTTTTTCTTCGGAGTTGCTTCCTCGGTCTTCTCCTGACTGAAAAGCTGAAGATCAAGCTTTAGTCGGTAATTACGCATGGGCAGCATCCTCCTATTGTCCCTCAGGCGGCGGTCCTTGCACGATTCCGAATAACTGCTCCAAAGCATCAAACATGATGGAAAACAATCTTTCGAATATGCCAGCAAGACTTGGCATTAACAAAATGAGCAAAAACATGCCAATGATCAGCTTAAGCGGGATACCGATTACAAACACATTGTATTGAGGGGCTGTTTTGGTCAAGAAACCTAATCCAACATCCGTCAAAAACATGGCAACGATTAATGGTGACGCTATTTGAATAGCCAGTAAAAAGGTGTTGCCTACGGTTCTCGTCAAAAAGTCGGTCACGCTGCCGCTCATTAATTTGCTGAAAAGTTCGTTTGACAAAGGCATCCATTTGTAGCTATCCATAAGCGCAGTCAACATAAAATGATGGCCGTTCATCATTAGAAAAATGACGATAATCAGCATGTACTTGAAATTGCCGAGCAATGGGGCTGACGTACCTGTGTGAGGGTCTACGATGTTAGCCATTGCAAAACCAACCTGCAAATCCATAAATGCGCCAGCGGTTTGTACGACAGTAAAAAACAAATAGACCACATAACCCATCAGTACGCCGACCAATATTTCTCGCAGCAGAACAAGCACATACTCTGCATCCGGTACGATCGTCTGATTCATCCCATACGTCAAGAAAACAGTAAATGAGATGAATGAGCCAAGCCCAATCTTAAATACATTCGGCACGCCTCGCGAAGAAAAGACAGGCGCAACGACGAAAAACGCTGTAATTCGACAAAAGATTAACAAAAAAATAGGAAAACCTTGTACGATCGCGTTCATCCACTCACAACCTAACCGATGTAATTATGAAGATTGTTCAGCAGATTGTAAGTGAAGTCGATAACCGTATTAAGAATCCATGGGCCAAAAACAATGATGGACACGAAGACCGCTACAATTTTCGGAACAAAAGCAAGCGTCTGCTCCTGAATCTGTGTTGTTGCTTGAAATATGCTGACAATTAACCCTACAACCAAAGCAAGAACGAGCATTGGCGCACTGGCTTTCAAAACCACGAATACGGCCTCGCCGGCCAATCCGATTATGAAATCAGTACTCATCGAACGTCCCTCCCTGCAAGTATCACGTGTTGAAGCTTAACAATAATGATTTAACAATCAAATACCATCCATCAACTAAAACAAACAAAAGCAATTTAAACGGTAACGATATCATAACGGGAGGAAGCATCATCATCCCCATCGCCATCAAAGTGCTTGCAACGATCATATCGATGACTAGAAACGGAATAAAGATCATGAAGCCCATTTGAAACGCAGTTTTGAGCTCGCTTATTGCATAAGCAGGTATTAATACCGTAATCGGAATCTCCTCGAATGAAGCCGGCTTCTCCGTTTTGGTGTAATTCATGAAGAGCATCAAGTCCTTTTCTCTCGTATGAGAGAACATAAACTTCTTCATTGGCACGGATGCTTCTTTAAAGGCTTCAGTTTGCGAGATTTGACCTTTTAAATAAGGCTGAAGCGCAACCTCATTTACTTGCGAGAATGTCGGAGCCATGATGAAAAAGGTTAAAAACATCGCAAGTCCTATTAGCACTTGATTGGGAGGCATTTGCTGCGTTCCGAGTGATGTTCTTACAAAGCCAAGAACGATAACGATACGAGTAAAGCTGGTCATAAGAACCATAATCGCTGGCGCGATGCTTAGTACTGTTATTAATAGAAGAATGGATATAGCGCTAGTACCGGACGTTTCGCCGCTACCGTCGCCAATATTGATGGATACGTCGGGCAACGGTTCCGCAAATGCTTGATTATGTAAGAGTAGCGCAAGCAGCTGTACAGCAACGATTGATAACCACCATTTATTTTTCATCATCGATCAACCGTTCATTTGTTTTTGAGTCTTGTAACAACGATTCAAGTTGTTGCTTGCGGTCCGCTTGCTTGCTTAGCTTGCTTTGCAACAAATCCGAAAAAGAAGATTCCTTGTTCCATTGCTCGTTTGACGGCTCGGGACTTGCTTTCTCATTTCGGTTTTTTAGTTTGCTAAGCAATTGAGAGATTGCATCCTTTGACCAGACTGACTCTTGCTGGCGCTCAAGCGCCGAGATAAGGGACTCAGCTTGCTCTGGATCATCAAGCTTATCGAGTAGAGTAATGTTCTCTCCAACGCCAACGATGTAAATCCGACCAGCAATTTCAACGACTTGAAGCGAGTTGTTTTGTCCTAGCGCAATTCCGCCGAGTGAACGAAGCGATCGATTCGTTCCCCACGTACGGTTGCGCTGAGACAGCCATTTTATAACGATAATTATCAGCACGATAACGATGGCAAGCGAGATGATCACCCAAACCAAGCTGCCCGCTAGATCCTTTGATCCGGTAAAAACCATCTGTTCATCTTGATTTGCGCTGCTGCCGTCAATTGCAGCAGCAGCCGCAAAACGAGGCCATATCGCCATCCCAAGAGCAGACACCATTGAAATGCGCGAAGGTATGTTAAGCATAATGTCCTACCGTTATCCGAGCGTTTTCTTAATCGCTTCAATAACGCGATCAGCTTGGAACGGTTTGACGATGAAGTCCTTTGCGCCTGCTTGAATCGCATCAATTACCATTGCTTGCTGACCCATTGCTGAACACATAATTACTTTTGCGTTGCTATCAAGCTTTTTGATTTCCTTCAGTGCGGAGATTCCGTCCATCTCTGGCATCGTAATATCCATCGTTGTCAAATCAGGTTTCAATTCCTTGTACTTCTCAACCGCCTGAGCGCCATCTGGGGCTTCACCGACGACTTCGTAGCCGTTCTTTGATAAAATGTCTCGAATCATCATGCGCATGAAAGCTGCGTCGTCTACGATTAGAATGCGGTTTGCCATCTTTTTATCCTCCTAGGATACTATTGTAATTTTTGAATGCGGTCCCATTGGCTTACGATATCGGTAACGCGAACACCAAAGTTTTCATCGATGACAACAACCTCGCCTTTTGCTATTAGCTTGTTGTTTACAAGGATGTCCACTGGCTCGCCAGCAAGCTTGTCCAACTCGATAATCGAGCCTTGCGACAGCTCCAAAATATCCTTTATCTGCTTTTGGGTTCTTCCTAATTCTACCGTGACCTTAAGCGGTATGTCGAGAAGTAAATTGAGGTTTGTTTCATCTGGCAGATTAAAAGGTGCATTTCCAAAATTAGCAAATTGCACAGGCTGCACGTTTACGTTTCGATTTGCTGAATGGCCATATGTATGCGGTCCAGGCGGCTGCATCGGCATGTCGTAGCCAGCGGCTGGCGTTTGATACTGCATAGGCGGCATTTGCTGCATTGGCGGTGCCATATGCATCTGCGGCGGTGCAGCGCTCATCTGAGCCGTCGCTGCCGTTTCCTGCATTGCTGTAGCTTGCTGTGCTGCGGACGCTGCAGGAGGCGCTGGCGAAGCCAGAGCAGCTGGCTGCGCAGGTTCTTCCTCTACTACCCCCATCAAAATATCAACCATTTGCTTTGCAAATGGGATTGGGAGCAGCTGCATAATCGTCGAATCGATTAAATCGCCAATCGTCAACCGGAATGAAATCTTAATAAACAAATCCACCGGCGGCAAATGCTCCATGCCATCGCCTTTGTTTACGTCCAAAATATCAATTCCCGGCGGCGATATATTTACAAATCTATTAAAGATCGTCGACATAGAAGTAGCGGAAGAACCCATCATTTGATTCATTGCTTCTTGTACAGCACTAATATGGATTTCATTCAGCGCTTCTACCGTAATGTTGTTACCGTCGCCGCCTAGCATGAGATCAGCTATGATTTGTGCATCCTTCGTCTTAATGACGAGGGAGTTAATGCCTTGAAAGCCATCGACATACTGCACGCTAACCGCTACATGCGGCTTAGGGAAAATGTCAGGGAGCTCATCTTTCTTTACAATGGTAACTTGCGGCGTCGTAATATCTACTTTCTTGCCAAGCAGCGTTGACAATGCTGTTGCGGCGCTGCCAAAGGTGATATTTCCAATTTCGCCGAGTGCAGACTGTTCCATTTCGTTTAAGAAGTCTGCAAGCTGAGCTCCACCCTCAGAGGACTGCGCAGGCTCCGGCTCATTGGAGGATTGACGAAGCAATGCATCAATTTCCTCTTGCGACAAATAGTCCTTACTCGTCATAATCTTCTTCCACTCCTTCGCTGACGATCTCATCAACTTGTACAGCCAGTCGTCCTTTAACGGAGCCTGGACTGCCAATGAATTTAAGCTTCTCTCCAACTTTAATTTTCAGCCCATCATCGACTGACTTATTCAAGGAGATCACATCGCCAATATTCAGCCCTAAGAACTCTTTTATTGTAATCGCAGATTCGCCAAGCTCTGCTACGATAGGCAGCTTCGCTTTGTTTACGCGCTGCTCCAAAATTTCAACCTCTTCAGGCGCACGTGCTTTCTTCTGCGAAACAAACCAATGATGAACAGAAAGTCTTGACATGATCGGCTCGATAACAACATGCGGAATACATAAGTTAATCATGCCTGTTGTATCGCCTATCTTAGTGCTGAATGAGATAAGCGCAATCGTCTCATTCGGAGAAACGATTTGCATAAACTGAGGATTCGTCTCAAGGGCTTCAAGCCTTGGAGAGATATCAATAATTGTTCTCCATGCTTCCTGCAGGCTTTCGAATGTTCGGCTAAAGATACGCTCCATAATGATCGTTTCGATCTCCGTTAAATTGTTAATCTTGGAAGGCGCAATGCCTTGTCCGCCTAACATTCGATCCAGCATAGCGTATGCTACGTTTGGATGTACCTCAAGCACCATTCGACCTTCCAGCGGCTCCGCTTCAAATATGTTCAAGATTGTCATCTTAGGAATCGAACGTATAAATTCGTCATAAGGCAATTGCTCGACCTGCACGACATTTATTTGAACAAAAGTGCGAAGTTGCGCTGAGAAATAGGTTGTCAAATATCGCGCAAAATTTTCATGGATCCGAGTCAAGCTTCTAATATGATCCTTGGAGAAGCGAACGGCGCGTTTGAAATCATATAAACTGACTTTACGCGTTATCTCTTCCTTTTTTAAATCCTCTGCATCCATTTCACCGGAGTCCAATGCAGCTAGCAGCGCATCAATTTCATTTTGCGATAAAACATCAACCAAATATCTCACCTCCTTCGAGGAATGTCTGCGTAGTCAGTTAAAGCTCGGTAATTAGGAAGTTGGTGATTTCAACCTTTACCAATTTACCTTTCGGAATAATAGGAGTAATTAGGTTAAGGAGCTTCGATTCAAGCGCATCCTCGCCTTGCGAGCCTTGAAACTCTGCAGCAGTCATATCCGCTAATGTACGGTTAATGATAGGTCGAACTTCAATTTCGAGCAGCTTGTCGAATTCTTCCTTTGTTTTCTTGCTGTCAAGCTGGAATGCGAAGCTTAGAACCACAACATATTCGGGATCTTTTAGGTTTCTTCTGAAATCTTTTAATTCGGATGTAACCTCCACCCGCTCATCTGCCGACAGCACTTTAACCTCGATTGTTTTGGTTTCTGTCGCCGTTTCCTTCGGATCAGTAAAAAAGGACTTAAATAAAATAATGGCAACAACTGCGATTAACGTTATGGATAATAAAATCGTTATTAGCCAAGGAAGCATTTTTTTCATGTTGAGGGACCCTCCGTTTGTTCACTCTTCTGGGCCGCCGCAATGAGGCCTATTGTTCGAAGATACTGTTGATTAAGCAGCAACAGTTCAGCTGTCTTTTCTTTGACTACCAGCTTTTTTCCTGTCGTAAGCGCAATAACCGTATCAGCAGATTCTTCAATCAATTCAATGAGCAATGCATTAATCGTGACTTTTGTTCCATTCAAACGTGTTACGGTAATCATCAGTTACCCCCTCACACCTAGGGGAGGCATGAAGCCTCCCGCTCATTATGACTTACCTATCGTTTTAAGTTAACAACCTCTTGCAATATTTCATCAGAAGTCGTAATGATACGTGAATTGGCTTGGAAGCCGCGCTGCGCAACGATCATTTCCGTAAACTCAGCCGTTAAGTCAACGTTAGACATTTCAAGTTGACCCGCAATGATAGCGCCCGTCCCTAGCTCCGGGTCACCAGCGAAGGTCAAAAAGTCTTCAATGGAAGCGTCGGGGTTAGCATTAGCCGTCACACGATACATATTGCCGCCAAGCTTCTCAAGTCCACTTGGGTTTACGACCTTGGCAACGCCAAGCTGCGCAACAGGTTCCGTTCCATCAGCAGTAACCCCCATAATGGTTCCATCCTGTCCGATGGAGAAAGCAGTGATCGCTTCATCAAGCACGATCGGCGCTTGGTCAGCGCTTAGAACAAAGTAACCATCGCCTGTAACGAGCTGTCTGTTGGCATCCAGAGTAAAATTGCCCGCGCGCGTAAGAAGCATTTCTGATTCCTCATTGGCTCTTACTACAAAGAAGCCATCGCCATCGATTCGAAGATCCGTCGGTTGGTTCGTCGTCATTGCACTGCCTGCGGTATGTACCGTATCGATGGAACCGATGGACACGCCTAAACCGATTTGCTTCGCGTTTACACCGCCGCGCACGCCATCTTCAGGCGCAGTAACACCCGCCACCGTCTGGCTTAAGATATCTTTGAACATGACGCGGCCAGCTTTAAAACCAACCGTGTTGACGTTCGCAATATTGTTACCAATTACGTCAAGCTTTGTTTGAAAGCCGCGCATACCGGATACGCCCGAATACATCGATCTTAGCATTGTTTGTTATTCCTCCTGGAATATGGATTAGACTCATTTGGCTTGAAAAGGATGTACGCACTATCATAAAGCTGCTTCATTCGGTCCACAGCTTAAGGCTTCCTGATAGGTCCAGCCTTACGATAAAATAATAGCACTGTCTATTTGCGTAAATACATTGCTCCTCATTTGCCCGCCATCCATTGCCGTTACAACCGTACGGCTTGGCACGTTTACGATCATTGCTATATCTCGAAAAACAATTAATGAGTCCTGCGCGCCTTTTGATGCCGCCTCTTCAACAGCATTCATAATTTTCGTCAAAGATTCCGGCTGCAGCTTAATGCCTCTCTGCTGCATGCGCACCTCAGCGTGATGGCTGAACTTAAGCACCTTCGCATCAAGCATTTCTTGAAATGGTGTTGGCTGCGAAGCACGGCTAACTGCTGCTTTGCTTGGCTGTAGAGGTGTGGACTTAACCGGAAAAATATGCCCGATTCTCACGCCGTCATTCACTAGACCTCAACCTCCTCCTCAGCATTCGCTGTTTCAGAAGATTTGTCGACCGATTCGTCTGGCTGCGTATGATCGCCATTTGTCTCCGAAATCGATGTGACATAATCAAGAGCTATTTCCGCGCCGCTTACCCTTGCATATAGTTTGCCTTCCTTCGAAATAATGGAATTGACAACTCCGCTTGCGGTAGTTACTTCCCCGGCTTCGTTGTACTCGTTCCATTCAATCGTCTTTCCGATCATGGTGGAAGCGGAACCTATACTCTGTCGCATTAAGGTTAACTCGGTCGCCATGTTCATAAGCTGCTCTACCGATGTAAACTGTGCCATTTGCGCAATAAAATCTTTGTCCTGCAGCGGCTGCATGGGATCCTGATTCCGCAGCTGCGTAACTAGGATGCTCAGAAATTGATCCTTGCCTAATGTTCCAGAATCCTTTTTGCTTGCTGCCGCTTGCACGTTCGCTTGACTGTAATTCGGCCAAACTACGCGAGTAGACATGCTGTCTGACATTCCCGATCACCTCCATCCTCTTTAGCGATCATATCGTTCAGCTAGGCCTTAACATTTATTCCTCTACCGAACCCAAGACCTTGAATAGTGGCTTGTTCAATCAATTCGGTTTCGAATTGGGCTTCGCCTGCACCTTCATCGCCGGTAAAAGCATGTCGGCTGGAAGATTGCTGCTCTCTGCTTCCTTGGCCTTGATGCTGCTGAGAAAGCTGCGCTGTCGACTGACCCTGCGATACTTCTAGCTTATCAACCATTAAGCCTTGTGCTTGTAGAGCAGATCGAAGCTGTGCCATCTGATTGTCCAGCATATCCTTGGCCATAGCTGTATCAGTTTGGAAGATTGCCGTCAACAAGCCATTTTGCATCGTAATTCGAACATCCACTTGACCTAGATGTTCAGGAAAAAGCATGATTTTAGCTTCTGATACACCGTTCACTGTCGTCAGGTCAAATTTCTGCACGATCATTCCTGTCATGGACTTGGCAAAATCGTCCGCAACAACAAATGATGTAGCTGCTGCATTAGCGGCAAGCGGTGCAAGTCCACGAAGTGTTTCCGATTGACTTGCGACGAGCTGCAGCTGCGCGTTCGGCTCGATTGGTGAAATCGCGATTTCTGCTTCGACTGCCTGTTCGGTGCTTTGTACAGCCGTAGATAATAATGCTGGATGAACAGACTGCTGCGATAAACGCTGAAGCAGCGTGCTAACCTCAGCTTGTGGAGCATTTTGCTGTGTAAACAGTTGTTGTGTGAAGGCAATCGATTTCGTCTGAGGCTTATTCGTATCCACCGGTTCGCCTTCCAAAATCGCTGTTAACGCTTTAAGCTGCTCCGCTATTAGCACGGTAGGCTCTTGCTGTTGAATCATCTTTGTTGTTCCTTGCTGAAGCATCGACTGCAATTGAAGCAATGTGTCCTGAAGGTTTGACTTCACATTAGAAACATTTACAGCAGACTCTTGAACAGATAGGGTTCCATTTTCAGCCTGCAATTGGTTATTGGTTTGCTGAATAACTGGCACTGGAATTCCTAAAAGCGCAAGCAGTGCATCCATCTGATCTAGTACGGCCTCAAGCTGCTTCAACTGCTGCTCATCTACTTCTCGCGCTTCACCGTCTTCTGTTGCCGGAGCTTCAAGCTGAGCAAGCAATCCATCAATGATTGACATCAGATCGGATATAGCAGGTGCAGCCGCAGCTATCTCCGCTTCAACCGTTCCTTCCTTTTGTACATTCGCAACAAGTTGAACACCCTGTGTATTTCCAGTGCCGCTAGCGGCTTCACTGTTAATTTGTTGCACTAACGTCTTTTGGAATTCAACTCCGCCTGCACTTTTGCTTGCTTGTCCACTTGCAGTCGATTGTGCCTGTTGCTGGGTAGATGCGACTTGAGATACTATCATTTCCATTTTTCTCACCTCCTTTCAATATAGGGGGGCTTAAATAGACACTTGATCAGAGCCATTAACTCCCAGGCATCAACTTCGATACCAGCTGTGCTGTGATCGCTTTATTAAGAGCTGACATTTCGGCTAAAATCGTTGATCTGCTCGCGTCGTCAACCGCATTTAAAATGCGAAGCACTTTACTAGGACTCACGTCGACCATTTTGACCAACAATTCAGCTGCGCTTTTAGGGTCCATAGCTGTAAATGTCGCGCTAAGCTGCTCTTGATCAAGGACAGAGGAAGCCTGCGCCTTTTGCGGCGTCTTCTGTGCATCCAGCTTCGCTTGCAGTGCTGCAATTTGCAGATCCTTGGCCTTCACATTATCCTTTAGCTTCATCGCTGCATCAGCAGCCGTCTGCGGATTCATTTTCTCCATAATGCGAACTCTGTCGTCAGCTCGCATATTCGCAAACACCAGCACCATTTCATCCAAAGTCATGCTTTGCAAAATAGGTGCTGCTTTGCTTGGCGAAATTTTGGAAAACATGCTCGCTAACTCTTGAATTTTTGACTGGTACTGCTCATCCTCAAGAAATTGATCATCATTAGAGCTCTTGAGCTGCGTATTATCGCTCTCTAGAACTTTTACCTCTTGCTCCAGCATCGTCTTCGTTTGATTCGCAGCTGCTAGCTCGCTTTCAATCGCAGTAAGTTGAGCTTGCAAATCCGCAATTTTCGCAGACATGTTTGCTGTTCTCAAATCATCATCATTTAACGCTCCGCCTGCAATCTTTGGCTCCGGAAGCACGTCTTTAAGGAATGGGATAGAATTTCCGGTTTCCAGCATTTTATTGCGAAAGTCAATATTGAACAAGGTATACAATACGCCGAGCAAAACGATTGCGAATAAAATCGGCGTCATCAAAAACATAATTCGTTCAAGTGTGCTGTAGCCTTGCTTTTCATTTTCCGTACCCGCCAATTCCACTCACTCCCTCTAGCCGGTATATCGCATCATTTTATGGGGTTGGTATCATGAAACGGACGCTTGCCATCTCATCCAATTCGTTCTGCTCTTTAATTTGCATCGCATACTGGAACCGGTCACGCGCATGATCTTTAGCTTTAAGCCATACCTTCTCATCCTTCATCTTATCGGAAAGTCTAAGCCTGCTTTGCTCAACCGCCTTCTGTGCATGCAATACATCTTTCAACTTACTCGTAATACAAGCTACTAAATAGTCCAAGTATTGCTGTATGAGCTGCAGCTCTGATAGAGGAACGGCTATACTTGAAGCTTCTTGAAGCTTCACTTCCCATTCCTGCTGCTTCGCACGCAGCTCCTCTAGCGACAGCTCCTCTGCAGCTAAAGCGCCAATTGCCGTTGACAGCAACCATTCTGCTTGAGTCTTCTCACTCGATTTCAAATCTATGACCTTCTGAAATGAATACCTAAACGATGCCATCTATCGATTCAACTCCTATAAAAATCGGTAATTAAACGATTTTGTGCTTCCTCTAAGCTTACCTTTTCATTGGTCTTCTGCTTCGTAAAGCTCTGAATGGGTTCAATAAATTGCAGCGCCTTATCAATTTCTGCATTCGATCCTCGCTGGTACGCCCCTATATTGATTAAGTCTTCCGAATCTTTATAGATAGCAAGCATTTTCTTCAATTCATTGGCGGCATCCTGCTGCTCTTCAGTCACGATTTCTTTCATAACGCGACTGACAGATGCAAGTACATCGATTGCCGGAAAATGTCCTTTATGTGCGAGTTGACGGCTCAAAACGATATGACCATCCAGTATTCCGCGGACAGCGTCCGCGATCGGCTCATTCATGTCATCGCCATCAACGAGCACGGTGTAGAACGCTGTTATCGAGCCTGTAGGTCCTGTTCCTGCTCTTTCAAGCAGCTTAGGCAGCGCTGCGAATACAGAAGGCGTATAGCCGCGTGTAGCAGGCGGCTCGCCGATCGCGAGTCCAACTTCACGCAGCGCCATCGCATACCGCGTCACCGAATCCATCATCAACATGACGTTCAGGCCGCGATCGCGAAAATATTCAGCGATAGATGTCGCAATCAACGCGCCTTTCATACGAATTAAGGCTGGCTGGTCGGAAGTAGCGACGATAACGACCGAACGCGCTAAGCCTTCAGGACCGAGGTCCTTCTCGATAAATTCCAGCACTTCGCGTCCGCGCTCGCCGATTAAGGCGATAACGTTGACATCAGCAGATGTGTTCCGAGCAATCATGCCTAGCAGCGTACTCTTTCCAACGCCGGAGCCTGCGAAGATGCCTACACGCTGGCCGCGACCTACGGTTAGTAGACCGTCGATAGCTCTAACGCCAATCCCTAGCGGTTCAACGACTCGCGGACGCATGAGCGGATTGCTTGGTTCATTATGTGTTGAATAATGAGGCATGCGGCTTGGCAAAAAAGAACCGTCGAGCGGATTGCCTAAGCCGTCGAGCACTTTTCCAAGCAGCTCTGACCCGACTTGCACCGTTAGTGGCTTGCCCGTACCAACGACATCGCAGCCAGGGCTTATCGCGTGAAGATCGCCTAACGGCATCAAGATAACCTTGTTATCTCGAAATCCGACGACTTCAGCTTTGATCGGCTTCGCGCCTTTGGATGGATAGATGAAGCATACGTCTCCAATGCTCGCATCCGGCCCCTCCGATTCGACCGTTAGACCGATGACCTGCGTAACTTTTCCGTTTATTCGTACCGGATCAAGTGGCTGCAGATGCTCAATATATTTCAGCACATCCAAGTTATTCACTATCATTGTAGTGACCTCGCTCTTCGCCGCTATGATGAGCAAGATGGATTAACTCACGTTTAATCTCAGCAAGCTGCGTATCGATGCGAGCGTCAATGCTGCCAAATGAAGAACGAATGACACAGCCGTTATCTCTCACCGTCGAGTCAGGCAAAATTTGCAATTCCGCTTGTGAATCGATTGCGAAATGAAGTTCTTCCCTTGCAGCTTGTACGAAAGCGAGCTGGCCAGGAGCGACGCAGAGCGTGATGACTCCCTGCTCTCTACGGCGAGACAATGATTTGCGAATTAATTCAATCGCCATCTCAGGAGCTAACGTAAGCTGCTGCCCAATAATCTTCTCGGCGATCGCACAGCTTAATTCCACAAGAAAGGGTTCAGCTTCCTGAATGATTTGTTCTCTCATTTGGAACGCAGTTTTTAGCACATCCGATGCTTCAGTGAGCTTCTGCTCCCAAATTTCGCGCATTTCCGTTTCTGAGCTTGCTGCACCTTCCGCATAACCAAGCTCATAACCGGTTTGCCTCGAGGCTTCGGAGGCTGCTTCGTCATCGGTACGCTTTTGCAGCCACCAAACTTCGATTTGCTGCTGCGTTTCAGCCAGAAGCCTTTCGCTTTCCTGTGCTGCCTCGCGAAGACGTTCTTCTGCGTAGAGCTGAGCATCATTCAAAATCTGATCTCTTAAGGAGATTGTCTCTTCATCCGGAACAGATTCGATATCCGCTTCCTGTTCTTGCGGTTCGCCGATTTCTAGATTCCGTTGATGCAGCAATTCAAGCTGCTTTAACTGTTCAAGAGTAATCACGCTCGAAGATTTTATCAAATTAGACAATGATATCGTCTCCTCCACCGCGGGCGATGATGATTTCTCCTGACTCTTCTAGTCTGCGAATAGTAGCAACGATACGAGTTTGCGCTTCTTCCACGTCGCGAAGGCGTACTGGACCCATGAACTCCATTTCTTCCTTGAAGGTCTCGGCCATACGCTTCGACATATTGCGGAATATCGCTTCTCGAACCTCTTCGCTCGCCACTTTGAGCGCAAGCTGAAGATCTGCATTCTCGATATCCCGAATGATTCGTTGAATCGAGCGGTTGTCGATGTTGACAATATCCTCGAATACGAACATACGCTTCTTGATTTCTTCTGCTAGCTCTGGATCTTGAATTTCAAGCGCGTCGAGTATGGTACGCTCTGTTCCGCGATCGACACCATTTAAAATTTGTACGATTGAATCGATACCGCCGGCATTCGTGTAATCCTGTGTAACGGTAGCGGATAGCTTTTGCTCTAGAACACGCTCAACCTGAGAGATAACTTCTGGCGAAGTGCTATCCATGAGCGCAATACGCCTTGCGACCTCTGCCTGCTTCTCCTGCGGAAGCGAGGAAAGAATATGCGAGGATTGCTCGGATTGCAAATACGATAAAACCAATGCGATCGTCTGCGAATTCTCATTTTGAATAAAGTTCAATATTTGTGTAGGCTCTGCTTTTCTAGCAAAATCGAATGGTCTTACCTGCAAGGTAGCCGTTAGTCGATTAATGACTTCAAGCGCTTTTGATTCGCCAAGTGCTTTTTCCAAAATATCTTTAGCGTACGAAATACCGCCTTGCGTGATATACTCTTGAGCCAAGCAAATTTGATGAAACTCACTTAGTATCGTTTCGCGGTCCTGACTGTCCACTTTACGGACGTTCGCGATTTCAAGCGTTAGCTGCTCAATTTCTTCATCGCGTAAATGCTTGAATATTTGTGCCGATACTTCAGGTCCAAGCGTTATGAGCAAAATAGCTGCTTTTTGACGACCTGACAAGCCTTGCATTGATTTTGACAATGAAACCACCTCTATTCATCCACAAGCCATGTGCGAAGAAGATTAACGAACTCATCCGGTTTGCGTTTGGCGAGTGTTTCAAGATTTTTACGTGCTTGACTTTCATTACTGACACTTTCCAAATCAAGCGTAGGGAATTCTACTTTTGCAGGAGCAGCCAATTCAATTTCTTCTTCAGCTTCTTTCTTGCGTCTGCGGGCCGCTATTACATAAATTAATCCGCCAATTATTGCAAGAGCAGCGACACCGATACCGATTAACCAAGGCATAGATAGTACGCTAGCTTGATTAGCCTCGCTGCTGCCAGAAAATGTTCTAGCAATCAATGCAACCTTTTTGGCCATTAACGCGTCATCATTTACATCTTGACCGGAATCTGCGAGTTGTGCTCTCACCAAAGCTGTCAAATAAGTCATAATTGCTGTTCTGCTAGCTTCATCATTCATTTCTGTTTGCTCAATGCCGATACTAATTGAGAGGTCTTTAAGAACAAACGGGCCCGAAACGATATTATTGTTTATTCGAGTTACTTCATAATTTCGAATTTGTGAATTTGTTTCCGAAGTCCCTTGCGCTGCTGAACCATCTGTATATCCTGGTACATCAGTCTCCCCAGTACCTGCAACACCGCCAGCGTCACCAGCGCCTCCCGTTGATGTACTGCTATCAATTTGTTCGCTTATAACTATTCCGTTATTGTTGTTGTTGTCTAACGGCTTCACAACTGATTCTTGCGATGTCTTCTTGTCGAAGTTCATGCTGCTGGATATTTGAATAACTAGATTGTCTGCACCAACGATTGGTCCAAGAAATTGCTGTATGTTTTTCTTAAGCTCTGTTTCATATTTCCGTTGAATGATGAATTGCGATTCTACAGCATCAGCGCTATTAGCTAAACCGCCATCCACTTCAGAATATGTAAGTTCACCTTGAGGGCTAGAAATCGTGATGTCCTTAATGGCTAAATTAGGAACTGCCGTTTTAACTAGGTTATAATAACCATCGATTTCTTTTTGACTAGGTCGATAGCCCGACATGAATTTCATCATGATAGAAGCTGAAGCCTGCTCTGCTTCCTCTGCTGATAGAAACACGCTCTCTTCTGGTAAATTAATAAGAACCTTAGAGCTTTCTACCCCCTGCATCGCACTTAACAGCTGCTGAATTTCGCCATTCAAAGCATTCAAATATTTAACATTGAATTCATTTTCAGTCGTTCCAAACTGGCTGGAGCTTGAATTGAAAGCTTCAAAACCTATTGATCCGTTCTGAACCAGCCCTTGTGAACCTACATCGACCTTTATTCGCGATGCCTCCGTGCTGGGAACTGAAATGCTTTTTCCATTGTCGCTAAGCTGATAAGGAATTCCGCTACTGTCTAAGTAAGTCATTATGGCTGCTGCATCGGTTGTGTCCAAATTTTGAAAAGCAATCTCGTATTCTGTTCTCGTAAATACGATTGTCAACAAAATAATTGTTAACAAAATTCCACTAATGGATGCCCCCAGCCATATTTTTTGTTTTCTGCCCATATGGCCCCAAAATTGAGTAAGCCTGCCTCTAAATTGGGCGATTCTCTCGTTCACATTGTCACCTCACCCAAATACTATGCTAGGTCAAAAGTTGTATTAAATTTGCATCCGCATCATTTCCTGATAAGCCTCGACTACTTTGTTGCGGATTTGTGAGGTAAGCTGCAAGCTGAGCTGCGATTGCTCGGAAGCAATCAGAACCTTCGTAACATCCACTTGACCCATCAGGTATTTGTCATTGAGCTTATGTACGCCTTGCTCTTGATTGCTTACATTATCAATAGCCGTTTGCAAAAACTGTCCAAAAGATTGTGTTAATTGCGCCGGAGTAGCTTCTTGAATCGATTGAGTTTCAATGAGTTTGGCAGGCTGAACAGGACCGAGCGACATCGATTGAATCAACATTATTCCTCCAATACTTCAAATGATGTTTACACCTAATTATTTCCCTATTTCGAGCGCCTTTATGAACATGGATTTGGTTGCATTCAGAGCTGTTACGTTCGCTTCATAAGAACGCGTCGCCGCAATCATATCCACCATTTCCTTCGTAACATCCACATTAGGCATATTTACATAGCCATTAGCATCAGCATCAGGATGCGTCGGATTATAAATCAGCTTATTCGGCGAGTGATCTTCCTTAATTCTCGAAACCTTAACGCCCTGTGAAGCTGAGTTACCGCTCAATTGCTGAGAGAGCACACTTGAGAATGACTGCTGTATAGGCTCCATTACGACCATTTTCCGTTTATAGGGCTGAAATTGTCCGTTTACGAAACTGCCGCGTGTCGTTTCCGCATTAGCGATATTAGAAGAAATGACATCCATTCTAAGACGCTGTGCCGATAAGGCGGAAGCACTAATATCAAATCCTGTTGACAACTTCACCTTTTAGAATCTCCCTTCAATCGCTGTGCGCATCATTCTAAAGTCATGATTAATTTGTTGGATATACAAGTTATAACTTAATTGATTTTTGGCTAGCAAAGACATTTCACGGTCGATATCAACATTATTTTCATTGTTGTTCATCGAAGTTGTTTCATCGGTAATAAGTTTGGGTATAGGTAGATTAGAAGATCCTGATCCGATCGGAATATGCCTTTGATTCGTTTGCTTGCCGACCAATTGTCCTTGCGGATTTCCCATCGATTGTTCTAATAATTCCTCAAACACAACCTCAGACCGTTTGAAATGCGGCGTATCACCGTTGGCCACATTGTTAGAAATGACGCGCTGACGCATTTCAGCTGCTTGAAGCGCACCTTCCATTCTTCCAAATGCAGCGCCATTCAACAAATTCACGTAGTTTCACCACTTTCACATAGAAGATCATCATAACGTATTCAACAGATTAATCCTCAATCCTTCTTTGTTCGACAGTAAATAATTAAAAAAATGAGATGGTTGTGTCGATTTTTGCCGACAAGATAATATTCAACAATTTCCTAAAATATAACAATAAGAAAAAAGCCCTATCTTTGTAAGAAGATAGGGCGAATATGGTCTTAATGTCCTATAATTAGGACTTGAATTTATCCAATTCCTGTAACAGTTGGTGATTTAAGATTTTAATGTATGTGCCTTTCATCCCTAATGATCTAGTCTCGATTACTCCAGCACTTTCCAGCTTGCGAAGCGCGTTTACAATAACTGAACGTGTTATGCCTGCTCTGTCCGCGATTTTTGATGCGACAAGCAGGCCTTCCTTACCATCCAGCTCTTCAAAGATATGCTCCACTGCCTCGAGTTCACTAAACGACAAAGATCCGACCGCAACGGCAACGACAGCACGGCTGCGAACCTCCTGCTCAATTTCCTCTGTCCGCTCGCGCAAAATCTCCATGCCTACAATCGTAGAACCATATTCAGCCAAAATAAGATCATCATCATCGAATGTGCCTGACAAGCGGGTCAGCACCAAAGTTCCTAGACGATCCCCCCCGCCGATGATTGGCACGACCGTCATAATTTCTTGATCGCCGAGCCTAGGGAATGTTTCATAGATGCCAGGATCAGGCCTGACATTTGTCATGGATTCTTGCATATCAAGAAAACGGACATTGCTCTCCTGCGGAAAACGAAGCTCATCTGCCGATAACGTTCGCATAAAATCATGGTCATATGCATCAACAGCAGAACAGCCAAGTATTTTCCCTCTGCGACTAACGACAAACACATTTGTCTGTATCGTTGTGCATAGCACTTCTGCCATTTCCCTGAAGCTGAGCGCTTTGCCGGCAGCACGTTGCAGCAATCGGTTTAGCGTTCTTGTCTTTGTAAGTAAAGTCATTCTATTGCCTCCCAAAACTCATAACAACTACAGTATATATTGACTCAAATCGCGATTTTGTGCAATGCTTCCCAGCTTTTCCCGTACATATTCCGGTGTAATCGTCATTTTCTCGAGTGACAGCTCAGGCGCTTCGAACGAAAGATCCTCCAGCAGCTTCTCCAAAATCGTATGCAGTCGGCGTGCGCCAATATTTTCGGTATTCCGGTTTACGTCAGCCGCGATTGATGCCAGCTCGTGAATCGCTTCATCCGAAAACTCGATTTGAATGCCCTCTGTCTCAAGCAGCGCTGCATATTGCTTCGTTAAAGCATTTTTAGGCTCCTTCAATATGCTTACAAAATCATCCAAGCTTAGGCTCGTCAACTCGACCCGAATAGGGAACCGTCCCTGAAGCTCTGGAATCAGATCAGAAGGCTTCGCGACATGGAATGCCCCTGCAGCAATAAACAGCACATAATCCGTTTTGACAGGGCCATACTTCGTCATGACCGTTGAACCCTCAACGATTGGCAATATATCCCGTTGAACGCCCTCTCTGGAAACATCCGGGCCTGAACCGCGTGAAGGGCTCGCGATCTTATCAATCTCATCTATGAAAATAATGCCTGATTGTTCAGCTCGCGTTATCGATTCCGATATAACATCATCCATGTCGATCAGCTTATTCGCTTCCTCTTGCGTCAACACCTTGCGAGCTTCCTTAATTGGCAGCTTGCGTTTCTTAGGCTTCTTCGGCATAAGCTGTCCGATTAGCTCCTGCATATTCATACCCATGCCCTCAGGTCCCTGGCCGGATAGCATATCCATCATATTCGGAGAGGAATCCTCAACCTCGATCTCGATCACTTCATTTTCAAGCTTGCCTGCGGCCAGCTGCTCTTTGAGTTGTGATCGTTTTTGGTAGAGCTCATTCTCTACCTCAGGCGCTTCCTTCGGTTCATCCGCTTGCTGTTGATTGCCAAAGAGCATCTCAAATGGATTTTTGGAGGACTTGGCCTTCGCAGCAGAAGGTGCCAGCAAAGCTACGATCCGCTCGTTAGCGAGCTTCTCGGCGCGATCTTTAACCTTTTCTGTTTTTTCGGTTTTTACCATACGTATCGACGTTTCAATTAGGTCGCGAACCATCGATTCAACATCGCGGCCGACATAGCCTACTTCCGTAAATTTTGTCGCTTCTAGCTTTACAAAAGGGGCTTTGACCAGCTTCGCCAAACGGCGAGCGATTTCCGTCTTACCGACTCCGGTTGGTCCAATCATTAAAATATTTTTCGGAACGATTTCATCGCGCAGCGTTTCATCGAGCAAACTTCTACGGTAACGATTGCGAAGAGCAATGGCTACTGAACGTTTAGCCGGCTTTTGTCCAACGATATATTTATCAAGCTCCGCTACGATCTGACGCGGCGTCAGTGCATCATTTCCCATTATAAAATCCCTCCGATATCTATTCTTCGCTATGACTTTCCGAAGCAAATTCATCTATTCCAAGCAAAGCAGCACATGTCAATTTATTGCACATTTAAATTTATTCGATTTCTTCTACGATAATATTACTATTCGTGAAGACGCATATTTCAGAAGCGATCTCTAGCGACGAACGCGCAATATCCTTTGCACCCATCTGAGGCGCATGGCGCTTTAGCGCTCTAGCAGCCGACAATGCGAAGCTGCCGCCCGAGCCAATCGCTAAAATGCCATCATCAGGCTCGATAATCTCGCCATTGCCCGAAATAAGCAGCAATCCGGTTTTGTCCATCACCAGCATCATAGCCTCTAGCCTGCGCAGCACGCGATCCGAGCGCCATTCCTTAGCAAGCTCAACAGCTGAACGCTGCAAATTGCCATGATGCTCCTCCAGCTTTGCCTCAAATTTCTCGAACAAAGTGATAGCGTCTGCAACCGAGCCTGCAAAGCCTGCGACAACTTGACCACGGTAAAGCCTTCTCACTTTTTTCGCTGTATTTTTCATGACCATGCTGTTCCCGAAAGTTACCTGTCCGTCTCCGGCAATCGCGCCTTTCCCTTCATGCCGAACTGCACAAATAGTCGTTGCGTGAAATTGCATTTCCATTGCGTTGCCTCCTCAAGGTTCCATATTGAAAATAGAATGCCATGTCATCATTACGAAATACTATTGCAAATGTTCCCGTTTAAATTGCTCAATGCCTTCAAGCGCCCGATTTGCAATCATTTCGTTCTTTTCTTTCTTGCTGCGAATCTTCTTCTCCAGCGGCGGGAACAAACCAAAATTAGCATTCATCGGCTGAAAATGCTTAAAATCTGCAGTCGTAATATAGTTAGCCATACTTCCAAGCGTTGTATGCTCGGGCAGAACTACCGGCTCAAGGCCGCGGGCTAGCTTAGCAGCATTAATACCAGCGATTAATCCAGATGCCGCCGATTCCACATAGCCTTCAACCCCAGTCATTTGACCCGCGAAGAACAGGGTGTCGCGATTGTTAAGCTGGTACGTCGGCTTAAGCAGACGCGGCGAATTGATAAAGGTATTTCGATGCATCACACCGAACCGGACAAACTCCGCGTTCTCAAGTCCTGGAATTAGCGAGAATACACGCTTCTGCTCGCCCCACTTCAGGTGAGTTTGGAAGCCGACCAAATTATATAAAGTACCTGCGGCGTTATCTTGGCGAAGCTGAATAACCGCATGCGGCAGCTTGCCAGTATGCGGATTAACTAGGCCTACAGGCTTCATTGGTCCGAACAGCACCGTCTGCTTGCCTCTGCTTGCCATTACTTCAATTGGCATGCAGCCCTCAAAGTAAACTTCCTTCTCAAAATCTTTAACTTCAGCTTTCTCAGCTGTCGTCAGCGCCTCATGGAAAATTTCAAATTCCTCTTCTGTCATCGGACAGTTCAAATAGGCTGCTTCCCCTTTGTCATACCTGGAAGCTAAATAAACCTTATTCATATCGATTGAATCTTTTTCAACGATCGGAGCGGCAGCATCATAGAAATAAAAATACTCCTCGCCAAGCAGCTCTTGAATTTGGGAGGATAAGCCGGGTGCCGTTAGTGGACCAGTTGCAATGACAACGATACCATCCTTCGGAATTTCCGTAACTTCCTCATTGCGAACCTCAACCAACGGGTGTTCATACAGTCTGCGCGTAACTTCTCCCGAGAATCCGTCGCGGTCAACGGCAAGAGCTCCGCCTGCTGGAACAGCATGCAAGTCGGCGCAGCTCAAAATAAGCGAATCCAGCTGGCGCATTTCTTCCTTTAGGACGCCTACGGCATTGGCAAGTCCGTTTGCTCTCAGGCTGTTGCTGCAGACGAGCTCAGCAAATTGATTGGTATGATGTGCAGGTGTTTTCGTGACTGGACGCATTTCATATAATACGACGGGCACTCCCTGCGATGCAATTTGCCAAGCCGCCTCGCTTCCTGCTAGTCCAGCTCCGATGACGGTTACTTTTTGTGGTTGTGACAAAATGTATTCAATCCTTTCAAAATATCATTCTCTTTATACATCGAAAACCTCGTAATACGCGGTTTGTATAGTCATTTAGAAATAAAACCATTGTTGACATGTTTCATCATTTGTTAGCTTTTTTGTCAAAGCTCTAAATCCCAATTGCGCAATTATAATCAAATACGACGGCAGCAACATATAAACGTTGGTTAAACCCTCCTATCGTTTAGGAGGGTTTAAAGTGATTTAACTGCCCGTTTAACAACGGTGTCCTCCCTGTTGGAGGGAGGACGAGTACGGCGTTATCATTCGTTTCGTTTGCAGGCAGTTAATGCTCGATGCTTGTGTCATGTCGTTTTAAATACATCACATGACTTATTAATCGGTATCCGTACCTTGCTCATCTTCGTCCAGAACCTCTTCGGAATAGTCGCAAGTCGGGCAGAGCAGCTTCACTCCGCTGCGATTGCGCTTCTCTACGAGCTTGGAATCGCATTGCGGACAAGGCTTATTCGTTGGTTTGTCCCACGATACGTAATCGCATCCAGGATATTGATCGCAGCCGTAGAATATACGGCCTTTCTTGCTCCGACGCTCAATAATCTTGCCTTCGGCGCATTTCGGGCAAGTTACGCCGATGTCCTTGACGATCGGCTTCGTATTGCGGCATTCAGGAAAGCCTGAGCATGCTAGAAATTTACCGAAGCGCCCCATTTTGTAGACCAAGTGACGTCCGCATTTCTCACATAGCTCATCAGAAACTTCATCTTGTATCTCAATTTCCTTCATCTCATCCTCGGCTACTTCCAGCCGCTTCTCGAATGATTCATAGAAATTAGCAAGAACCTTTACCCAGTCCTCGGTGCCTTCCTCCACATGGTCAAGGTTGCCTTCCATGTTGGCTGTAAATTCGGCATCGAGAATTTCAGGGAAAAATTCCTCCATAAGCTGGATGACGAGATCGCCAAGCTCCGTTGGCATAAATTTTTTCTCTTCCATTGCAATATAACCGCGCTTCTGAATCGTCTCGAGCGTAGGCGCGTACGTACTTGGACGCCCTATACCGAGCTCCTCAAGCGTCTTCACAAGCCGAGCCTCTGTAAACCGCGGCGGCGGCTGTGTGAAATGCTGCTTCGGATCAACGGATTCCGAGCTGATCTCATCGCCCGCAGCGAGCGGAGGCAAAAACTTATGCTCTTCAACCGTGCCGTCATCATTGCCTTCTACGTATACCTTCATGAAGCCTGCAAACTTCACTTTAGAACCGGTAGCTCTAAACACCGTCTCGCCAGCTTGCAAATCAACTGTCATCGTATCCAGAACCGCAGATTGCATCTGGCTCGATACGAAGCGTTCCCATACAAGCTTGTATAAACGAAACTGATCGCGGCTGAGAAAAGGCTTCATCGTTTCGGGATCACGCAAAATGGATGTTGGACGGATCGCTTCATGCGCATCCTGCGCGTTGCTGTTTTTCTTCGTATAAACGCGCGGCTGTTCAGGCACGAATGGCGCACCATACTTTTCCGTAATGTATTCCTTTGCTTCCTCTTGCGCAATTGGCGATATACGAGTGGAGTCCGTTCTCATATAAGTAATTAATCCAACGGTTCCTTCTTTGCCAAGCTCCACGCCTTCGTATAGCTGCTGTGCGACAGACATCGTCTTAGAAGCGCGGAAGCCGAGCTTCCTTGCCGCTTCCTGCTGAAGCGAGCTTGTGATGAACGGCGGCGCAGGATTGCGCAGGCGCTCCTTCTCTCTCACTTCAGATACGGTAAATTTGCTGCCCTTCATCGCGGCGAGTACTTCCTGAACTTCCGCTTCCTTGCCAAGCTCGCGCTTCTCTCCATTAATAGAATAATATTTAGCATCAAATGGGATTCCGGAATGACTCAGCTTCGCAGTGATCGACCAGTATTCTTCAGGCACGAAGGCATCGATCTCATTTTCACGATCAATAATAAGCTTAACCGCAACTGACTGGACCCTGCCGGCTGACAAGCCCTTTTTCACTTTTTTCCATAGCAGCGGGCTAATTTTGTAACCGACCAAACGATCCAAAATACGTCTCGCCTGCTGTGCGTTGACAAGATCCATATTAATTTTGCGCGGCGTTTTAAAAGCATCCTTAACCGCTTGCTTCGTTATCTCATTAAATACTACGCGGCAGGTATCGGTTTCATCCAGCTCCAAGTAATGTGCCAAATGCCAAGCAATCGCTTCTCCTTCGCGATCCGGATCGGCTGCTAGAAAGACATGTTTCACTTTTTTGCTGGCATCCTTCAATTCCTTAAGGATGCTGCCTTTGCCGCGTATCGTTATGTATTTTGGATTAAAATCATTATCAACCTCGACGCCGATCTGGCTTTTGGGCAAATCGCGAATATGACCCATGGAAGCTTTAACGATATATTTGCTGCCTAGATATTTGCCAATCGTTTTGGCTTTTGCGGGTGATTCGACGATAACTAAAGAATCTGCCATATAAGGCGCCTCCTCTCTCCATTGCAAGCTATAAAGCAATATATATTGATCCGGGCTGCAATTCAATTTTGCGTTTTATACATAAATTTAGCAGAAGTGCGTTCAAATGTCCAAACGGAATGGCCGAAAGCTCATGCAATTCATTGATAGATAATGGCTGATCTCTCAAAAAAGCGATCAATTTGCTCTCTTCCAGTGTTAGTCGAGCGCCATCTTCCTTCTGTTTGGGATCACTTGTTTTCTCTGCATCCTTGTAAGCTTCTAATGCAGCTGGCAGCCACTTCAGCTCATCGATAATGTCATATGCGCTGCTTATCAGCTTAGCTTCGCCGCGCTTAATTAGTTCATTTGGACCCTCGCTCTTAGGCGATGAGATCGGACCTGGTATGGCGAACAGCTCACGCGACATGTCAGATGCATGCTGAGCGGTTATAAGCGAGCCGCTCTTTGTTGCGCCTTCCACGACAACGGTTCCGACAGATAAGGCGGCGATAATCCGATTGCGCTGAGGGAACTGACCAGGATGCAGCGGAGTACCGATCGGGGTTTCCGAGACCAACAACCCATGCTCCGCGATTTTGTGAAATAAAGAGAGATTCTCTGGCGGGTAACACTTATCAATCGGTGTCGGAAGGACGGCAATCGTCCCTCCCGCTTCGTAGAGTGCAGCTTCATGAGCTTTGCTATCTATCCCTCTCGCTAAGCCGCTTACGACCGTCAAGCCCTCGGAGGATAGCTCCTGTGCAAGCGCAGCCGCCGAATGCCTGCCGTATGCGGTTGGCACTCTCGTTCCAACAATCGCAATGGCGGGTCGATGCAGCAGCTCTAACCTGCCTTTTGCATATAAGACCCAAGGCGGCTGAGCAATTTCCCTTAAAATAGCTGGATATGCCAAATCATAGGGCGTTAGCGCAACTGCGTTCAATCTAGTTACTGCTTCAGCCCGGTCCTCTGCAAGCATCCATGACTGCTCAGCATAACGCTCCGCCGCAGCGTTTGCTTGGCCGCGATGCAAGCCAATCGCAAGTAAATCCTCTATACTCCATAATGGCTTATTCCAAAATTGATGCCGGACGGCCTTCTGAATAGCATGCCATCCAATGCCGGGAATCTCATGCAAAGCCATAATCATTTGCCTGCGGATATCGATATTTTGTTCCATCCTCGTCCAACCCCTTCTTCAATAGGGGTGGCTTGCATTCTTATCTATTGTGCGTTACACAGCATAAGAATGCAAGTCAACCCTTAAAATAATGGCGACCGGCAACAAAAAAAGCAACCTTCCAACTCCCGTTATCGGGTAGTCGAAAGGTTGCTTACCTTGTTTGATCTATTTCATTATTTACGCGTAATGCATTTTTCTAGCAAGCCTTGCTCTTCAAGAACGCTAACAAGCGTTGAACCCATTTCAGATGGCGTTGGAGCTACTTTAATGCCGCAAGCTTCAAGCGTTGCGATTTTTTCAGCAGCTGTACCTTTACCGCCGGAAATGATTGCGCCTGCATGTCCCATCCGTTTGCCTGGAGGCGCTGTCGCGCCGCCGATGAAGCCGACAACCGGTTTTTTCATGTTGGCTTTAATCCACTCAGCAGCTTCTTCCTCTGCCGTACCGCCGATTTCACCGATCATGATTACCGCATAGGTATCAGGATCTTCATTGAAGAGATTCAAGATATCGATAAACTCGGAGCCTTTAACAGGGTCGCCGCCGATACCTACTGCAGATGATTGTCCAATTCCGCGAGTCGTCAATTGATGAACCGCTTCATAAGTCAATGTGCCTGAGCGAGAGATAACGCCAACATGTCCAGCTGTATGAATGTAACCAGGCATAATGCCGATTTTACACTCATCCGGCGTAATAACGCCTGGGCAGTTAGGTCCGATAAGAACGGTTTTGCTGCCGTCCATGTAACGTTTTACTTTTACCATATCAAGCACCGGAATGCCTTCTGTTATACAGATGACAAGATCCAATTCAGCGTCAACCGCTTCCATGATCGCATCGGCAGCGAATGCCGGTGGAACGTAGATTACCGAAGCGTTAGCTCCAGTAGCAGCTTTAGCCCCAGCAACCGTATTGAATACAGGCAATGATACGAGCGTGCCGTTATCAAGTGTAATGTCAACGTTCGTGCCACCTTTGCCAGGTGTTACGCCGCCTACCATTTGCGTGCCGTATTCCAATCCGCCTTTGGTATGGAACAAGCCAGTAGCGCCTGTAATACCTTGGGTAATGACTTTTGTATCTTTATTGACCAAAATGCTCACTCTTAACTCACATCCCCTGAATGAATTCGTATGCAGCCTTGCCGCACAGCAAGTTATCTTATTTCACGAGAGCGACAATCTTCTGCGCGCCGTCCGCCATGGAATCCGCAGCCACGATGTTCAATCCCGATTCTTTCAAAATGTTTTTGCCGAGGTCTACGTTCGTACCTTCTAGACGAACAACGAGCGGACGGTCAAGACCGACTTGCTTCGCTGCTTCGACAACACCATTAGCAATGACGTCGCAACGCATGATGCCGCCGAAAATGTTAACGAAAATACCTTTAACCTTCTCATCGGACAAAATGATTTTGAACGCTTCCGTTACCTTCTCAGCTGTAGCACCGCCCCCTACGTCTAGGAAGTTGGCAGGGTCGCCGCCGTAATATTTGATAATATCCATTGTCGCCATCGCAAGACCTGCACCGTTAACCAAGCAACCGATGTTGCCGTCAAGTGCAATGTAGCTAAGGTCGAATTTGGACGCTTCAATTTCTTTTGCGTCTTCTTCTTCCAGGTCGCGCAGCTCAACGATATCTTTGTGACGGTAAAGAGCGTTGGAATCGAAGTTAAGCTTCGCATCAAGCGCAATAACTTGTCCGTCGCCAGTTACGACAAGCGGATTGATTTCTGCAATGGAAGCGTCTTTCTCTACGAAAGCTGTGTAGAGCGAGATCATGAACTTAACCGTTTTGTTAACAAGCTCATTTGGGATGTTGATTGCATAAGCCAATTTGCGCGCTTGGAAAGCTTGCAAGCCGACAGCTGGATCAACGATCTCTTTGAAAATTTTCTCCGGGGAGTGCTCAGCAACTTCTTCAATCTCAGTGCCGCCCTCTTCCGAAGCCATTATAACGACGCGACCCGTACCGCGGTCTAATACGGCGCCGATATAATATTCTTTTTTGATGTCGCAGCCTTGCTCAATCAGAAGACGTTTTACTTCTTTGCCCTCTGGGCCAGTTTGATGCGTTACGAGCACTTTGCCTAAAATTTCGCTAGCGTATGCGCGTACCTCGTCGATACTTTTTGCTACTTTAACTCCGCCCGCTTTACCACGGCCACCTGCGTGAATTTGTGCTTTCACGACAACTACCGGTGTTCCGAGCGCTTTAGCCGCTTCAACAGCTTCGTCTACGGAGAAGGCTACTTTACCTTCTGGTACGACGACACCATACTGTTTAAGGACCGCTTTCCCTTGATACTCATGGATATTCATTGTTGAAATCCTCCATTTCACAGACTGAAATCAGTCATATGTACACAAACCTCTATTATTGTAGCACCTTTCCCCATCCGTTACCTTATTTTAATACATAATTAATACGGCTTTTTTGATATGGGTTTCATCTCAAATTGAGATTAAATGAGTGAAACCTTTTGCGGCGGCCATTTGACGGTGCTTTGAATACGCCATCTAGTATGACCCAAACTCCTTTTCTTTACCCGAAACATTTTAAACATTGACAACAAGAAGCGGCCTCCACTATGATATTGGCAAATTCATATCTGTGAACGGAATCGTAAGGAAGCACCTTCATCCATCATTTTGGGGGTGCTTTTTGTCTTGTTTAGTCTAATTCAGAGTGCAAGCGTATATGGCGTTGACGGCAAAGGGATATCGGTTGAGGTAGATATTGCAAGCGGATTGCCGCAGATAAGCGTCGTCGGCCTGCCTGATCCTGCCGTCCGCGAGTCAGTCGAGCGAGTAAGGGCAGCGCTCAAAAACAGCGGCTTCACCTTTCCGATGGACCGAATTACGGTTAATTTGGCTCCGGCTGACCTGCGTAAAGAGGGGACCTCGTTTGATTTAGCAATTGCTGCTGGCATTTTGACGGCAAGCGGCCAAATTAGCGCTGCTCTCTTCGAGAATACGATCCTATTGGGCGAGCTTTCACTAAATGGCAGCGTTCGTCCGGTAGCAGGCGTTTTGGCGATGCTTGAACAAGCAAAGCGACTTGGGCTTACTCGTGTCTTGCTGCCAATCGGAAACGTTAAGGAAGCAAGCTGGATATCTGGGATGGAGCTGTTTGCTTTAAGTCATTTGAATGAGCTGGATTTATACAAAAAGAAACAAGAAGGCTGGGAGCATATTCGCGTCATTCACGCTAATGATCCCATCTATAATCAGAGCAGTTCTACTGCTGCCTTGGATAGTCAGGATAATACCGGCGATTACGGAGACGTCATCGGTCAGCATCAGGCCAAACGCGCGATGCTCATCGCTGCCGCCGGCAAACATAATATTTTGCTGAGCGGGCCTCCAGGCACGGGTAAAACAATGATGATCCGAAGGCTGCCAGGCATTTTGCCGTCTCTAAATGAGGAGGAAGCGCTTGAGGTAACGAAAATTTACAGCGTGGCAGGCAAGCTGCCGAGCAGCTCTCATGGCCTCCTTACGCAGCCTCCCTTCCGTGCTCCACATCATACGATTTCCTCAGGCGGATTGATCGGCGGCGGTTCTATACCGAAGCCCGGAGAAGTCACCCTTGCACATCGCGGCGTCCTTTTCCTTGATGAATTGCCGGAGTTTCCTAGGCAGGTGCTGGAGGTTCTTAGACAGCCGCTAGAGGACCGAATCGTCACGATATCCCGCTCCAAAGCCGTGTTCCAGTTTCCCGCCAGCATTATGCTCGCCGCTTCTTACAATCCGTGTCCTTGCGGCTATTACGGTCATGAATACGGAGATAAGCGCTGTACCTGCAGCTCGAGCATTATTAGCAGGTATCGATCCAAAATATCCGGCCCATTGCTCGACCGCATCGATTTGCAGCTGGAGGTGCCACGTCCGATTTCGCTCGATAATGCCGCCTCTGGCCCATCGTTGAACACCGCTCAGATGAAGGCACTTGTTAGAGATGCAATCGTTTTTCAAAATGCCCGAATCGCTGATTACGGTTCTAAACGAAAGGTCGAATTAACGGGAGCTGCCCTCCGTAAATCAGTAAATATTAAGCCCGATGCAGTCCGCCTGTTGGAGCATGCCTTTGATGCGCTAGGCATCAGCATGCGTGCGTATGATCGCATGCTGAAGCTTGCCCGAACCATTGCCGATCTTGAGGCCAGCGAATCGATTTCAGTGGAGCATGTAGCTGAAGCTATTCAATATCGCGGTCTTGATAGACAGCACCCGTAAACACTTAGCAAAGGGCCTTCCTCTAGGTTAACTACCTTGCGGAAAGCCCTTTTTAAGCATGCTTCAAAAAGCACCCTCATAATGCTTGCATTCAACGACCGTCTCATCCATTCGGTTGATGGTTAGAGCAATGACATCAAACCGAATGGCAGCATTAGAATGTCCCGCGCTCCGCAAATAAACCTGAGCCGTACTTCTCACCTTTTGCTGTTTGCGAAGGTCTACAGATTCGGCAGCTGTGCCGTATCTGCCGCCCATCTTCCTTGTCCGAACCTCAACAAATATAAGCCTTCCTGCTTGCTCCGCGATAATATCGATCTCGCCGCTGCGGCAGCGCCAATTGCGCTCGAGAATGGAATAGCTATTCTGAATCAAGTAGTCGTATGCGGCCGCTTCGCCAATCATGCCCGTCTGCCTTCTGGTGTCTCGCTTCTCTTTTTCAATCGGAGTACGCTCGCTCTCGCTTTTGCGATCAACCATTTTTCATATCCCTCGCTTTACGGTCAGAGCGATAAACGAAGCTTAATATCTCTGCAACGAGCGTATAGAGCTCTGGCGGAATCTCCTGATCGACATCAAGCTTCGAGAGCACTTCAACAAGCGAAGAGTCCTCTTGGACAGGTATGCCGTTTTCCTTCGCTTTCTCTAGTATGAGGTCGGCTATATGACCTTTTCCCTTGGCTACCAAAACCGGTGCTGAACGTTCACCTGGCTCGTATTTTAATGCTACAGCCTTATTAATTTTTAGTTTGGGCTGATCGTTCGCTGGATCGCTGCTCATATGCGATAATCGACTCCTTTGTAACGATTGGAGGAAAAAGCGGTCATATCCGGCACTTGAAGACTCTTTGCTGCAGCTGCCGCTTCCTCAGGCGCCTGAGCGCCTGCTTTTGGCAAAGGCGTAGTGCGAAGAGAAAGCAGCTGAAAGCCGGCTTGCTGAAGGCTGCTCGCAATTTCGCTCCGGGAAGACTCAGCCAGCATGGAAATGGCAGGATGATCATTCCATAGATTCAAGCTAACGATTTTGTCCATCACATTAACGTCTACCATCGTGTCTCCTAATGTATTCATAGACAAATGGAACAGCAGCCTGCAGTTGGATGAATCCAACTCTCCCTTTCGTCCTCTTCTTGTCTGGATATGAACCGAAGCGGTCTGTTTGCCATCCGGACTATTAAGCGGAATAAACATCGTTACATGTGTTAGCACGGAGCTGTTGCGCTCCGGCGTCAGCAAAAGCTGTTGTCCCGTAATTTGCTGAACGAGCTGCTGCGCGGTTTCTTTAATGGCTGGCGGAGTTTGATCGGAAGAAACTAACGCAAGCAGCGCGCTTTTTAATGACTCCTGCTGTGCAGGCATAGTATGATCTGAAACGGGAATACCGTCCGCTATTGCTGATATGATGGCTGCTGCTGTCCGCTCGACACTATGCTTCGAATCATGATGTCTTATCGACGGCTGCTCATCCAGATCGTCCGTGCTTCCTTGAGGAGGTACGCTCGTTGAAGGCGTTTCCTTGCTAGTCAATTCAACGGTTTGACCTGTCTGCGGGGCGGGCTGAGGCTGAGCAGCCGCTGCAGGCTTCACTGCAACCGCAGCCTCATCTGCTTGAGTCGGCTGTGGCGCTGTTGTCGTCTGGCTCGCGGACGTATCCGTCGCCGCTATAATTGCCTTAGCCAGCTGCTGTTCGTGGTCCACGCCCATCCATTTCATCATCTGCCCGAGCCAATTCGGCTGAGCAGCAGCTTTGCCCGCTTGTGGTGTCGCTTGATCAGCCGATCCCTCTTCGGCTGATGCAAGTCCGCCTGCAAGGGACTGCCCTTGCGGCAGCAGTTCCGTTCTAATCATTTGTGCAGGCTGTGTTTTTGCAGCAGCTGCAGTCTCTTTCGTTCCGATTCCTGACATGCTTACAAGCTCGCTCTCATTTGAAGCGGCCCGAAGCAGCTCCATGCCTTCTGTCAGCAGCGCTTGCACTCGTGCAGCCGCTTGTATCAATGGCTTCGCTTGTGCCTCTCCGCCGTCTATATCGCCGCTTGTAAACTCGGCAAGCTGCTGCTGCATCGTTTCTAGCAGCTCATGCGCGCTGCGTCCGAACATAACCTGCTGCATCGCGCCTATTGTTGCGCCTGTCATGGGCAAGCCCCGTTTAAATGTAGCCGCGGCAGCCTGCATCCATTGCTCAGCATCCCCGCCTGCCGGCATCGCGGCTGCGGCATGCTGGAAGGCTTGCGCTACCTCGCGGTTTAGAATGACGCCTTCTTTGCGCAAATCCTTTACAATATGCGCCGCCCATTTCTGCTCAGGCAGTGCGAGCTGCTTTGCCCATTCCTTGAATGTGTCCTCTGGCAGCCCCACTGCACCGGGCTCAACCTGCTTCAACGTCACAAGCGCACCGCTTGATTGCGGCTGTACCTGAAGCATGGCTGTTTGCCCTACTTGAAGGGGAGCCTCAAGCTTCGCACGCACCTGCACGCCGTTTATTTGAACGAGCGCTTCATTATTTTCCATCACCTGAAGAATGACGCCCCGCACGACCTGTCCCACCTTAAGCTCCATCGCCCGCGTATCCGTGCTTGACGCTTCTCCTAGGAAGCTTCGCATCATTTGACTAATATTCACTGTTCATTCGCCTCCGCTGCGCTAGCGCCTATCTGAGCGTTTCTACGTACGCGCTTATCGTTCTGCTTTCTATCGTCACACGACTCTGTTGAACCTATAAACCATATATCGGTCGCAATTCATCCAGCATGAAGCGATAGCAGCCAAAAACATGTTTAAAACGAAAAAACGCCTGATCAATACACGAGGCATTCCTCTGCCTCGTACCATCAATCAAGCGTTATTGCTCCTTATTTTTCAGAAGCTATTTCTTTAGAAGAGCACGAGCTGCTCCTCCGAAAACAAGTTGCCGAGAAACGATCTGCGATGCAAAGGGCTTGGCCCTTTCTCAAGCAATCGCTCGCGGTGCAGCTTCGTCGCGTAGCCTTTATGTACAGCGAGCCCATACTCTGGATACTCCTGCTCCCATTGTTCCGCGCAAAGCCTATCGCGAGTAACCTTGGCAACGATCGATGCCGCGGCGATAGACTGGCTCGTTGCATCCCCTTTGATTATCGACTGCTGAGGCAGTGATACGTCCACCTTCTCCGCGTCGATAAGCAAATAATCGGAAGGAACCTGCAAGGATTCCACAGCATACTTCATCGCAAGCCTAGCCGCCTGCTTAATATTGATGCGGTCAATCGTTTCCGCGTCGACACGAGCAGCAGACCAAGCCACGCATTCCTGCAAAATAATATCATATAGCTGATCCCGCTTCTTCTCGGACAGCTTCTTGGAATCATTGACTCCCTCAATCACGAGTCCTGGCGGCAAAATAACAGCTGCTGCCACAACATCTCCGAACAAGCAGCCTCGTCCTACCTCATCCACTCCAGCAATCGCCATGTAGCCATCTTGCCATAACGACTGTTCATATTGCAGCACGTTACGTTCCCCCGTTTCACATCAATAAGGTGGAGCTTCCAGCGTGATGCGTCCAAGCTTGCCTGCACGCAAATCACGTAAAATGATGCCTGACGTCTTCTCCAAATCGACGCGACCGCCGCTAAGCAGACAACCTCTCCGACGTCCGATATCCTCCATTACTCGTACGATTTCATCCGAATCGGAAACATCCTTCGGAGGCGTATCAAGCTCATACCGCTCCTTCATGTTCGGCCAGTACCGATCCACCAGCTCACGCATCGCAAAAAAGGCGATATCGTCAACGTTCAAAATCTGCTCTCTTATCGCGCCTGTCATCGCAAGGCGGTAGCCGACCAGCTCATCCTCAAACTTCGGCCACAAAATACCCGGCGTATCAAGCAGCTCCATTTCCGTTCCGATCTTAATCCACTGCTGACCCTTTGTTACGCCTGGACGGTCGCCCGTTAAAGCAATCGCTCGTCCAGCCAGCTTATTGATCAGCGTAGACTTTCCAACGTTCGGTATGCCGACGATAAGCCCGCGAATTGCGCGCGGATTTATTCCTTTGGCGATTTGACGCGCTATTTTGTCATGCAAAATCTGCTTCGCCTTTAGCGGAACCTCATTGACACGAGTTCCCGTCGAGGAATCGATTGCAATCGATTCATGGCCTTCGCTTCGGAAGTAAGCCATCCATTGCTCGGTCGTCTTCGGATCAGCCAAATCGGATTTGTTCAAGACGATCAGTCTTGGCTTGCCGTTCAAAATTTCCTCAATCATCGGATTGCGGCTCGAAAGCGGTACCCGAGCATCCAATAGTTCGATGGCAAGATCGATTAGTTTGAGCTTGTCTTGTATTTGCCGCTTCGCCCGGGTCATATGACCCGGAAACCATTGAATGGCCATTTACTCACCTCATTTTGTCCAGTGCTTAATAATATCTAGCTTGTCCAGCGGCCAAAAAATAATATCAGCCCGCCCAACTATTTCTTTATCCGTTACAAAGCCGATTATTCGGCTGTCCGTGCTGTCGCTGCGATTGTCGCCAAGAGCAAATATCATGCCTTCCGGAACCGTCATTTCAGGCACTTCGGCATTCGGGAAATTTGGTCCGTCGCCATTGTACAGCTTGCCACTCGCATGTGCTTCCTCGATCGCTTCTTTAATATAAGGCTCATCGATTTTATTATCATTGATATAAAGGTCATCGCCTTCGAGTCTAATCGTATCGCCCGGAACGCCAATCACCCGTTTAATGAATTTGCGGTCTTGCTCCGGAACGTCAAATACAACTACCTCTCCAAACTTCGGATCGCGGACCTTATATAAAATTTTATTTACAATTAACCGTTCGCCCGTCTCGAAGTTAGGCAGCATAGAATCTCCGTCTACAATAAACGGTGAAAATAAAAATTGGCGAATAAGAAATACGAGAACGACCGCAATGACTAAAGCTTTGATCCATTCCACGATTTCCTTGTACGCACCACCCTGATTGCCTGAGCCGGATCCGTGGGCCACGGCACGGTCTGGTAATTTTTGCTGAAAGTCTGTATGATTTGGCGTATCTTTCAATTCATTATCATTCCCGTTGTCCAGCCCGTCATTACGCTGCTGTGAGTCCACTTTGCCCGCCTTCTTCCATATGCTGTAATATGTAAATGACCTTTGAGAAAAAACGAAAAGGAGCTTGTTTGCGCAAGCCCCTCTTGTCGTTTGTTCTTAACGAATTTCTTTAATACGAGCAGCTTTTCCGCGAAGACTACGTAGGTAGTACAATTTCGCGCGACGTACTTTACCACGACGAGCCACTTCGATTTTTTCGATTTTAGGCGAGTTAAGCGGGAAAGTTCTTTCCACACCTACACCGTAGGAAATTTTACGCACTGTAAAAGTTTCGCTGATTCCACCGCCGCGACGTTTGATTACAACGCCTTCGAACAATTGGATACGCTCACGAGTTCCCTCGATAACTTTTACATGAACTTTTAGCGTGTCACCAGGACGAAAGTTCGGTAGACCTTGGCGCAGGTTTTCTTGCGCAATAGTTTGCAAAAGATTCATTTGATTCACTCCTTCCACCATAGACGTTCTTATAAGCTCACCGAGTTCCTCTGAACCGGTTCATCGCTTATAGCGGACCGTCCGACTTTACGAACAACATTAGAAATTTTACCACAGCCAGCCTAATAATACAATATGCTTTTTTTATTCACTATTCATGTATACTAAATAATGACACATACCGACAAAAAGAGGTGAATAATTTGATTCCCGATAAAAAACAATATTTTACCATAAAAAAAGGGGGGATTATTGCAGTACTTTTGTTTTTAGCCCTGTCAGTGCCTACTCGCGCAAGCGCCGAGTCTTTGGTCTTCAAGGACACAAAAGAACATTGGGCGGGCGTCTACATATCATGGGCGATTGAACAAAATCTAACGCAAGGTTATGGCGACGGCTCCTTTAAGCCTGACAAGCTTGTTAATGAAGCTGAGTTTCTAGCCATGCTGCTCCGAGCATACGGCCTTGTTACCGAATCTCCCTCAAGCAGCAGCGCATGGTTCAAGCCCTATTATGATTATGCCAATCGTCTTGGGTGGCCTGTAATCAATTCACTGCAAAATAGTGAACTTCGTCGCGGACAGGCTGCAATGCTTCTTGCTTCCGCTGCCAGCGGCAAAGCCTATACAGAGCAAAGCGCTGTTCAATGGCTGCTGAATGAGAAAATATCCAATGGCCGTACATCCGCAACCGTAAGCGGCTTTATCCCGGACGGCAAGCTTACCCGTGCAGAGGCGCTAACCTTCTTCTACAATCTCAAGCAGCATTCAAGCACTCTATCTAAAGCGAAAATTCCGAAATTGGTTAACTCGCTTGGAGGAATTGCTCTAAACGACACGCTTCAGCAGCTCCAAAAGACGCATGGAAAACCTGCACGTATCGATGCTAGCGAATATGGTTTTTCTTGGCATGTCTACAACAGCAACTACAAGCATTACATGATGTTTGGCGTTCAAAATGATCGTATTATGGCGCTCTTCGCAAATGACGGCGACAGCTGGGCGAGCTCGGACGGAATTCATATCGGTCAATCAATTACAGAGGCAAAGAAGCTTGTTAGTCAAGCTGTAAACGCCGAGACGAATGAGAACTATTATGCCTTTACAACCGGCAGCGAACGTACGACCCTTTTCATCGACCGACAAGACGGAAACAAAATTGCCGGCATGTTGCGTATGAATCTGGCCGTTTCCAATCCAATAAAAGCATCCTATACGAGCAAGCTTGCAGCCGCGTTTGAATTGCAGCTATTTGATCTGGCAAATGCGGAACGTGCTGTACGCGGCATCCCAATCCTTGAGTGGGACAAGCTCGCTGCCGCCTCTGCTAATAGCCATAGCGGCGATATGAGTAAGCGAAGCTTTTTTAATCACACAAATCCGGACGGCTCTTCTCCCTTTGATCGCATGAAGGCGAAGGGTGTCAAATACCACTCCGCAGCAGAGAATATCGCCGCCGGGTACCAAGACAGCATCTTTACACACTACGGATGGATTAATTCCAAAGATGGGCATCGCGAAACACTGCTCGACAGCAAGCTTACCAAGCTTGGCACAGGCGTTGCCGTTGGAGGAAGCTATAATGTCTATTATACCCAAAATTTTTATACGCCATAATCTCACTCAACTATATATAGAAAGCCGCAACGGAATCCGTTGCGGCTTTGTTTCTTACTTAGGCTGCTCTTATTTGCCAGCTTTGTTAGGCTCCTGCTTCAGCTGTGCAGCGATCCACTTCCGTTCCTTATCTGTAAGCGCTGCGCTTCTCAGCAGGTCAGGACGGCGCTGCAGCGTCCGCAGCAGCGATTGCTCGCGCCGCCACACCTCAATATTCGCATGGTGGCCGGAAATAAGGACATCCGGAACCGGCCAGCCGCGAAACTCAGCAGGTCGCGTATAATGCGGATGCTCGAGCAAGCCCGTGCTGTAAGAGTCTGTTACAGCAGAAGTCTCGTTGCCTAACACGCCCGGAAGCAATCTCACCACGCTGTCGATAAGCACCATTGCCGGAATTTCGCCGCCAGTTAGAACATAATCGCCGATGGAAAGCTCGTCCGTTACGAGATGCTCGCGGATTCGCTCGTCATAGCCTTCATAATGTCCGCATATGAGAACCAGATGCTGCTCCTTTGCAAGCTCCTCCGCCTTCTGCTGCGTAAACTGAGCACCCTGCGGGCACAGCAAGATGACGCGCGGCTTCATGTTGTCATCCAGCTTTAGATCTTCAACAGCTGCAAAAACCGGCTCTGGTTTGAGCACCATGCCGCCTCCGCCTCCGTATGGATAATCGTCCACCGTATTATGCTTATTGCCCGAATAAGCTCTAAAGTTGATCGCTTGAGGGGTAACGATCCCTTTCTCCTTCGCTTTCCCTAAAATACTGGCATTAAACACACCGTCAAACATTTCAGGAAACAGCGTTAACACATCTATTTTCATCGGTTAAATCAATCCTTCCATCAACCGGACCGTTACGATTTTCTCTATCGTATTGACGCTGATCAGGACATCATCGATAACAGGCAATAGCAGCTGCTTGCCAGAGCCTTTCGGACGATCAACCACCCATACATCATTTGCGCCGGGACTTAATATTTCCGAAATGGTGCCCAGCTCTTCGCCTTCTTCTGTAACGACTCGGCAGCTAATGATTTCGTGGTAATAATACTCGCCTTCGTCTAGATCAACCAAATTGGCTTCGGACACCTTGAGCACCCAGCCCTTATATTTCTCTACCTGATTAATATCAGTGAAGCCTTCAAGCTTCAGTATGTATACGTTTTTGTTCTCACGAGCGCTAACGACCTTCACTTCAAGCTTTGCTCCGCTTTCCTCGTTCAGCATGAGCAGCTTGCTTCCGGCTGCGAATCGAACATCCGCAAAATCCGTTTGCGATAGTATTTTCAGCTCTCCGCGAATACCGTGAGTATTAACAACCTTCCCGACTGTAAACCATTTTTCGCTCATTACAACCAGCCCTTCATATGTGTATCTTCCTATTATACATGCAAAAACGGCATCGTTCCACGTTGGAGAACGAAGCCGTTTGGATATGCGCAGTGTCTTGAAATAGCTGCCTATTAAAAAAAAGGCTAGGACATGCATCCTAACCTTCTCTCTTCCAATACGTGCATCATGACATAATGTCGACGATGACGCGCTTTTGCGATTTGACGGAAGCAGATGTCACTACCGTACGCATCGCTTTCGCAATGCGTCCCTGTTTACCGATGATTTTACCGATATCCTCGGGGTGAACCGAAAGCTCGTATATCGTGCCACGGTCATCATCCCTCACATTGATTTGCACCTGTTCAGGATGATCAACCAATGCCTTCGCTATGACAAGAATCAATTCTTTCATCTCAAGGCCCTCCGCTGTTCAACAGTTATTTCTGTTGCTTAAGCTCATGGAACTTTTTAAGAACACCAGCTTTGGAAAGCAAGTCACGAACTGTATCAGAAGCTTGCGCTCCTGTTTGCAGCCATTTCAACGCTTTCTCTTCATCGATCTTAACTTGAGCCGGTTGTGCAACCGGGTTATAAGTGCCGATCTCTTCGATAAAACGTCCGTCACGCGGCGAACGGGAATCCGATACTACTACGCGGTAGAATGGAGCTTTGTGAGCACCAATTCTTTTCAAACGAATACGTACTGCCATGAAAATTCACCTCCTTCAAAGAGTAAACTGCGATTAAAACGGGAACTTCATATTTTTGCCGAGCATGCCCTTCAGGCCTTTCTTGCCGCCCTTCGGTCCTTTCGGCCCCATCATTGATGAGAATTGCTTCATCATTTTCTTCATGTCGTCAAACTGCTTAATGAGGCGGTTAACCTCTACGATCGTCGTGCCGCTGCCAGCAGCTACACGTTTGCGACGGCTGTGATTAAGCAGCTCGGGCTTTTGCTTCTCCTCTTTCGTCATGGAGCGGACAATCGCCTCGACTCGGCCGATTTGCTTCTCGTCGACCTTCATATCCTTCATGCCCTTCATCTTGTTCATGCCGGGCAGCATATCCATAATTTGATCGAGCGGACCAAGATTGCGAACCTGCTCCATCTGCTCAAGGAAATCATCGAACGTAAATTCTGCTGTACGCATTTTACGTTCCATTTCCTTCGCTTTCTCCGCATCGATGTTCGACTGCGCCTTCTCGATCAGAGAGAGCATATCGCCCATGCCGAGAATTCGGGAAGCCATACGCTCCGGATGGAACGGCTCCAAGGAGTCGATCTTCTCACCCATCGCCGCGAATTTAATCGGGCAGCCTGTTACAGCCTTAACCGAAAGCGCCGCGCCGCCGCGGGTATCGCCATCAAGCTTCGTCAGTACAACGCCCGTTAAAGCGAGCTGTTCGTGGAAGCTTTGGGCTACGTTAACCGCATCCTGCCCAGTCATTGCATCAACGACGAGCAGCACTTCGTCCGGCTTCGTAACTTGATGAATTTGCTTGAGCTCTTCCATCAGCTCTTCGTCGATGTGCAAGCGCCCCGCGGTATCGATAATGACATAATCATTGCCGTTCTCTTTGGCATGCTGGAGTCCAGCGCGCGCAATCTCTACAGGCGATGTCTGATCGCCCAAGGAAAAGACCGGCGCATTGATTTGCTCACCGAGTACCTGAAGCTGCTTGATCGCAGCGGGACGATAAATATCACACGCGATAAGAAGCGGTTTATTGTTGCTCTTCTGAAGCAGCTTAGCCAGCTTGCCTGACGTCGTTGTCTTACCGGCACCCTGCAAGCCCGCCATCATAATGACTGTTGGCGGCTTGTTCGCCTTCACCAGCTTGCTCTGCGTGCCGCCCATAAGCTCGGTCAGCTCTTTATTTACGATATCGATGACGACCATGCCGGGTGTAAAGCTCTTTGAAACATCGAGGCCGATTGCCCGTTCCTTCACTTTCGCGATAAAGTCCTTCACGACCTTGAAGTTAACGTCCGCCTCGAGAAGCGCCAATCGCACCTCGCGCATTGCTTCGCTAACATCTTCCTCGGAAACCTTGCCTTTGCCCCTCAGCTTGCTGAACACATTTTGAAGCCGACTTGATAAGCTCTCAAATGCTGCCATGTACCGTCACCTCCATTCATTTTATTTAATCGGTTCATTGAAATTGTGCGATCACACTCATTAGCGCCTGCCTGTCTTGCTCGGCAATCGATAGCTCATTTACGCTGTTCACGAGCTGCACAGTTAATTGTTGGAAAGATTCATGCCGCACAAGCAAGCCTAGCTTGCTTTCATAGCTTTCAAGCATCTGCTCGGCACGCTTGATATGCTCATATACCGCTTGCCGGCTAATGCCGAACTCGGCTGAGATCTCCCCAAGGGAGAAGTCATCGTGAAAATAATATTTGAGAAACGTCCGCTGCTTCTCAGTCAAGAGCGGCTCGTAAAAGTCGAACAACAAGTTTATACGGGTCGTTTTGGATAAGGCATCTGGTTCATTTGCTTTCATCCCGTCAGCCCCTCCTGTTATTAAGCTTGTGTCACCGACAAGGTAAACACCTTTACACCTGACAACGTTTATTATCATACATGACGCCATAGGCAGCTGTCAAGCATTTCCCCTTGTCACCATTACAAACAGCTCCGACTGCCGCTTAATCTGACTCAAACACAGCTTATTCCGCCGTTTTTTCCTCATCCTGCGTTTCCTCGCGCTGGATTAATCCAGCGAACAGCGCATGAATGAATTGCTCCGAATCAAACTGCTGCAGATCGCCCATCTTCTCGCCAAGACCAACAAGCTTAACAGGCAAGCTGAGCTCATTGCGAATCGCGATGACGATGCCGCCCTTAGCCGTTCCATCCAGCTTCGTCAGCACTAGGCCGGTAACGCCGCTCTTCTCGCCGAACAGCTTCGCTTGGCTAAGCGCGTTTTGACCTGTCGTTGCATCAAGCACTAGCAATACCTCATGCGGAGCATCCGGCAGCTCGCGCTGAATGACGCGGAAAATTTTGTTCAGCTCTTCCATTAGATTCGTTTTATTTTGCAGTCTTCCAGCCGTATCGCATAGAAGAACATCTACGCCGCGCTGCTTAGCAGCTTGAACGGCATCGAACATAACGGCTGCCGGATCTGATCCCGACTGCTGCTTGATCACATCAACGCCTACGCGCTGGCCCCATACCTCAAGCTGCTCGATCGCCCCTGCTCGAAACGTATCGCCAGCTGCCATCAGCACGCTTTTGCCTTCGCTTTTGAACTTATGCGCAAGCTTTCCGATTGTTGTCGTTTTGCCGACGCCGTTAACGCCCACGAACAAAATAACAGTAATCCCGCTTGGCGCCATGCGCAAACCGGATTCATCGTCACTCTTCATAAGCTGAATAAGCTTCTCGGATAAGACAGGCTGCAAATCTGCAGCATCCTCGATCTTGCGCTTCTTCACCTCGACGCGCAGCTCGTCAATCAGATGCATGACGGTGTTAACGCCAACGTCCGCGCCAATTAGAATTTCCTCAAGCTCCTCATAAAATTGCTCATCGATTTTCTTCCGGCGAGTAATTAGCTCCTCGACCTTCTCTACGAACGCCGTACGCGTCTTCGACAAGCCCTCTTTGAAAATATTCGTCACTGCTTCGGTTTTCGTTGCAATGCTTTCCTTCAGCTTCTTAAAAAAACTCATCGTTTCAACTCCCTATCCTCACATTGCCGGTCTGTCTTTATTTATGCGGATACCGGCTCTTCCTCATCCTCTAAGCGTACGGATACCAGCTTCGATACCCCGCCTTCCTCCATCGTAACGCCGTACAGAACGTCTGCTTCTTCCATCGTACCTTTGCGATGCGTAACGACGATAAACTGCGTCAGCTCCGAGAATTCGCGCAAATATTGAGCGAAACGCGATACGTTTGCCTCATCCAGCGCAGCTTCAACCTCATCGAGCACACAGAATGGAACGGGCTTCACCTGCAATATCGCAAACAGCAATGCGATTGCCGTGAGCGCGCGCTCTCCGCCTGAGAGCAGCTGCAGGTTTTGCAGCTTTTTGCCTGGCGGCTGCGCAACGATGTCTATACCTGTATCCAGCACGCGATCCGGCTCAACGAGCACAAGATCAGCCCTGCCTCCGCCGAACAGCTTCGCGAATACGACGACAAAATGGCCGCGAATCGCTTCAAACGTCGCTTTAAACCGCTTTGACATCTCATCGTCCATCTCACGGATGACCTGGTACAGCGTTGTCTTCGCTTCAATCAGATCATTTTTCTGCTCCGATAAAAACTCAAACCGTTCGCTGACCCGCTCATATTCCTCGATAGCGCCAAGATTAACCTCGCCGAGCGACGTAATTTGGCGCTTAATATCTCGAACCTCGTTCTGCGTTCCAAGAACATCCTCCGGAACGGGATACTGCTCCTTGGCCAGCTCATAGCTCAGCTCGTATTCCTCGCTAAGCTTGCGAAGCAAATTGTCGAGCTCAACGTCCAGACGGTTAGCAGCGATTTCGGTTTGCCTCATTTGCTCCTCGACTTGTCTTAGCTGAGCCCGCTGCTCCTTCGTCTCACTCTCGCCCAAATCGAGCTCGGCAATGCGCTGTGCACGCGCGGATCGCTTCAGATCCGTCTGCTCCGCGCATTGCTGCTTCTTAATGCGGAGGTGATTGAGCTGCTCGATTTGCTGAACCGTCTCATTCGCATGTCTTGCAATCTCTTCCTCTTGCTGGACAGATAATGAGCGCAGCCCTTCCAGCTCCTGCTTCGCCCTTTGAATATCAGCGCGAACCCGCGCCGATTGGTCCTCGAACGATTGCTTTTCCTGATCCGTCTTAGCTGCTGCGATCTTAATATCGGTAAGCTGACCCTGCAGCTCTTCCTTAGCGGATTCGCTCGCTTTGCGGCGTTCCTCCGCCATGCGAATCGCTTCCTGCAGCCTTGCTTCGTCTACCACAAGCTGCTCTAGCCGAAGCTCTGCCGCCGCAGTCGCAGCCTGAACATCCTTTTGCTCGGATAAATGCGTATTGCGGTCCGCCGAATATAGCTGCCGCTGCTCATCCAAATGCTTCGCTTCATTGTGAAGCTGCTGCAGCTCGGCTCTGATTTGCTGCTCTTCAATGCGGCTTTTCTCGCCTTCAGCGCGAAGCTCCTCAATGTTATGCGTGCGTATCGAATGCTCCTTGCGCAAATCGCTTAGCTTGCTGCGCAGCTGCTCAACCATGCTGCTGGAATCAGCAATTTCTTTATCCAGCGAGTCGATCTGACGTTGACGTCCAAGCAAGCTGGCGCCCTTCTTCTGCAAGCTGCCGCCCGTCATCGATCCGCCCGCATTGACGATATCGCCCTCAAGCGTGACGACACGGTAGCGGTATTGGCATTTCGATGCGATGCGATTCGCTTGCTCAAGCGTTTCTGCAAGCAAAACGTTGCCAAGCAAATTGTTGACGATTGCAGAATAACGTGAATCCGAGCTGACCAGATCAGCCGCAACGCCGACGAAGCCTTCAATAGACTCCGCAGTCCGCTTGTCATGCTCAGGCACTTGTCTCCCACGAATGACATCGAGTGGCAGGAAGGTTGCCCGTCCAAGCTGGCGCTGCTTCAGGAAGGCGATCGCGGTACGGGCCGTTTTCTCATCCTCCATGACGATATGCTGCAAAGCGCCGCCGAGCGCAGTCTCAACAGCTGTCTCAATCCGTTCTGGCACTCGCACAAGCTCTGCTACTGCCCCATGGACGCCGCTGATGCCTCCGTTGCCGCGCCTTGAAGCTTTGAGCACCTCTTTAACGCCTTGCATGAATCCATCCAGCGCATCCTGCATTTCCTTCATCGTATCGCGCCTCGAAACATGGCTGTCGAGCTTTTGCTCCCACTTCCGAATCGCTAGCGTAACCTCTTCCAGACTTTGCGAAATCGCTCTCGTTTGCTCGGATTCGGCAAGCGTCTTGCTTCTTGCCTGCTCAAGCCGCGCAAGCGTAGACTCAAGCGCCTCCGCTAGCTCCGAGCGTCTCTCATCCAGTCGCTCCTGCTGCTCCAGCCACTTTGTCTCATCCTCGCTAATTCGCACCATACGCCGCTGCAGTGTTTCCTGCTGCTGTGCCGCGTACCTGATTTCATTGCGATGCTGAGCCATTGCGCTGAGTACCTCGAGCAGCTCGCTCTTAAGCGTCTCCTCTGCATCAGCAACCGCTCCGCCTGCAACGCCGAGCAAGCGAGCTTCCTCTTCGGAGATTTTCGCGCGAAGATCGGCAAGCTGCAATTGAAGCGCAGCTGCACGGCTGCGGAATTCCGCTTCCTCCTGCGTCATCGTGCCAATTCTGGCATCCTGCGCCGCTATGGATTCTTCCAACTGCCGCTTATTCTGCTCCAAATTACGCTTGCGTTCTTTCAAAACCTCGCCGTAGCCTTCGCATTTCTCAAAATCCTCGCTAATCTGCAGCATCGATTCATGAAGCTGATCCAGCGCCTGCTCAAGCTCCCGCAGCTGCTGGCGATCCTTCTCCAAATGCGCATCATGCTTGCTGACAACAGTGGATAACTGAAGCTGCTCCTGTGTCAAGCGCTCCAGCTTGCCGTTCGCTTCCGTCCATGTCCCGTGGATTTGTTCTATGTTATGTACGTACATGGATATTTCTTTTGTTTTGAGCTGCTCCTTAAGCGCCTTGAAATGAATGGCCTTCTCGGACTGCTTGCGCAGCGGACCAACCTGATCCTCCAGCTCTGTAACAAGATCATGTATGCGGAGCAAATTCGTCTCGGTTTCATCGAGCTTCCTCTGCGCCTCGCGCTTGCGCGACTTGTATTTGACGATGCCTGAGGCTTCCTCAAAAATACCGCGGCGGTCCTCCGAGCGCGTGCTCAAAATCTCTTCAATCCGGCCTTGTCCAATGATGGAATAAGCCTCTTTACCGATACCGGTATCCATGAATAGCTCGGTAATATCTTTTAGCCTGCATGGCTGCTTGTTTATCAAATATTCGCTATCGCCGCTCCGGTGTACGCGCCGCGTTACGGTTACCTCATTGTATTCGAGAGGAAGCGCACCATCTGCGTTGTCGAGGGTAAGCGAAACTTCGCTGTAATTAACAGCTTTGCGAGCGTCGCTGCCGGCAAAAATAATATCTTCCATCTTGCCGCCGCGCAAGCTTTTCGCGCTTTGCTCCCCCAGCACCCATCGTATGCCGTCCGAAATGTTGCTTTTACCGCTGCCGTTTGGCCCTACCACCGCAGTGATACCGGTAACAAACTCCATTTCCGTTCGATCGGCGAAAGACTTAAAGCCTGATAATTCAATCCGTTTCAGAAACATGTCTTGGTTTTCACCTCACCCCTCATTGTACCACAATTTCTAGGCCTTGATAACCATTACAGCGGTTAAAAACAACCCCCGCCCAATCGACTTTCGTTGTTTTTCGCAATATTTGTTCTTTAAAAAAAGAGAGAGCGTCCGGAGGCCAATTGGCCTGTCCTGGACACTCTCTTCGCTGACTAAACTTGCTCTTGCGATAGCGTACGCCATGCTTCAGCCGCAGCACGCTGCTCCGCTTCCTTCTTCGTTCTCCCGCTTCCAACGCCAAAGCGTTCTTCCCCGAGATATACTTCAACGACAAATTCACGGTCATGCGCAGGTCCGCGTTCCTCAATTATGCGATATTCAACAGCGCCAAGCCCATGATGCTGCGAGCGCTCCTGCAGCTTCGACTTGGAATCCTTTACGAGCAGGCCGTAATCGTTAGATTCAACGAATGGAAACATATGCTCATTCAGAAATGCTCTCGTTTGCTCTATGCCCGCATCAAGGAAGATCGCGCCGACAAAAGACTCAAACAAGTCTGCAAGCAGCGCCTGGCGCTGCCTGCCTCCCAGCTGTTCTTCACCGCGGCCTAGAAGCACGTGAGAGCCGAGTTCTAAACGATCCGCGAATTGTGCCAAGGATGGCTCGCAGACGATCGATGCACGCATTCTCGTCAGCTCGCCTTCTGGACGCTGCGGATAAGATGCAAACAAATATTCCGACACAAGCAGCTGCAGAACAGCATCTCCCAGAAACTCCAAACGCTCATTGTCCTGAGCAGACCCGCGCTTATGTTCATTCACATAAGAGGTGTGGGTAAAGGCCTGTCTCAGCAGCTTCGTCCGCTTAAAACTGAGCTGCAGCCGCTGCTGCAGTTCATAAAAGGAATCACGCTTCATAAACTTTCATCACGATCGAGGCATTGTGGCCGCCGAAGCCAAATGAGTTAGACAATGCTGTCTTCACATTCGCTTCACGCGGTTTGTTCGGAACGTAATCAAGGTCGCATTCTGGATCTTGGTTGTCCAAATTAATGGTCGGAGCTATGATGCCGTTTTTGAGCGTAAGGCCTAGAATAACAGCTTCAACCCCGCCGGCAGCACCAAGCAAATGACCTGTCATCGATTTTGTCGAGCTCACCGCTACTTTATATGCATGATCGCCAAATGCTTTCTTGATTGCCTTCGTTTCCGAACGATCGCCGACCGGAGTCGATGTGCCATGCGCATTGATATAATCGATCTCTGAAGGCTCGATGCCAGCATCCTTTAGCGCCTTCACCATGCAGCGAGCTGCGCCATCAGGATCAGGCTCAGTCATATGATGAGCGTCGCCGCTCATGCCGTAGCCAATGACCTCTGCATAAATTTTTGCTCCGCGTGCTTGCGCATGCTCAAGCGATTCCAGAACCAACACGCCAGCGCCTTCTCCCATAATGAAGCCATCGCGGTCCGTATCGAACGGACGACTTGCTTTTTCCGGCTCGTCATTGCGAACAGACATCGCGCGCATCGAGCAAAAGCCCGCCATACCCGTCGGTCTAATCGTCGCTTCCGCACCGCCTGCGATCATCACGTCGGCATCGCCTCGCTGAATCAGCTTGAACGAATCGCCAATCGAATGCGTTCCTGTTGCACAAGCCGTAACTGCCGTGCTGTTCGGGCCTTTTGCGCCGGTTAGCATCGATACTTGGCCTGATGCCATGTTTGCGATCATCATAGGAATAAAGAACGGGCTGACGCGCTTAGGACCCTTCTCCAGCAAAATGTTGTGCTGGTCTTCCCATGTGCCAAGTCCGCCGATACCGGATCCAACCATAACGCCAACGCGCTCAGCGTCTGCATTTTGACCAATTTGCAAATCTGCATCCTTTACCGCCAGTTGACTAGCTACAGCTGCAAATTGTACGAAGCGGTCCATTCTGCGTGCTTCTTTTTTATCCAAACCATAATCTTCGGGATTAAAATTTTTTATTTCAGCGGCAATACGTGTTGGGTATTCTGAGAAATCGAAAGCCTCAACAACCGATACCCCGGATTTTCCTTCAAGCAGGTTACCCCAGAATTGCTCCAAATCGGAACCGAGCGAAGTAATAACCCCCATGCCCGTAACGACAACTCTTTGTTTCATTCGATTCACCTCTATGTCCTGCAATATAGATGTGCAAGCTGCATCATCTTGTCAAATATTAGTCGATGTTAAAGTGATGCGTATACCCTGCTTATATTTCTCGGTAAATCCAAGCTATGCCGTTCGTGAACGGAGTGAGCCTTTACGCTCGAAATATAAGGAGGTATAAAGTCGTTGCGTATATCAAGCTATAACGAGGTGCATAATCGTAAATATTGGAGATCACCTAGATGGAGAGAAGTCCCGTTTGTCATAAACGGGACTTGTCCATTTTACGTATGAGATTGTATGTATTTAACTACTTCTCCCACAGTGGTGATTGTCTCAGCATCTTCATCTGAAATTTCCATATCAAACTCGTCTTCTAGCTCCATGACCAATTCAACGACATCAAGAGAGTCAGCGCCGAGGTCATCTTTAAATGAAGCTTCTAGTGTAACTTCCGCTTCGTCTACGCCTAGTCGGTCGATGACGATACGTTTTACGCGATCTACTACTTCGGACATCCGGTTCACCTCCTCCATGGTATTATACGAGAATTAAAGATAAAATGCCATACGTAACCGTCTTAATTCCATTTAACAGAATTATTTGGTGCTACATATACATGCCGCCGTCCACATGAATCGTCTGTCCAGTCATATAGGCTGAAGCATCTGAAGCAAGAAAACGGACCGCATTTGCGATGTCGCTCGGATCACCGAGACGGGCAAGCGGAATTTGGCCGGACAAAGATTGGCGCATTTCTTCCGGAAGCTTATCCGTCATTTCGGTCTGAATAAATCCAGGGGCTACGCAGTTAACGGTAATGCCGCGTGAAGCAAGCTCGCGGGCACTAGCCTTCGTCAGGCCAATTACGCCAGCTTTCGCTGCAACATAGTTGGCTTGCCCCGGATTTCCGAGCACACCAACAACTGAAGAAATGTTAATGATGCGGCCGGAACGCTGCTTCATCATCGAACGAGTAACCGCCTTAATGCCATTGAAAACGCCCTTTAGGTTCGTCTCAATGACTTGGTCGAACTCGTCCTCCTTCATCCGCATGATTAAATTATCTCTAGTAATACCCGCATTATTCACCAAAATGTCTACAGCTCCGAATTGCTCGATGACTTCCTTGACCATCGCTTCAAACTCGTCCACTTTGCCGACATTAGCTTTGATGACTAATGCGCGTCTACCAATCGCTTCAACGGCTTGTGCCGTTTCTGCTGCCGCAGCCTCGCTGCCGGAGTAGTTAATCGCTACATCTGCGCCTGCCTCGGCAAGTGCAATTGCAATCGATCTGCCTATTCCGCGCGACGCTCCGGTTACGAGCGCTTTCTTCCCTTCCAAGCTGGCAAACATGCTATCCCCTCCACCCTAATGATCAATCTTCTACAGCGCTTCAAGCGCAGAGATGCTGTTTATCGAAATGACACGAACGTTTTTGTCGATCTTCTTGATCAAGCCGGCAAGCACCGTGCCTGATCCGATTTCTACAAACGTGTCTACGCCTTGCAGAATCAAATAACGCACGCTATCTTCCCAAAGCACGGGTGAATAAACCTGCTCTACGAGCAATGAGCGAATCTCATCTGCTGCAGTAGCTGCATTTGCTGTTACATTAGCTACAACAGGAACAGACGCATTCTTCATATCAATAGTTGCGAGCGTCTCTTGAAGATTAGCCGCAGCAGGCTTCATCAGCGAAGAGTGGAATGGACCGCTTACTTCAAGCGGAAGTACCCGCTTCGCTCCAGCTTCCTCCTTGCCGCGCTCTACAACCGCTTGAACGCCTGCAGCCGTGCCTGAGACTACGATTTGACCAGGGCAGTTCACATTGGCCAGCTCGACAGCAGATCCTTCAGCTGTAATAGCCGCACAAAGCGCTGCGAGCGTTTCGCGCTCCGCGCCAAGCACTGCCGCCATTGCGCCAAGGCCGCTCGGAACGGCTTGCTCCATAAATTGTCCGCGCGCGCGAACCGTACGGACCGCGTCCTCGAAAGACAATACGCCAGCTGCGACAAGCGCGCTGTATTCGCCCAAGCTGTGGCCCGCAACATAATCAGGCTTCAAGCCGCGTCCCGCAAGCGCCTCAAGAAGGGCAACGCTGACGGTAAGCAATGCAGGCTGGGTGTTGGCTGTCTGTTTAAGCGCCTCATCGGGTCCTTCAAATATAATGCTGCTTAGGGAGAAGCCAAGCGCTTCATCCGCTTGCTCAAAGATCGACCTTGAACGATCAAAAGCCTCATACACATCTTTGCCCATCCCGACTGCCTGAGCGCCTTGTCCTGGAAAAACAAATGCTGTTTTACTCAAAGTGTTTCCCCCTTGCGCATGTCAATAGCTTGTACCACTAAAGTGGCAACCGAGCTTGTCAGCGCGTTGTAATGTAAGCCGATAGGAAAGCTTACCACGACTTATTTTATAGAGATAAGCTGCGTAAGTACAAATACTACCAAACCAGCACCGAAGCGCCCCAAGTCAAGCCGCCGCCAAAACCAACGAGCACCAGCTTGTCTCCATCATTCAAACGGCCCTGCTCCACCGCTTCGGCGAGCGCAACCGGAATGGAAGCCGAGGACATGTTGCCATACTTATCAAGATTAATCATCGCTTTATCCTCTGACAGATTAAGACGGTTCAAAGCAGATTGAATAATGCGGATGTTCGCTTGGTGCGGCACAAGAAGATCGATATCATCCTTCTCAAGTCCAGCCTTAAGCAGCGCTTCTTCAGCCACGCTTCCCATAATTCGAACGGCAAATTTGAAAACATCATTGCCTGCCATATGAATGTAGTGCTGCTTCGTCTGTATGCTCTCCTCCGTCGCCGGAATGCGGGAGCCTCCACCCGATACTTTCAGCAATTCTCCGCCGCTGCCGTCTGCGCCAAGCTGGAACGAACGGAAGCCGCGGCCCTCTTCAACCTGACCGAGCACTACAGCGCCGGCGCCGTCTCCAAACAAAATACATGTATTGCGGTCCGTGTAATCTGTAATGCGGGACAGCGTCTCAGCGCCTACGACAAGCACATGCTTGTACATGCCGCTGGCTACCATGCTCGATCCAGTAGCCAGTCCGTAAATAAAGCCTGAGCAAGCGGCAGAGAGGTCAAATGCGGCAGCTTTTTTGGCGCCTAACTTATCTTGAAGCAAGCATGCTGTCGATGGAAAAAACATATCGGGAGTAATCGTAGCAACAATAATAAGATCAATATCTTCCGGTGTTAATCCAGCCGCAGCAATTGCTTTAAGCGAAGCATTCAGCGCGAGGTCTGACGTCGCTTCCTGAGCGGACGCAAGGCGGCGTTCTTTGATGCCTGTGCGCGTTACGATCCACTCGTCGTTCGTTTCTACCATAGCTTCTAGCTCTTTATTTGTTAAAATGCGTTCTGGAACATATTTGCCTGTTCCGATAATGCCTACAGGATGCAAACTCATTTCGCACTCTCACTTCCCGTTTATTTCTGCTGCTATCGTTTCGATCAATTGACCTTGGATAGCGCTTCGCGCCTGCCTTACTGCGTTCTTAACGGCAAGAGCGTCCGATGAGCCGTGGCATTTGACGACGAGGCCGTTCAGGCCAAGCAATGGAGCGCCGCCATGCTCTTTATAGTCCATTCTTTTCTTCAATGAACGCAGATTCGGCATCATGATCGCCGCTGCAAGCTTTGTCAATAACGACTGACCGAAAGCATTCTTGAGCGATGTAAAAATCGTACCCGCCGCGCCTTCCATCGCTTTCAGCATAATATTGCCGGCAAAGCCGTCGCAAACAAGCACATCGCAATTGCGGTTGAGAACATCTCTAGCCTCGACATTCCCGATAAAATGAATCGGCGCCTGCTGTAGCAAAGCATATGCCGCTTTGGACATCTCGTTTCCCTTCATCGCTTCGGTACCGACGTTCAGAAGGCCAACCCTCGGCTTCTCTAGGCCGTGTACTTTAGCACGGTAGATGCTGCCCATAATCGCATATTGGAGCAAATGCTCCGGTTTTGCGTCCATGTTCGCTCCCAAATCAAGCGTCAGTATGCCGACATCGTCCATCGTTGGCATCATAGGCGCAAGCGCCGGACGCTCAATGCCATCCATTCTTCCGACAACAAGAAGTCCCGTTGCCATCAGAGCGCCTGTGTTGCCGGCAGAGAGCATCGCATCCGCTTGCTTCTCGCGAACGAGCTGCCCGGCAACAACCATGGAGGCCCCTTTCTTGCGGCGCACCGCTTTAACCGGCTCGTCATCGGCACCGATAACCTCATCCGCATGACAAATGGTTATGTTCGCAGGCTTCTGCCCCTTCATGAGCGGTTCAATGACAGACGTATCGCCGACGAGCAGCAGCTCCGTATCCGGCCACTGCGCCGCCGCCTCAAGCGCTCCCTGCACAATTAAGCTTGGAGCGTTATCCCCGCCCATAGCATCAATAGCGATCCGCACGTTCGTTGCCTCCTTCAGTATCTGTGTCTCCCGCGGACCGAAAAATTACAAAATTACCTTGGAACACCATTTCATCGCCAACATACGTAAACAGCTCTACCTTCGCCTTGCTTCTTTCGCCCGAGATAGAACGAACGTAAGCCTTGGCAATACATTTCTCCCCGAGCTTAACAGGGCGAATGAATCGGATGTCCGCTGTTACGGTTAGCGCAATTTCATCATCTATAATAGCAACTGCCAGTGAATTCGCTTGTGCAAATACGTGATGGCCCCTTGCGATTCCGGTCCTGGAGAATACATGCTCCTCGCGAATCTCGAACACCGAGATACCGCTCTTGTCCAATTCCAGATCGACGATGTCACCGATTACCTCATGCAATGGCAACGATCGAACGGAATCATAAGAACGTTCAGCCATGAGCTTAAGTCTCTCTCTAAGCTCCGGAATACCAAGCTCCATTCGGTCAAGCCGAATCGTTTGGATGCTTACTTTCAGCAGTCGCGTGAGTTCCCGATCGGTTATAAAAGGATTTTCATCAATGTGTCTGGCAAGCTGCTGATGCCGCTGCCGTTTGGGCATTCGTTCGATGTTCGGCACCACCTTTTACCGTATAGTGACATAAACGATTCTTATTGCGCCTTAGCCGTTTAAGGCACCAGTACGATTAGTATATGTATGCTGCTTGATATTATCACCTGGTACTAATAAAGTATATAAAAAAATACGCCCGAGCGCAATGTAGCTTAAGGATATAAGGCTTCTCGAGTATTCCATGATTGGAGCCTCGCCTTATTACAGCAAAAAATAGCACCTCATCACTGATGAAGTGCTATTTCTGACATCAATCCACTATTGGGAAATGATCTCTTTTGTTTTGTAATATCCACAAACTTTGCATACGTGGTGAGCCAATTTCAACTCTCCGCATTGCTCACACTTCACCATGCCCGGTACTGCAAGTTTGAAATGCGTACGACGTTTATCACGGCGAGTCTTGGATGTTCTACGCTGAGGTACTGCCATATTTAACACCTCCTTCAAAAATTCAATCAACATTACGCTTATTCCTTAAATAGATCCTTTAGCGCTGCAAAACGAACATCAATCTTCTCGTTCGAACAGCTGCATTTGTGCTCATTTAAGTTCTGTCCGCAAGTCTGACAGAGACCTTTACAGTCATTGCTACAAAGCGGTGCAAAAGGCATGAACAATTGAAGCGCTTCTTCCACATAAGGCCTCAAGTCCAGTCTTTCTCCATTCACCTCAATGAAGTCATTCTCTTCCTCTTCCATATCCTCATCGTTCTCTTCGGTATCCGAAGGCCGTTTGAATACTTCCGAGAATCGAATAACCGTATGGTCCTTCACCGGTTCGAGACAACGCGAGCAAGGAAGCTCGAGATCGATGGCAAGCTTGCCGTCGACTTCAATGAATCCTTCATGCCCAGTTACCTGAAGCGATACATGGAGCGGTCCCGTACGATAAACATCCTGGCGTCCTTTAAAAAGGTCACTGACTTCCAACTGTTCGTCGATTGTCGTTTTTAACCCTTTGGACATTGTTTCTTGAATATGAAACTGCATCAGATCACCCCAAACAAACAAAGATTATTATATCTATCAGACTACCGTTTTGTCAACATTTTCACACTGCTTTTCCATAAGTCTTTGAGCAGTCCGTGATTGAACGCCTTCTCTATGCTATAGTGAAACAACCAACATTTAACAGAGAGAGGACCCAAGTGAATGCGCACAGTCGGACTTATTGTCGAGTACAACCCGTTTCATAACGGTCATTTGTATCATTTGCAACAATCACGTAAAATAACGCAAGCTGACGCAGTCGTTGCTGTCATGAGCGGCCATTTTCTTCAGCGAGGCGAGCCTGCCCTGCTCGACAAATGGGCAAGAACGCGCATGGCGCTTGAGGGTGGCTGCGATCTCGTAATCGAGCTGCCAGTCGCTTACGCGACGCAAGCTGCCGAATGGTTCGCCTATGGCGCAGTATCGCTGCTTGAAGCGACAGGCGTCGTTGACAGCTTCTGCTTCGGAACGGAATACGGCGAGCTTGAGCCGCTGCTGCTGGCAGCCGAGATCGTTGCAAACGAGCCGCAGCCCTTCAAAGCGCTCTTGAAGCAGCAGCTTCAAACAGGCATCAGCTACCCAAGCGCTTACTCCAGCGCCATAACAGCCTATTTGTCGGAGCTAGGATATGCTTCTGCTGCTAATTTCCCGTTCTCGCTTCCTAATCATACATTAGCGCTACACTATTTGCTTGCCTTGAAACGGCTAGGCGGCAAAATGGAGCCCTTCACCATCACCCGAGAGAAAGCGCAATATAATCAGGATACGCCCACCGACAGCCTGATCGCAAGTGCGACTGCGATTCGCAAGCTGCTGCTGGAGCAGCGCTCGCTTAGGGAAGCCCGTGCTTACGTTCCAGAGACAACCTATCGCATTCTGCAGCAGGAATGGTCGGCAGGCCGCTGCCCGATCAGTTGGGAGCCGTTTACCGACGCTTTGCTGCATGCCATTGTCACTCGCTCACCGGCGGAGCTAGCACAAATCCATGAAATATCAGAGGGCTTGGAGCATCGTTTGCTGAACGCTCTTCCGAAGCTGGCGTCACGAGAGTTCGAAGACCTATTGGAAGCATTGAAAACGAAGCGCTACACGCGAACGAAGCTTCAACGCGCGCTGCTCGCCATTCTGCTTGGACATAGCAAAGCCGACCTCACACAAGAAAAGCTCGCATCGGGTGTTGAATATATAAGAGTGCTCGGTTTTACGGAAAAAGGCAAGCATTTATTGCGCCGTATGCGAAAATCCGCTTCATTGCCCGTGCTGCTAAGCGCTGCAAGGCCGCCTAAGCCTTTGCGCTTCCTAGAGCTTGACACGCAAGCAAGCAGCGTCTATATGCTCGGTGTTTCCAAGACATCTGCCCCGCAGCCGTTGTTCCGCGACTATACGGATAAACCGATTGCGCTCGAATAGGTTGCGGCCTGGAAAATTATTGGGCATTTGCAGCATGGAAGGCTTGTATTTGGTCCATCGCTTCCTGCAGCGTACCGATGCTGACTACCTTCATCGAGGTGCCTAACGCTTTTGCTTTGGCGCTTGCAGCCTCAAAATTATCGGCAGGCGCCAGAAACAGCTGAGCGCCTTCTTCGCTTGCAATTACAATTTTCTGCTTGATGCCGCCGATCGCGCCAATTTTCCCGTCAATTGTAATCGTACCTGTCGCCGCAATGCGATGGCCGCCCGATAGATCGCCTTTCGTAAGCAGATCCAATGACTGAAGAGCAAAGACAAGACCAGCCGATGGACCGCCGATATCCCCCGCTGTTATGGTAAGACGGTTATCGCGATCCGCTGGCACTAAGCTGCGCAGCTCAGTTAAGCTCTTAATGCCAAGCGCCTCCATGAGCTGCTCATCCGACATGTCTGAATGAAAAGCATTGGCCGAGAAATTTACGCTTAGCTTTTCTCCGCTGCGGTCGATGTTGATCTGGATCGGCTTATCCTTGCTGAGCGCTTGCAGCATGTCAATCATATCATCCGTGTTGTCAATCAGCTGTCCGCCAGCTATGCTTAGAAGCTTGTCTCCCGCTTGAAACGAGCCGGAATCGGCTTGATCCTTCACAACAACGTCAGACACTACTAAACCGTCCAGCTTGCTCTCATAGGGCAGGCCTGCGTAGCGGTAAGCTGCCTCGATCGCATTATTTTGCGAGCCCTCCATGATCACATTCAGACGTTCAGCATATTGCTCCTTCGAATAACCTCGCAGCACGTCCCGTTTAAGATGGACCTCCATATTTGAATTGAGCATTGACGAGAAAGCTCGTAAAAAATTCGGCTCCGTTAATTTTACCGCTGTCAGCAAAAAATAACCTTCGCCCAGACGATCGCCCTCTTCAATCGAGACCATTGACTTAACGGGTACAGCAATTCCCGGTTCATAAACGACATAAGGCGTCGGCGCATACAATAACACCCACATTAATGCCGCGGTCGATACCGCAATCATAGCCATTCTGCGCAAATCAGATCGTTGCTTTTGCATCCGCCACTCCCCTTCAAGCCCCCAATTTCTATTTCTGAAATGCCGGAAACAGCTTCTACTCATGGACATGCACTCTCATATGGTCTATCAATCGTTATGCATGCGTACTATTTAACGTATAGGATTGTCCATTTCCTCCTGACATCAGGGCGTTTATCTAAATGACACGTTTATTCTTTTTTACCAGCGTATGAAAGGAGTTGAGCAGCACTTGGCTAAAACGGTTCTGTTAGCGTTCCTGTCCGTATTGCTTGTCGTATCTATCATCCTCCAGCCGGATGCTTCTTTTCAATCCTCCTTGCAAGGACTTACCGTGTGGTGGAACATCGTATTTCCCGGCTTGCTGCCGTTTCTCGTATTGTATGAACTCATTGCCGCCTTCGGCCTTACGAACGCCATTGGATCGCTGCTCCAGCCAGTAATGAGCAAATTGTTCAAGCTGCCCGGGGAAGCAGCGATTGCTATCGTTTTAGGCTGGATGGGAGGTTACCCTGCTGGCGCGGAAGCGGTGGCCTCTTTGCGCAAAAAAAGTCTCGTCTCAAAACAACAGGGCCAGCGATTGCTAGCCCTTGCCCACATGCCTAACCCATTGTTCATGCTCGTCGTCGTTGGCGCTGGCTTTCTGCATAAGCCCATTGTTGGTGCAATCATCGCTGCTGCTGTATGGATTTCCGCATTATGGCTGATGCTTCTAATGACACTGATCAGCCGTAAAGGGCAGGATGTAGACACGCCTGTTACGTCAGCGAACGCAAACGGTTCAGAGCAAAAGGGCGGTATGCTTCAGAGAGCTGCTGAGGCGCTTCGCATCGGCAGGGAGCAGGATGGCCGCACCTTTGGCAAGGCGCTTGGCGATTCCGTCGCAGCCAGCGTTCAAAAACTTATGATGATCGGCGGCTTTATGATTTTCGCCGCAGTTCTTGCTAAATTGTCAGAGCCGCTGCTGTCCCCGCTTCTAGCTAAAGCCGGACTCAGCTTCATCAGCCAAGCCTTATTTGAAGGTCATTTAGGCGCTTACGCAGCAGCTATATGGGATGCGCCTGGAGCCGGATCGATTGGCAACGCCGCCGCGATCGCTGCCGTACTTGCATGGAGCGGTCTCAGCGGTATTTTGCAAGCGGGCTATTCGATTACTGGAACGGATCTCAAGCTGCTCCCATTCGTCGCATGGAGAATTGCTCACGCCTTGCACGCTCTCCTATTTATACTGCTGCTCTGGAAGCCGATCACCACGCTGCTGAGTCCTCTGCTTGCTCCTAGCGCCAGACCGACTTTCACAGACACGTCCAACACGCCGGATCAAGCTGTTGCCGTTGCTGTCAAAGCCGGTGATTTGCCGTTATTATGGCAGTTCTCCATATCGGCATGCGTGCTCCTGGCCCTCTTCGGACTCATCTTATCCATCATACTGCTGCCGTATCGCCGCGCTGACCGAACATTATAAGTGATAGGATAACTTTTTAAGAAAATTCGTTTAATTTTTGGGTTTGTATTTCTCCCTTAATTGCGTCTCCACAACCGGCGGTACCAGCTCATGCACAGCCCCATGGAACTGGGCGATTTCTTTTACGATGCTGGAGCTTAAATATGAATATTTAGGGTTTGTCATCATAAACATCGTATCAATTTCATTATCGAGCAAATGGTTCGTCGAAGCGAGCTGCAGCTCGTATTCAAAATCGGTTACTGAGCGAATCCCTCTAATAATAACGTTTGCCTGCCGGGATTTCATGAAACGAACGAGCAGGTCCCTGAAGCTGTCGATCTCTACATTCGGAATATCTCGCGTAACCTCTGCAAGAAGCGCCTTGCGCTCATCAACGCTGAACAATGGATTTTTGCTTGAATTATTCAAAACGGCTACAATGAGCCGATCAAATTGCTTCGCGGATCTGCGAATAATGTCCAGATGACCATAAGTAACAGGATCAAAGGTACCTGGGTAAACGGCTACTCGCTCTTGTTTATTCGTTGACATCAGCTTCACTCCCGTCGCAGCTATCTAGGCTGTTATATTGATATATGGACACGGCGGTATCCCCGTATTTCGCATGCTTCAACTGGTCAAAATGGTCCAGCTGCTCCGAATACCGGTGAGCGGCGTCATGCTCAACGACTATAATCGCATCCAGCTCCAGCATCTGTTTCTCAACGAGCTGTGCTATCAGACTATCCATCGTGACCATTTTGTATGGCGGGTCAAGAAAAACAAGCCGGAACTTCTGCCCCCGCTTCGCTAGCGCTTTCAATGCGCGCTCCGCATCATTCCTATAAATTTCAGCAGCACTGCCCATATTCGCCGCTTGAACATTTTGACGAATAATATCGATGCTTATATTTTCCCGATCAACAAACACAGTACGCTCTATGCCTCTGCTCCAAGCTTCTATGCCCAAACCGCCTGTACCAGCAAACAGGTCCAGCGCTACTCCGCCGTCGAAGTAAGGTCCAATCATGCTGAAAATAGCTTCCTTCACCTTATCCGTTGTCGGCCTCGTGTTCATGCCAGGCACAGCCTTCAGCGTGCGGCCCTTGGCCTCGCCCGCAATGACTCTCACTGCAATTGCCCCCTTCTATCTCATTCCCGCCTATCGTACCATAGAATCCCTTTCACAATAAAGCGGCGCCTATCAAAAAATGATTGGCACGTAGCCGTTCGAAAGAATGACGTAAATATTCAATTGTCTGATGATGTATATTTCCCAGCAAACCGGACATGATAAGTTCATCGGCGTCGCAAGATGTCGTAGACAACCGCGGAGAAGACTTACGTTTCCCCATAAGCTCTTCGTCCGGTTTCTCCTCTCCCATGAAAAGGGCGCCCCGAAAGGGGCGCCCGATTTTTTGTTTAAAGCCTTATATAGCAAGGGTTTTAAACACTTTAGTCTTGTTCCATTTAGTAGTTGTCGTTGAACTGTCGTTATAATTTTTGAAACCCAAATCAGATCTATCCACTACTCGATCACATTTGTGCTTCTAGTTTCTTAATGCTCTCATATTCACAAACTTCTAGGTTCCAAATAATCTCTTCCGGGACGCCATTAAGGTCAACCTATATCATTCTAATGATTTACATAAACCCGCAAATCCCTTGTGTACAAAGGAATTGCGGGTTTTTCTTTTTCACAAAACGAAATTGAGAATACGATAGAATACGATAGATTTTGATTTTTTTTTACACATTTTTTACACACGGTATTTTTAAATAAATAAAGCCCCTAACGTAATATAAGGGCTTAATGTTTCTTCTATTAAGTATCACTTGTCTGAACCTTCATAATGTCCATAAAAGGAACCTTTGTTATGTCCCCAAGATTTTCAATATGAACTGTCTTTGTTCGGGAGTCCAACTTCGTTATTTTCCCATTAACAGGTTGATCCCAATTCCAAACAATTAATTTTAATTCTAATTCTTCCTGCTGAGCTTCTACCAGGCGCTCGACTAATTCCTCTAATTCAAATTCGTCCCTCGTCGGTCGTTTTGGTCCCTTTGCTTTTGCCAAGTCGATTTCCTCCATTCTAGATGCTGCTTGTTTATGGCAACCACATGCTCAGGCAGCATCATTCTACTACTCGACCACATTTTGTTGCTTTGTGGATCTAGTCGGTAAACTTTCTTCATTCTTCCATCCTCATGACGATCTAGGTTTCAAATGTTCTCTCGAATAGAGGATTTGAAATGTATTGGCGTTTCTGTCCCATAAAACAAACCCTTCTTTGACCAAAAGATTAATTGCATCTATTATCTGATCTTCGCTTCTCTGTGATCGTTGGCTGAGATATGGCACATTAATTATGGAAGGTTTGTGTTGAAATGTGTTCCAAAGTACGATCTAAACTTTTCTGGCATTATCATCAAGCATGCTGTTTAATCAACTCCACATCAATTATGCTTTCTACATTAAACACACGTGGCGCATTCGCACTAAGGCAGAAAGCTCTAACCTTTCCATTTCGGACGGAGAGCACTTGAATTAAACGTATCGAGATATTTCGTTTACGGTCATTGTATATAATTTGTACTGTCCGGCCGATATGGTTTTCGATCATGGCCATCACTCCAATGCGAATATTTGTTCTTATTTTATTACAAACACACGTTCGGTTTCAAGTTAAAATAAACTCCAGCGTCACTGGAGTCTTCTTTTGTTCATCGTTTAATTTGCGGGACGCAAACGTCATTTCGTAAAATACTAATTGATTTTGCGGCCTCGCCTAAATTATCATCAAAAAGGTACAGATGGTTAAATATAGCAAATTGACATTAAAAGGAGGGAATGTATACGCATATCTTTTTTATATAAAAGTTGGATTCAAAATGAACTATCATATCTTAAGGTGAAGGATTATATTTGTTGTTTATAAGATTAAGGAATAAGGATAAAAAAACTAAGAATAAGGGGTAATAACATGAAGAAATATTTTTCGTTATTATTAATATTGATCCTATTAATCCCAACTAGTATAGTGACTGCTGCTAGCGAAATATTAGAAGAAAAGACATATATTGATCCATCTCTACCAGAGAAAGATAAAAAAATTCTGAGAGATGTCATGAAGAATCTCGATAAGGAAGATCGTAAGAATGTGTTTTACATTAATGAAGAGGATGGATTTTTCACAGCAAATAGTTCGAAAGCATTAAACGAATATAAAGAGACATACAAAAATATAATTGATTCTGAGGGTAAGTTAAAGAAAAACCCTGAATATGTAGATCAGATAAGTACAATAACAAAAGAGACAGGTCTTGTTAATACATTATCATATTTACCTCCTTCTAATGCATGTGCAAATGCAAATTCAGGTCCATATCGTAGAGTTAAATCTGTAAAAGGATATTCTCGTTTAAACACGTATGTTTATTTGCCGGAAAAAGGAACTGAAGCAGTGATGACTCCTAAGCAAAAGACTGTTAACGGTGTAACAAAACCTACAGGGGATACAGCTTATATGTACGTTGGTGCATTAAATACTATTGGCTCTACAATTTATCAAGTAGATGCTGGCCTATCATTAAATTATGGTGATGGTATTGCCCCAGTTTATCCAACTGAAGAAACCTGGGCAATGACTTCACTTGGAATGGGCTCAATTTATAGTGGAAGTCCTGCGAACTTTAAAATGGGAACAACCGCATTTATGAAGTTTTATGTTCCTGCTAATAACCAAGCAGCATTATATGTAAGTGGAACTGCCAAAGATGGAACAGCTCTTGAACAAACACTGGTATGGAATGTGAGTTCGTCAAAGGGTTTCACACCTACAGGATCAAATATGCAGGTGAAAAGAGTTACTTCAATTGCGCAGACAGATGGTTATCAAGATTTTACAACAGGTAGTTACTTAAACAATGCTAAATGGAGTAATATTAATATAGGTACAACTTCTGGAACTGAGACAGCTTGGAATGCATCTCATATTTCGGAACATTGCGGTTATCAAACTTCTAATGTTTTAATTGATTGGGTATCTTGGGCCGAAGAAACAATTAAAATAAAAGCAGGTACATTACCTTGATTGAGTCATAATTATGAACTATCACTCGAGATAATCGAGTGATAGTTTATTGTTTTTAGTAAGATAAATAAAATGGAGGTATTAAAATGAATAAAAAAATTATTATAACCTTGGTTGCGATACTTTTCTTGTTACTTCCTCTGTCAACTGCATCAGCAGGAGTATTACAAAGTAATTCATTAAAATTGAAACTTAATGGTGCGTTTCTTATATATTTTAAAGGAACAATGCCATATATTGATGACAACAATCGAACATTAGTTCCATTAAGAGTTTTTTCAGATGTACTTGATGGCGAAATTACATGGAATAATACTGCAAAATCAGTCAAATTGAAAACATCTAAACTAACAATCATAGCAAGTCTCAATAAAAAGGAGGCAATTATTAACGGGAAAAATGTGAAATTAGATACTTCCATAGTAAACAAAAACGGAAGTATTATGGTGCCGGCCAAATGGATAGCAGATGGGTTAGGAATCTCAATAAACTGGGATAAAAAAAATAAAGTCGTTTCATTAAACTATGAGAAATTCTTTCAAACGGGACCATTAGAAAAAATGAATAATGAGCAACATGTAGATACAAAATTTAATACGAATATTATACCTTTGAATATGTCGTATGGTACTAAAGACGGTAATGAATTATTGAAAATAAAAATTTACAATAATTCAAATTATGCATATCAACAAGGAGAACTTCAAGACCATTTATTAGTTTTGGTCGATAATAAAAACGTAATTGAAGAAGGCACAAAAGGCGAAACAAATAGTGATCGATCAGATCTTCGATTAATTACAAAAATTGATTCTAATAATACCTATGAATATTATCTTCCAGTGGGAAGACTTGACCAAAAGCAGCTTCAATTAGACTATCCACAATATGCATTCGTTAGATTCTACAAATATAAATAATTCATAAATAGGAATTTAGGATTTATTAAAGGTTTAATCTAAAAACGGAAGCAAAACAGTCACTATTATAGTGATGTATTGCTTCCGTTTCTACTTTATTGCAAAATAGGAACTGATTTTTCACACTTATTTTTCACACTGTGTTATTAAAGTTATCCCTGGATTGTTGATTTCTGACCAAAAGAAAAACCGCCCTATCATAAGGCGGTCAATTCTAAACTATCGTTGCAAAATAGCTTAACGCATCCTTGCTTGAATGCTCTAATGCACATCCCTATTCCATTCTCTACTTCATCTGTGTTGATCTAAAAGAATGGGATTACCATCAGGATCTTCAATTGTTAAACTTGCAGGGCCTTCGCTTGTTTCATCTGCTTCAGACAGTATTTTAATTCCTTTTGCTTTAAGCTGTTTTTGAATATCTCGAATGTCCGTAAACGAATTAAGATTTTCACCATTTTCATTCCATCCTGGATTAAAGGTCAGAATATTCTTTTCAAACATTCCTTGGAATAGACCAATTATACAACTTTCATTCTTCAGAATGAGCCAATTTTGAGTAATATCGCCTCCTAACACTTGAAATCCTAGATTTTCGTAAAATAATTTTGATTTGTGAATGTCTTTTACATTTAAACTTACCGAGAATGCGCCCAGTTTCATATTTCCTCCAATAAAAATTTATTTTCAGAAGATTTATTACAAAGATTCAACATTAAATTGATGAACACATTAATCTGACAACTTCGCAAATTACATACGCTAATTATTCGCTAATTGATTAAACTATCCTGCTCGTTAAATCGAGTAGGAGGGTGCGCTAGCCTCCTAAATTAATCTTCATCGTATGTTGTCATTTCCATCGTTTTTTTTGCGATGTCAAACCCATAACCCCTCCCCATCAGAAATTGAATACATTTTTGTTTCCACTCTCGTTCTGATTTTGTCTTTCTTTTATAGGTTTCGATTTTACTTTTGAGCGCTTTGGCGGCAGACGCCAGTTCATCCGACTCTGTTATTGCACTAAGTGCCTTATCAATACTCGTTTGTTCAACCCCTTTTTGTTTTAATTTTTGAGCAATCATTCGTTTCCCATTCTTCTTTAGGTTCGACCCGTCTTTTGCGAACTTACGCGCGTAATCTTCGTCATCCACGAATTTATAGTTTTTTGCCCATTCCAATGCTTTCTTAACGACAGCCTCATCAAATCCCTTTTTGGTCAATTTCTCAATTAGGATATGTTGCGTTTTATTCATCAAATAGTTCGTAATATACCCTTTCGCTTTTTCGAGCTCGTCTTCAAACAAAACAGACTCCAATTTTACGGGATCTACTTCCTGATCCACCTGAAGCTTATGTTTAGCGGCTGCATATGCAGAAACTCCCACAAGAAATTGATCATCTACATATACATTTACACGATCCTTATTTCGCTTTTGAACTTCTATACACGTGATCTTCGGCATGATTGCCTCCTGCACTATTAGGTTTTACATGGTTACATGGATGCAAAACTAATATATATTTTAAACTCTTATCATACCATGTAACTTCATGCCATATTCCTGTGTCCGTTTGATTAACAACGATAAATTAAAAAGTCCGAAAACCCATTTTCCATAGAAATGCCAATCGTCTAATCAAATCTATTAATCTTTGAATATTGTAGATTAACTTGAGAAGAGGAGATGATTTGAATGGGTTACTGTAACTGTAATAAAAGAGAGAAAGAAAAAGATGTTAAAGTTATTTTTGTTAAACCTGGTCAAAAAGTTCTTGTTATCGGCAAAAAGCAGCACCGGACATGTAAACATTATTACTAATCGTTTCGTGGAGTTCTTTTTCATTCAAGCGCTCTAAATGAACAATTAATAAAGCAAGAAAAAGACCTGAATTCTCTATTTCTTAGAGGATTGAGGTCTTTTTTTTGTGCCTCGCGTTTTTTGAAGGCGTTATTCATCTTCGCTTATTTCATTTTCATTTCATCTAATCTAACCATTAGAGTCTTGAAGAGGATTGTTTTGAAGTGCCATTGCATCGGCTTGAGCCTGTTGAAGTATTTGTTGTGCCAATTGAACATCTTGCTGCTCCTGCTTCACTTGTTGTTGTGCTTGTAAGACTTGTTGAGTCTCTGTTTGCAACTGAAGCCCCGCCTCTAGCAGTTGTTGACTCTCTGCCTGCAGCAGTTGATGTGCCGCTTGAACTTCTTGTTGTGCCTGCTTTAGCTGTTGATTTTCCAGAAGATCATCCGCTAACTGTTGTTGATTTTGATTTATCATAACACGAGCCTCCCATATTTTTGTTTTAGTCCCGTATTGACCAATAATTATGGTGCTCTTAATAACATGTTTCTATGCGATAATTGAATTTCTTTTTACATTAGACTCTATTCTCACGGTACTATATAAAGTTGGCACTTATTGCACTCAAAAAATGGTCATATCATAACTATATAAAAGAGATCCTTCTTACACTCCATCTACTGACAACCCAATCGTTCATTCTCCCCATTTACATCCATCAATTTAATAATCTATACTTTATTTATAATTTGTCCTAACATTTGTAAGTCATATGAATCCAGGGAGAGGTTTCGGTGAAAAGTCTACTTACTAGATTGTATTCGGAGTACCTGCTTATTCCCCGTTCAATACGCTTATTGCTTCTTTGGGGATGGATAGCGCTATTCTTCTACGTTGGTTTTAAATTAAGTTGGTTTATTCATTTATGACCTCATCGATCAAATTTACGCAAATAATTTACTCACATCGTATAATTGAAGGATTTATTATAATTTTGCTTTACGCCACGAAGTATAACCCAATTTTCCCCAATCTATCAATTGTCCAATCGAATCTATTAATCTGTGAATATGCTAGATTATCTTGAAACGCAGGAGGTGATTAGAATGGGATATGGAAACTGCTGGAAAAAAACAAAGAAAAAGACGTTAAAGTTGTATTTGTAAAACCTGGTCAAAAAGTTCTTGTTATCGGCAAAAAAAAGCATCATCGCACATGTAAACCATGTAAACATTTCGGCTACTAATCAATATGGAGCGCTTGGTTCCCAAGCGCTCTTACATACTTATCTAAGGAAGAGGGTAACCTCTTCTTTTTTCATGAAGAAAATATCTCTTTGACTCATAAGAACTGCATAATACCCAATTTCCTCCAAAAAACCAAATGTCCAATCAAATCTATCATTTATGAATATAATATATTATCTTGATAAGAGGAGTTGATTTGAATGGGTTACGGAAGCTGCTGGAAAAAAGACAAAGAGAAAGACGTTAAAGTTGTATTTGTAAAACCTGGTCAAAAAGTTCTTGTTATCGGCAAAAAAAAGCATCATCGCACATGTAAACCGTGTAAACATTTCGGCTACTAATCAATATGGAGCGCTTGGTTCCCAAGCGCTCTTACATACGCTTATACATTCTGATTTAGGATTCCGCTGAGCTCCAAAGACGATGATGAATATGAAAATTATTTTGAAGCACAATAAGATGTCTTGCCAAACAAAACCAAAAGGAGTGCTGTTTATGCGCGAAGGTTTGATACCTGCCGTTCTTGGAACTGTAGTTTCTGCTTCTGGTGCAAAAATGCTGAATAGCAAGTACAAACTTGTTGGTGTCGGTGTCCTTGGCTTTGGTCTTGCCCACGTTATTCTTGGAGCGATCGATTTGGTTGAACATCGGTAAATTTGGCGAGATAAACGGGGAGGCTTTCTTTGCCTCCCTCCTTCCACGTCTTATAAAGTCTTCATGTGAATAAATACTTCTCTTCTCTTTAAGTCTAGGCATTTGGACTTGATAAAATGCAACCGTGACAAACATCCAATCACTAAACAGCCGCCACGCATAACTTACAGGGTACTTAAGATGCTGGGAGGTGAATGTTTAATGTCTGGATTCGTTGGTGGTGCTAACAACAGTATTGGTTTTATTCTTGTGCTCTTCATTTTATTGGTGATTATCGCTTGCAGTTGTGGATTTGGCGGCTTCGGCGGTTAATAAGAATAGTACTTGAACTTTAATATCTAATTGCAACCCCTCCATGCGTTAACCGTTCATTTCTCATGCTTTGCCGAAGGGCTCATATTATGGGCCTTTTGGTATTGACTATCTCCCTATTCCCCAAGCAATTCGATTACATCTTGCGGTCTTTCAAATTTAAACTTTGCATTTATGCTCTCATGATTTTTGCATCCCCATAATGCCAAGCCAAAATCAATGCCAGCATCCCTCGCACATTCATAATCGTAAATCGTATCACCTATGTAAATAGAAGCTGCAGGGTCAGAGCCCGATATTTCTAAAAACTTTAACAATGGTTCAGGGTTAGGCTTATGCTTTAACGTGTCGTCCGCACAAACTATATATGATAAATAACCCATTAATCCGAATGGTACAAAATCATTAGTTAATTCCTCATTGGTCTTGGAAGTCACGATTCCTTGAACGGCATTTTTTTGCTTAATGGCATCCATCAAATCATGAATTCCACTATACACCTTAATTGAGCTGAAAAAATCTCTCATAAAATAATTCCATCGATCATTAGCCTTATCCACATTTTCTTCTTCAATTCCTAATTTCGGCAATGATACCGATCCCGGAATACCGAGCACAAAAGTCAAGTCCTGCTTATCAACAAGATGACCGTAATCTGTTTTAAGCATTTTTTGCAGCGATCCTATTACAGCTGTTTCGGTATCGATTAATGTGCCGTCAACATCAAAAATGATTGTCTTATACATCGTGGATTCTCCCCTTCAGAAATCGAGTAATTGTATATCCATTATACTACGAATGCCGTACCTATTTTAACAGATTTCGTCTTTGGGCCAATAACCGTTATAATATGCCTCCGAGACAAATACCCAAGCACAAATCAACTTTAATGCATAAATTACAGAGTATTCAACTCGCAAGGAGGTGCATTTATACAATGTCCGGTCATGTAGGTGGTTCTTTTACAAACATTGGCACAATTTTGGTGCTATTCATCTTGCTGGTGATCATTGCTTGTAGTTGTGGCGTATTCGGAGGTTATAAAGGCTACTAATAAAGACTCTGGATGCCCACCATGCATTCAAGCTGCTAACACCCCCAAATAAAATTTCCGAAAAGGCCCATAGCATGGGCCTTTTCCCTTTTCACCATCTCTTAAGTCGGTTGAAAGCAATCGTATCTAGCAATCTTTTTTTAGCTGAGTATCAATCAAATCTATCAAAAAAGGCTTTTAGCTTATAGCAAACCGCTTCCTATCTGCATTTGATATATAGAGCTTCTTGAAAGTGAGGTGATCGATATGTCTCGTGTAGGTATTCCGCTTGAGCCAGATTTAGTATTAGTTTCTTGGACAAGAAACCCGCTTGCCCCCGGCTCAGCCCGTCGAATAACAGCTTCTCGCGTAATTGGCAGCGCTAGACCCTGCGGCCGTAAGCTGAAACCGAATTCACTTTTAGTCCCTGCTATCAAATGTTTGAAGAAGAACGGTTTTGTTATTGTCGTCAGCAAAAAAACAACAGACGTATCAGGGTATTTCCTTTTGCAACGCGGATAGCAGTTTTGGCTTAATACGCGCTCGGTATGAGGCTCCATGTGACGGGGTCTCTTTCCTCTGCCTGCAGCGGGCTAGCTCACGGGTTGCTTGGCTTGATGGCAAGCAAAGCAAGCAAACAGCAAAGAATTCCGAACCCGGCAAACAAGTAGAATAACAAAGCTTCATTTTGCAAAAGTAAAGACGCAACAGGAGGACCCGCTGCTACACCTATAAAGCGAGCGCTGCTATAAAGCGAGGTAATCGTGCCTCGTTCCTTCTTCTCGATTCCTTCTGTTATTAATGCGTCTAAGCTAGGAAGCGATAGACCGATTCCAGCGCCGCTTACAAACATGAAGGCAAGAAGAAAAACGATCCCTTTCGAACTCATTACTCCGCATAGCAGCATCATGATTGCTAAGATAGCCATTCCCATGACGATTAACCACTTCATTCTCCCCTTGTTTTCACCAACGATTTTACCAGTAATGAATGAAGCCAGGCAGATTGCGCTCAATGGGATGGCAAGCAGCAACCCCTTCCTAATACCATCAATGTGATACCGATCCTCAAGGACCGATGACAAGTCGTAGAGGAATCCGAACATGATGAACATGCCAATACCGCCGATTGCAAACGTTGCATACAGCCATCGTCCATTTTCAGCGAGTATTTGTTTAATCGATTGAAAAAAAAGCTTAAGATTGCCACCCTCTTTCTGATCTCGCTCCGGCTCCTTGACAAGAAAGATGACTCCAATTATGGCAAGCAGGGATATGAACGGAATGACGGCTAGCGGCAGAAACCATACGACAAGCGCAAGCGCCGCGCCTAACACAGGACTGAGTACTTTTCCAAATGTATTGGAGGTTTCAATCATACCCAGCCCGCTGCTTACTTCCTCCTCGCTCTTGAACATGTCCCCAACCAAAGGAATGACGACCGGAAATGCTCCCGCAGCGCCAACTCCTTGAATGAATCGGCCTGCCAAGATGACCGCGTACGCATGAGAATCCATTAACCATGCAGCTAATCCAGCAACCAAGCCTCCAACGGCTGCAATGGAGAGGCCGGTCGCTATAATGATTTTCCGTCCATAGAGATCCGACAAATACCCCGCGATTGGTATACAGAGGATAGAGACTGCAGCATATACCGTAATGATTAAGCTCGACTGTACGGAGGTGATATGCAATTTTTTCTGCATTAACGGAAGCACGGGAATTAACATAGAGTTAGCGAGCGTCATAATTAAAGGAATGGATGCTAAGGCAGCTAAATCCCACTTTTGTTTCACAAATACTCCCCTCTCTCGTTTTGGCTCACTATAAATGGACTACACAATAGTCGCAATCGCAATTAGAGGTGCAAGGTCAGTAGCGGTATTTCTGCCGGGCCTTCGACTACTTCGCCGCTAACAGTAAATCTTGAGCCATGGCATGGACAATCCCAAGTTCGATCCCCATTATTCCATTCCACTTCGCATCCCATGTGGGTGCAGGTCGTATCCACAAGGAACAGCTTTCCTTCGGAATCCTTGTAAGCCCCTGCTCTCTTGCCATGAAGCTTAACGACACTGCCTTCATCCGGCGCTAAATCCTTGGGATGCTTGTGAACCATTTCAAGCTTGCCGGCTATAAGATGCTTCGCCACGTCAGCATTGTCGACAATAAGATTTTTGATGGTCCCAAGCCCGATCGAGCGCGATGGAGCATACAGCCCCTCGTACGCACTGTCCTTTTCCATAATTAAATCTCGAATGAGCAGAGCAGCCGCCGTACTATTGGTCATCCCCCATTTGCGAAAGCCGGTAGCTAGGTACACGTTTGGAGAAGAAGCCGTTATACGGCCGATGTAAGGTATTTTATCTCCTGTAACGAGATCCTGGGCAGACCAGCGATAAGCAATTTCCTTCAGCCTAAAATTTGTCTCCGCGAATTTTCGCAGCTCTTCGTAATGATTGATCGTGCAAATCCCTTGCCCCGTCTTGTGGCTCTGGCCGCCTATAAGCAGCAATTTGCCTTGCTTCGCCGTTTCAGCATAACGAATAGATCGCTTCGGGTCCTCAGCACTTAAATACATGCCCTCTGGACACTTATTCTCAACATGGACGCCAAGCACGTAAGAGCGGTCCGCATGCATTCTTGCAAAATAAAAGCCCAGCCCATCATAAAACGGAAAGTGTGTGCAGGATACGACATGCTTGCATGCAATGCGATGGCCTTTGCTCGTAATAACCTCAGGATGGATACCCGGCTCGACATCTACGGCTGTTGTGTTTTCATAGATCTTTCCACCCGCTTCTACAAACTTAAGCGTTAATGCAGATAAATATTGCAGCGGATGGAACTGTGCTTGATTATGCATAATGACAGCTGCTTTTGCAGGTATTTGCAGCGGCGTTTGTTCCACATAGCCTCCCGGTATGCCTAAAGTGGCGTAGGCGGACATTTCCTTCTCCAGCTTTTTTATGTAATCATCCGAATTCGTATAGATATACGCGTCCTGCACTGAAAATCCGCAATCGATTTTGTTTTGTTCAATCGTTTGCTTCATGAACTGGAGGGCATCATGGTTAGCCTTGTAATATAACGATGCTTTCTCTTCTCCTTCCTGGTGGATAAGCTCGTCATAGATCAAATCATGCTGCGCCGTTATTTTGGCCGTCGTATGTGCCGTAGTACCGTTTAGAAGCCGTCCCGCTTCGACAAGCACGACGCTAAGCCCCTCCTTAGCAAGCAAATACGCCGTTGTAATGCCAGAGATGCCCCCTCCGACGACGACAGCATCAGCTTCGATGCTTTGCTCGAGCGCGGGGTAAGTAGGAAACTCGGGCGAAGATTCGATCCAATAAGACTCTGGAAACTTGGGGATATGGTCCTTTTTTGTCATGCCTGATCTCCTCCTAATTGATATAGAATATTAACTTGTGCCAATTGATTACATTTCATTCTGCGTGATTCGGTCCCGATACATTTTTCAAGCTTTGCTGCGCCTTTGAGTAGAATAAGCACCTGACATTAGGACAGTTTATAAAGGAGAATGATAACAAAGGAGGCGCTTAGCTTGGAGAGCTCATTCGAGCAATCTTTTATGCCGATAACCACTTTTACTAGTGGAGATGGTCTTGCTTATCGACCTGATATCTACTGCTACCCGATCCAAATCGTAAACGTTTGTTTTATTGGCGATCCGAATAACAAGCAAGACGGCTGGGTTCTCGTCGATGCCGGCATGCCAAGATCGGCGAAGAAGATCATTAAAGAGGCAGAGGAACGTTTCGATTGTGCGCCTAAAGCTATTATTTTGACGCATGGACATTTTGATCATGTTGGTGCCATCATTGAACTGATTGAGCGTTGGAATGTTCCTGTTTACGCCCATAAGCTGGAGCTTCCCTACTTGACCGGAAAGTCTGACTACCCGCCTGCTGACCCATCGGTACATGGCGGACTCATCTCTGAAATGTCCTCCTACTTTCCCCACGACGGCATTAATCTTGACGATCGCGTAAAGGCGCTCCCGGACAAAGGCGTGGTACCTGGGCTTCCGGGTTGGAAATACATTCATACGCCAGGTCATACGCCCGGCCATATCTCGCTCTTTCGCGAGGAGGACGGCACGTTAATTGCCGGCGATGCTTTTGTGACGGTTAAACAGGAATCGCTTTATAAAGTGATGACGCAGGAGCAGGAAATTAGCGGTCCGCCAAAATATTTTACAACGGACTGGGCATCCGCAGAGAAATCCGTGAAGAAGCTGGCAGACCTCGATCCATACTTGGCTATTACAGGGCATGGTGAACCGATGTTTGGCGAGACGTTGAAAGATAATCTAACGCTTCTGACGAAGAAATTCAAAGAAATTGCTGTGCCGAAGCAAGGACGCTTTGTCCAGTAGCACCAGCAATCATCATATAGAGCCCCTGCCTAAGGCAGGGGCTCTATAGTTAAGCATTAAATTCATGTTGCATGCCGCTTCTGTCAGCACTCAAGAAACACGAAATCAAGTACGCTCCCGGTCACGGCCTTTTAAACCGATCAAGCCTAACAGACCGAGTAAACCGAGCCAGCTCCAATTCATATCTCTATCATCAGCTGCGTTTGTACGATACTGATTTGCATTCATGTTGTTGCGGTCATTCACATCGAGTGCTCTTGCCGTGTTATTAACGCCACGCTCGACATCCGTGCGCAGTTCTGTTGCTGGCCCAGCATTGCCCGACTTCGCGTTATCTCCAAAAGCGGGTACAGCCATTACGAATGTTAAGCAAACAACCACACTAAAAATCGTCCAAAACTTCTTCATGTACTCGTCCCCTTTGCTCATTAGTTTCGTGCATTTTATTTTGTCTCAAACTCAATTAATCTATACGAGCATATATAATCATTTACATACCTGTTCCGTAAAAATGCCATAATCTGAATACATAATCGAAAAACCGAGTACTTATTTGATAAGGTTACCATGTTCGGTTTTTCAACAAACCGACAAACATTTTTAATCCTGCGTTAAGGTTCATTTTTTATAATAAGAGACATCAACCCCACTGTTGATATATAGTTCTAGGACACCGGCCCACAGCGATGTGGGCCATTTTTTTGTCCGCGACCTCTCCTGCAGCACAATATTGGAACCATACAACCCATAAAAACGTTTTAACCGAATATACTTTCTGGTAGTGGCTGCTTGCGAAGAGGGTTTTGCTATGCAAAACCTAAGCTTAGGAGGCGTTTGACAATGGAAACATTCGGCAGAGGCTGTCTGTACATTATTTTTGGTGTCATTATCGTTATGGCGCTCGCTTTTATCGTCGGAGGCACGATTACCATTCCATGGTACATTCTCATCCCCCTTATCATACTCGCCTTCTGGGCTGCATCCAAGAAAGGCAAATAAGCTGTGTTTTGTAAGTAAATCAATGAAACCGGCATTCCAGCGGCTCTGGGCCGAATGCCGGTTTCATTGCGCTCAGCGCTTTTGTATAAACCTATTTCTAAATGTGGAGGACTCCCTTTGATCATTCAGAATGAAGAAGACATAATCAGGCTAGTTCGTGAAGATAAGTGGATGATGGACGTATTGAGCACAGCGAAAACGCTGCAATTGCCGGATTGGTGGGTTTGCGCGGGGTTTATCCGTTCAAAAATTTGGGACATGCTTCATGGCTTTCAAGAACGAACTGCTACACCAGACGTGGATGTTATTTATTACGATGCCGGAAATCTGGATGAAGCCGAGGAGAAGAAGCTGGAGGAGAAGCTTAAGAGGCTGAAACCGGGCATTCCTTGGTCTGTCAAAAATGAAGCAAGAATGCATCTCATTGGTCAGGCGCCGCCTTACTCCTCTTCTGTTGATGCCATCTCCAAGTTTCCGGAGACGGCTACCGCGCTTGGCCTCACGCTGGATCGTGATCATCAAGTTGTGCTGACCGCCCCGTGCGGAATAGACGATGTCATCCAGATGCGAGTCAAGCCTACTCCTTTTTTTGCTAGCTCGGAGGAGAAAATGAAGCAGTACAAGTCCCGTATCGCGAACAAAAACTGGCAAAAGACATGGCCGAGGGTAACGATTGCCGAACCGGAGCGGTTTCATTCATTCGAATAGTCCGTACACAAAAAAAAGCTAACGGCTGCCCGTAAGCTTTTTTTTGTTCTCCGATCAATCTGAGGTCAGCAATATCTCCCGCGCTGCCGGGTCCCAGCTTACGGCTAATCCAAGCTCCGATGCCAATGCTCGTACCTGAACATAGCCCGTTCCTTCGGACAAAATGGATTCGAGCTCTTTGCCATTTACAGCCACATGTGTCCCTGTCCAACTAATCTTCGCACCTAACGCTTCGCCAAGCACCCTTGCAGGTACCCAAGTTACGCCATTAAGCAAGCAGCCATCGGCTATAACCTTCCCCTTGTATTCAACAGCAACATGCTCTGCATCCTTGAGCTGATCCGGTTTTGCCATCTGCTGAACGCTTAAAGCATCATATTTTTTCAAATTATACTGTATAATAATAGCTTTTAATTTAGCTGGATATGCGGGATCCGTTGCGTAGCCGCATGCATACAGCATATCTGCTTGCTGCTCAGGCGTTACAGCACGGCGAACGCGCTCATATCGCGGCGCTGCAAGCAGCAAATCCAAATCCTTATAAAAGTCATATACGCTGTCGTAGGCTCGAAATGCGGCTTTTGTTTTTATGCTGCGCCCATCCATAACCTCCCAAGTTCCTTTTACGACCGCTTTGCCATGCCAATAAGCATTCGTCTGGCCGCTGCCAACCTTAATCCCCCCTAAATTATTCCAAGAATGAATGACTCCTCCTGTTTCGAGGAGATTTTGCGCTAACCGCACGGATGGAAACATCGGCGATCCTTCTCTCCTTACCCGTATGACAGTCGGCGCCAATGTCGCGATAAATTGTTCCTTTGTTAGCTTTGCCATCGTTTGGCTCCCTTCTGCAGCCCTATGTGGCCTGTCTTATTACCCTATCCTTATTTGTATGCTGCGGGAGCGACACTCGCAATGGACAAAGCGGTACGATTGCCGCAAACAAAAGCAAAGGCTGCCCTGTAGAATCATTCATTCTACATGGCAGCCTTCATTTAAGCAATTAGAGTCCATAAAAACGCCGCGTGTTCGCCAGCAAGATTGCCGAAGCCTGCTGAGCGGGCATCCGTTTAATATCTGCTATATGTCTCGCCGCATCGGCAGCCATGGCAGGGCGCGTCGGCTTGCCTGCATACGGCCCCTCGAATGGCCACGGTCCATCCGTCTCGACCATCAACTGCTCGATTGGATATTGCGCGACAAGTCGCTGAATCTCCTCCTCGTAAGCAACATCCGGCGTTATCGAAACTATATAGCCGCTGTCTGCCATGCGGCGAATAACATCCTCGCTGCCCTTGAACCAGTGAAAGTGCGCCCTGAGAACGCCATGCCTCTCCAATATGTCGCAAGCTTTGCCTGCATCCTCATATACTGCATGCAGCACAATCGGGCGATCGAGCTCACCGGCAAGTGCTGCGAAATGCTCAAGCAGCTCCAAATACGGCTTTTCGTCAAATGGCATTCCCGCTTGTGATGCTTCTAAACGCGTATAATACGGCAGTCCGACCTCTCCGATCGCAAACCGCTCTCCCGCTGCATGACGCAAGCGAATCCATGCGAACAGCTCGTCCAGCTCCGCTTCGGCTGGAAGCGGCTGCTCCGGATGAAAGCCATAAGCCGGATGAACCCGTCCGGCATGGCGCAAAGCGATTTCGCGGTTCAAGGCCGAGGATTGCAGATGCATGGAGACCGCAACCACCGCCTCAACGCCTTCAGCGAAGGCAGCAGCCAGCAGCGCCTCCCGCTCCTCCTCCGCATACAAATCCACGTGAAGATGTGCATCCATACATAAGCCAGCTGATGAAGCAGCCTTCAAGTCCGATTGCATTTCAAGGTGATCTGCCCTTAATGTTCTTGCCATCGTTAGCTCCCTTCCTTCGCGCCGACCTTAAGCAGCTCATAAATCTGCTGCTTCAATGTATTAAACCGTGGATCTGTCCATAAAGCCTCATGGCGCGGACGCTCGAACGGGATCTGGAATTCCTCTAGCACCACAGCAGGTGAAGCGGACAGCACGATAATCCGGTCTGACAGATACAAAGCTTCCTCGATGCTATGCGTAACGAGCAGCACCGATCTGCGATTTTGCTCCCAGATCGACATGAGCCACTGCTGCATTTGCTGACGCGTCAAGGCGTCCAATGCGCCAAACGGCTCATCCAGCAGCATCAGGCGCCGCGGCGCAAGCAAAGCCCGAAGGAAGGAAATGCGCTGCTGCATGCCGCCGGATAGGACATGGGGATAGGAATCCGCATATTCATGTAGATCGATTCGCTCAAGCCACTCTCTCGTTTTCTCCTTCGCGGTCTTGCGATCAACGCCAGAGATCGCAAGCGACAGCTCGATATTGCCCGCAACGGTTTGCCACGGCAGCAGCGATGATTGCTGCGGCATATAAGAGATATGTCCGCGTTCGCCTGTCGTCTGCTTGCCGTCGATCCAGATCTCGCCTTCCGATGGCCGCTCTAAGCCGCCAATGACTTGAAACAAGGTTGTTTTCCCGCTGCCTGAGGGCCCTACAATGGACACGAATTCTCCATCAGCAACGGAGAATGATAAGCCAGCCAGCACCTCTTTGCTGGAGGAGCCTCGGCCAAATTGCTTCCGAATGTTCTGCACCTGCAGTGTAGCGTGTAGATTCTCGCCTTTATTGCTCATTCGCTACCTCACCTCTTTCTTAGGGCGCCAACGAATGACAAGACGCTCCGCTAAGGTGATCAGCCCAAATAACGTCAAGCTGATTGCAACGATAATAATGACTGCCGCAAACACGCGATCAGGCATAAACCCTTTGAACGAAATGATCATGAATGCGCCGAGACCTTTGTTCGTGCCTATCCATTCGGCCACAACTGCGCTTAGCACGCTGTAGGAGGCCGCGATTTTTAATCCGGAAAATAAATGGACGATCGCATGCGGAAGCTCCAATCGCCAAAACAGCTGCCATTTGCGAATGCCGATCATCTGCAAATAATTGCGAAGCTGCGCATCGGTATTCATTAATCCGCTCAGCATCGCAACCGTTATCGGGAAGAAGCACACCATGATGACAAGCAGCACCTTTGGCAGCATTCCATAGCCTAGCAGCATCGTCAGAATGGGGGCAATCGCAATAATGGGTACGTTTTGCGACAAGACAAGCAAGGGATACACCGCCGTACGTACGCCGGGAATTAAATGCAGCAAAGCGGCGAGCACGAAGCCCACCGCCGATCCTCCCACAAAGCCAAGCAGCATGATTCGCACTGTCGCTCCCGTATGTTCCATAAGCCTCGGCCATATTTCTATCGCTTCCTTTACGATTGAAATCGGCGACGGAATGAGCCATTCTTGAAATAATCCAAGCGAGGCTGCCGCCTGCCAGCAAACCAGCAGCGTGATAAGCACTGCGGCTGGAGGCCATATTTGGGGCCAGAGCGTTCTCTTATTGCCCATCTGGATATTTCTCAAGCAGCCTGCCCATCGAAGCGCCGCTTGCCGGATTGTAGTAAATTTTGATTTGTGAAATTACAGACGGGCAGCCCATCTCCGTCATCGCTTCGCTCATCGACTGCACGACGCTCAGCAGATGGCTAAGCTCGCCCTCCATCGTCGTTTCAAGCGGTGCTACGCGGTAAGGGACACCCGCTGCTTTGATGATCTCGATTGCTCGATCCACGTAAGGAATGACGCTCTCGCCGCCCGGCGTTGTCGGCAGTATTTGAATGCTTACCAATGCGTTTGCCATCAGAATTCCTTCTTTCTCATCGTTGTTGGCGAGAGGCGGCAGATGCTGCCGCCTCTCTAGATTTTCTTAAAATGCTTATTCCGGCAAAAATTCGTTCGTAAAGGCTTTGTCCGCTTCAAGCTCTTTCTCAAGCAGCTTGTGATCAAACATCCAGCTCGCGTAATTTTCCCATACGCTAAGCTTTTGCTCGCCCCAACGCGGCGCATCATCCTGATATTTCGGACTTAGCCACTTTTGGCTTGCGCGCACAAGCTCCGCGTTCAAATCAGGCTCGGCTTTAATCAAAATCTCTGCCGCGTCCTCCGGATTGTCAATTGCGTATTGGTAGCCTTTTGCTGCGGCAGCCGTGAACGCTTTGACCACCTCCGGCTTATCTTTAATCATCGTCTCGTTCGTCGCAAGAACTGGCGTATAATAATCCAGTTTGTCGCTGTAATCGGTCAAATAAACCATGTTGATCTTCTCGCCGCGAAGCTCCGCTTCCACGCCTGTCCATGCATAATAAATCCATGCAAAATCAATATCTTTCTTAACTGCCGTGAAGAAGTCGCTGTCGCCGATGCTGATCAGGTTTACTTTGCTGACATCCGCACCCTTCTCCTGCATAATGGATTGAATGACCGCTTCCTCGACAGGAGCGCCCCAGCCGCCGTAGGTTTTGCCTTCGAACTTCTCCGGCGAATCGATCCCCTTAGCAAGCGGAGATGCGAAGCCTGAGGTGTTATGCTGAATAACCGCTGCGATCGACACGAGCGGCACGCCCGCAATCCGCGCCATCGTGATCGACTCTTGATAGCTTACGCCGAACTGTACGCTGCCCGTCGCTACCATTTGATCAGCGCCGCTTTGGCCCGGCTGAATAATTTCAACATCAAGCCCCTGCTCTTTAAAAAAGCCTTTATCTCTAGCAACATAAAGCCCGGTATGATTCGTATTCGGCGTCCAGTCCAGTACGACCTGCACCTTCTCAAGCGGCTTGTCCGCTGCTCCCTCTTGCTCTTGCGGCTCCTTGCTCGCTTCCGGCGCGCTGTTGTTAGTGCCGCAGCCTGCAAGCGCCATGACGAACACAAGCATTGCAGCTACGATCCTCCACGACTGTTGCCCTTTTTTCTTCTGATTCATGATGTGTTAGTTCCCCTCTCACTGCTTCTATTTGTATAAGATGACGAGCCCGTATCCGTATCCGGTACAGCAGCACATACAAAAAAGCGTCCCCCTAATCCGGAGGACGCCATATAAATCGGCTGTGCAGCTGCTTGCAGCAAAACTTGATCGCTGTGATCGAGCTTGCTGAATAAACAGTGCTTCTGTCCCTACGCTGGCATTATCCAGATCAGGTTTAACGGGTCGGAATTGTACAGATAATTCCCTCTCAGCCGGCCTAACCAGCTCCCCGGAACATATTCGGTTCGTCAACACTACCAATTGTATAGCAAAACCCGATCATTATGCTAGTATTTTTTTGAAAATGATTATCATCAAGCCTGTTTGCCCTTTGACTCCCTGCATATGTCGACGATATACATCGGCTCGACGCTCCTAAGCGCATGAAGCGGGATCCGCTCACTCGGCTTCCATGACAGACTTAGCTCCTCGCCGCTATCCGGGGAGCCAATAGACTGTACGCCTGTGACTAATGACGTATCCGCTCCTAATGCGGAAACATCCTCTTCCTCTGCAATGTCTTCTGCTTCCTCGGCAGCCTGCGCCTCTGCTGCGGAAGCAACTCTGCCGAACACGAGCAGATAAGCGGCCGTAAGCTCATCCGCTATCGCTTCATTCGTCAATTGTCCAAGCAGCCTGATATAGCCAAGCTGCTCCTGCGGTTTATGCTCTGCGAGCGTCGCCTTCACGTATGCAAAGCCTGACTGGGCATACAGCTGCTTCACCTGCTGGAGCGTATACTGGATCGCCGCTTGTCGCTGCGCGAATACATTTGAAGGATCTAAGTATTGCCGGATATTTTCAAAATAATATCGATTCGCGAAGCCGCCGATGATCCAGCCTCCGGGCCGCAGCAGGCTGACTAATCGCTTCATCGACTGCGGCATGCCGTAAGCATGAGCATCTCCGATCAGGATGCCGTCCAGTCCTTCGGAAGGCAGCGCCCAATCCTTCGGCTCGTTCGAGCGGAACACCGTTATTCCTGATGCCTCGGCAACACTCGCCGCAAGCTCGCTCCGCTCGACACCGTACCATTTGGCTGCTGGAAAATGATTTTTTAGATGATGGATTGTCGCCCCGCAGCCGCAGCCAATTTCCATAATGGAGCTATTTTCGCGCTTGTATTCATAGGATTCTCGTTGTATAACCGTACTAAAATCCATTCTGATTTGCGTCGCACCATCTGGATCAAAGCCCCATTTCGCCCTAAACACGTTCGCATTGCCCCTGTAGGCTTGCAGCAACAGCTCCGGCTCGGAGCTAAAGGGAGCGCTGCCGTCGTTATGGTGAATAAATGTATCTCCGCACAGCAGAAGCTTGTAGCCTGCAAGCCGCAGTCTCAAGCAATAATCGTCATCCGCCAAGCTGCCCATGCCGAAGCTCTCGTCAAACGTTCCGACCCGCTCATACGCCTCCCGCCGCATAAGCAGGCAGAAGCCAGCCAGCTTCACGCGCTCCTCCCACTTCGTTTTGTCGGGAAACGCATGCAGCGCGGAAGCGAACAGCTCCATTTCCTCTATCGTCTTATATGCGGTCGGAATAGTCGACCAGTAGGATGCCGAATTCGTTGCGGGGCCAACCGCTCCAATCCGTTCATCGCTTAGCAAGCAGCGCTTTAATCCTTCAAGCCAGCCTGGCGTTGCGATCGTATCGTTATGAAGCAGCATGAGAAGCTCGCCCGAAGCGGCGGCAAGCCCCAGATTGCAGCCCTTGGCAAAACCTGCATTGAAACCGTTGTCGATTACGATGAGGTCGCTTTCGTTTTTTGCCCATTCCACCGTATTATCCATCGATCCATTATCTACAATAATCAGCTCATAGCAGCCACGCTGCGTATGCCGCCGAATGCTCTCCACGCATTGCTTCGTGTAATCAAGCTTATTGCAGGCAATAAGAATAATGCTTGTCATGCACCTATTGGCATCGCTCACGCGTATCCCCCTCAAGCAAGCGTAAACGGCTTACGCAGTCCTTCGGCGGCAAAAGCTCGTTCCGCGATGAAATATAAGCAGCTCATCTATGCTCATATTTCAAGCTGTACCCATAAAATATGTCGGCGCAGCCTTTTCGGTGAGGAGTAGAAGTGCCTAACAACTAACCGATGCTATGCCGCTGTTTTATACTTCTTTCGTATGCCTACGATAAGCATAAGCAGCGGCAGTATAATTTGAAATAGCGGAGCGACCTTCAGCGTAATGTCGAGACCGACCCAAATATGTACCGTGTTATTTCTCTCCACAAACGACGCTGCATAGATAAGCAGCCCGATCGGCATGACGCAATACCGATAGGCGATGCCTGTTACCGCGTTAAACGTAAATACCGATGCCATGTAGAGCGCCGTCATTTTCACATAGAGCCCGATAAACAAAAGCAGCGTTACAATAACATCCAACCTCTCCAGAAAATTAGCCAGCGTGATCAATTGCACGACCTCAAGCAGCGGCAGCGCGGTAAGTGAAGCGATCTCCGGCCCAAGCACGCAAAGCGTGAGCGCATTCATGAGAATAAGAAAAGCCGATACCCCGATGTAAGCCCAATAAGAGACGCGCCCGATCATTTTTTTCTCGCTGACATGCTTCCAGAACACGAAAAAAATGATCATTTGTCCAAAAGGAAAGGACAGCAGGTCGGGAAATGCCGCCTTCACAACAGGCATCGGCCCATGCTCCATGAGCGGAAGCAGATGCGTTATGTTCGGCAATCTGGCTATGAGTAAAAGTAAAATAATGAAAAAATAACTGAGCGCTGTAATGGGAAACAGCAGCTGTACGACTCGGACAAACACTTCAAGCCCCTTGCTTACGGTGTAAGCCGCAGCGCTCATAATGAACAGCATAATAATCCATTTTGGCGTGAAGGAAAGCAGTGCCATCATCGTAAGCTCGCCGACATCCCGCACGTTGCGCATCGATTCGTAGGCAAACCACAAAGCATGAAGAATGCCGACAAAGCCGCCGATCCATTTGCCAAAATGCATGATGTAAAGCTCGGCAAGCTCCGATTCAGGGGACCGCTTCTGTACGCGAATATACATGACAGTAAGCAGCAGGCCGGCAAACGCTGCCAGCGTCATTGCCATCCATGCGTCCTGCTTTGCCTTGATGCCGAGCTCGAACAAAGGCGTGCTTCCCAGCAAAAAAACGATGATCAAAATGGAAAGCTGATTTTTCCCGATCTGCTGCATACGGTCTCCTTTCCGACTATGAGCCTTCCTTTTCCTTTTCCTTTTCCTTTTCCTTTTCCTTTTCCTTTTCTTGCACCTTCTTCATACCGTTTCCGCTCATACCCGTCGATACGATCTTTACTTTTACCGCTATTTTCACTTCCGTGTTTGGAAACTGCTCCGTCCAGTTTTTTTCCGACTGCGACCATTGCTTCGGATATTTTTTGTGGATGACATCGCCAAAGCCCAGCACATCCGCTCGATGCTTGCGAACGGACTTCCAGCCTTTCTCCATTATGGCGGCAATCTCACCTTCAATAAGCTGCTCGACCTTCTCCACCTGATTAGGCTCACTGAGATTGCTGCCGCAATTGTATTCCATCAGCGTCCCTTCCGCACTTGCATTCACGTGCATAATCCACTTGCCGTTTGACGGCTCAGGACGCAGCTTTGTCTTCGCATGCGTAATGCGTATAGAGGAGCCCCGCTCTCCTTTTCCGTCCTTCGCACAAGCAAAGGGGATCGTCGTTCTCTTCACGTGATTCGTAAGCCACATCGCGCCTTGGCTCTCCTCATTGTTAATCCAGCCTACCAGCTTATCATCTTTAATCAATGCCAATTCAGATAATCTAACCTTGGAGGGCGTATTGGTGCGGGTCAGCTTTTCCGCCTTATCCATGCTCTCCTTAGTGCCTGCCACGACCAATCCCGGTATGCCCGTAGCGTGTGTCGTGCCGAGCAAGTCTATCAGCACTTGGTGGATCGTCATCTCCCGAAAAATAGAGCTGTTCATCTCTTCATTGGTGATCATCCGCTGAATGGCTGCAGCTGGGATTTTCTCAAGCGGGATCAGCTGCTCCAGCATCCGGCGCGCACTGCCTCTCGCCAAGTAGACGCTGACCGTCTCACGGGAATCATGGTTGCGAAGGTAAGTGTCGAGCAGCGGGCCCAGACCCTTGCGGGCAGCCTCCTGCCCAATAATAATAATTTGAGTATGCGAGAAGTAGAGACGCCGCGACGTTTCTTGGCTGGCTTTGCTGACTGCGCTCCGAATGCTCTCGCCTTTCGTGGAAAACACATTGACCGCCGCCGAGTTGCCGGCAGCGCCCTGACTGGAAATCGCCTGCGGAATAACAACCTGATACGACAGCACCCAGTTCCCGTCCTTCCAGTCAACGCCGGTTGCGGAAATAACGGCAATATCATTCAGCTCTACCCGGTTCCAGCAGCCGGCAGCAAGCAAGCATACAAGCAGCGGCAGCAGCAACTTCCATTTATTCATTGCCGTTCCTCCCTTTTCTTTACGGCTTTTTTACGGCTTGCCGGAATGACGCTGGGCCGGCGGTTTTTTGCCATTTGGCCGACGCTTCGGATTACGCAGGTTCAAATCAAGGGGCCGAAGCACAATCGCCCACCATGGCAGCCGTATGAACACATCTCTCCATATGCCTTGCTTCGTTGGTCCCGGCGCCATCGGCGACATATACGGCACGCCGAATGATCGCAGCGATGCGAGATGAATGAGCATAAACAGCACCGAAACGAAGATGCCAAAAAAACCTAAAAAACCCGCCATAATCATGAAGAGGAACCGGATAATGCGCGAGGTCGCCGCCATATTGAATTCCGGCATGACGAAATTTGAAATCGCTGTGAAGGATACCACGATAACCATACCCGCCGAAACAATGCCCGCCTGCACGGCAGACTGCCCCAGCACGAGAGCGCCGACGATGGAAATGGCTGGCCCGATTGCCCGCGGCATTCGTAGTCCCGCCTCGCGAAGCACCTCGAACGTGACCTCCATGAGAAGCGCTTCGAGCAGTCCCGGAAACGGGATGCCTTCCCGCTGCGCCGCTAGACTAATAAGCAGCGTTGTCGGCAGCATCTCCTGATGATAAGTCGTGACTGCGATATACAGGGCAGGAAGGAGAATCGAAATGACGTACGCACCGTAACGAATCATGCGAACGAATGTTGCAATATCGAACCTTTGATAATAATCCTCGGGCGACTGAAAGAAGGTGAAAAAAGTGGTTGGAGCCATCAAGGCTATCGGCGATCCGTCAACCATAACCGCGACTCTTCCCTCAAGCAGCGCCGCCGCTACCGTATCCGGACGCTCTGAATTGAGCAGCGTCGGAAACAGCGAGAAGGTCTCGTCCTGAATAAATTCCTCTATATATCCGCTCTCCAGCACGCCATCGATTTCGATTGCCGCCAGCCTGCGGTAAACCTCCTTCACGATCCCTTCATCCGCTACCCCGTGCAAATAGAGCACGCCCACGTTCGTATGCGTCTGCTGCCCGATCTTATGCACCTGCACATGAAGGTCGGAGGAGCGTATAATTCGCCTAATTAAGCTGATATTGGTTCGAATGCTTTCAACAAAGCCATGCTGCGGCCCCCGAATGACGGTCTGGGTCTGCGGAATGGTGACGCTGCGCTGCTCGCCTCCGCCGGTATCCGCAGTCAATGCCGATGCGCTTCCATCCGCCATAATGACGCATAGCCCTTCCGCCATAAATTGGAGAGCTTGCTCCAAGGAATGGATGTGCTGTACCGATCCGATTGAAACGATGCAGTTGCGAAGCGCCTCCAGCAGCTGGCTGCCCTTCACGTACGCATGCTCCGGCAGCCTCATCGACATCAACGGCTCCATGACGCTTTCGTTAATCGTCTCCGAATCTACGATTCCATCTACATAGATAATCGCGACCTCGCGATCTGGCGCGGCATCGCTGCGAAACATTCGGGTCACGATATCCGAGCTGCCGCCGAAGCGGTCGCGAATCGTCTCGACGTTCGCATGCAAAGATGGACTGAACGGCGTTGACGTCCCTTCATTTTGTTTGTTCATAACGGCACCTTTCGTTTCCATGTTGCTTCTATTTTGGCGCATTATGGATGTAAATATGTACGGCGTTATATTTGCCCGGCTATAAGCGTTCCAGCTACGTTTGCACGCAAGACAAAACAGGCCGTTTATATAACGGCATCCTCCTCTCTCGCCATGCATCGCGTTTGCAACGGGACAGTTGGATATACCTTGTAAAAAACATCCACAAAAAACCAGTGGTATAAGAACGGGTGTTCTGTATATAATAAGAACAGACGTTCTTATTATGGAGGGATGCATCATGACATTGGAAAAATGGTTCAGCGCAATCGGTTGTGTCGTTGATGTGATTTATATGAGCAAAAAAGGCAAGTTTACGAAACGAAGAATTCGGGTTCTATCCGTTAGGGACGGCTACGTCAGAGCCTTCTGTATCGACTCGGGCGCGCAGCGCGTCTTTCTCGCGGCAAATGTATTAGCGGCAGAGCTGGTGAGCCGAAATGTCTCTTAGCAAAGTCATTATGCTGGCGGATTGCCAATCGTTTTATGCGTCAGTGGAGAAGGCGGAGCATCCGGAGTACCGCGATTTGCCGGTTGTCGTTGCGGGCGATCCCGAACGCAGATCCGGCATTATTCTTGCCGCTTGCCCCATCGCCAAGTCATTTGGGGTAACGACTGCCGAGCGGCTCGGCGATTCGCTTGCCAAGTGTCCGAATTTAGTGATCATTAGGCCGCGCATGCAGCTGTACATCGATATTTCCATGATCATTACGCGCATTTATCAGTCGTATACCGATCTTGTCGAGCCTTATTCGATCGATGAGCAGTTTCTAGATGTGACCGGCTCGCTGCATTTGTACGGATCGTCTGAGGAGCTCGCGCATCATATCCAAACCCGCATTTCTGCGGAGCTTGGCATATACACCCGCTTCGGCATCGCGGAAAATAAAATTTTGGCGAAGACGGCCTGCGACAACTACGCGAAGAAAAATGAATCGGGCATTTATATTCTCTCGAAGGATAAGCTTCAAGATACGCTATGGACGTTGCCCACCACCAAAATGTTCATGGTCGGCAGCCGGATGACACGGCATTTTAATGCGATGGGACTCGATACGATCGGCAAAATAGCCGCAACGCCGCTCGATAAGCTGAAGCAGATGATGCGCCGCAAATTCGGCAAAAACTCTGATATCAACGCCGAGCTGTACTGGCGGATTGCGAACGGAATCGATGACAGCCCCGTTACGCCGGGAACGCATCAGGTCGCTCCGAAGGCGGTAGGACATATGATGACGCTGCCGCGCGACTATGGCAAGCTGGAGGAAATCAAGGTCGTGCTGCTTGAGCTGACTGAGCTTGTTTGCCAGCGCTGCCGCGGCAAAGGGTATATGGGGCATGTCGTGTCCGTGGGATTAATGGGAGCTGACTATGACCGGCCGACCGGCTTTAGCCGACAAATGAAAATGGACGATCCGACCAACGTCACCAATCAGGTTTACCGCGCTGCGGTGCAGCTGGTGCTGCGGCACTGGGACGGCTATCCCGTGAGAAAGGTCGGCGTCAGCCTGACGCAATTTTCGCAGGATGACGAGTACCAGCTTTCGCTGTTTGACCCAAACCGCGAGAAGACGATGGCGCTTGAGAGGGCAACGGATGCCCTGAAGCAGAAGTACGGGGACGCCGTTATTTTAAGAGCCGTGTCCGTATCTCCCGCCGGGCAAGCGCTGCATCGCTCGGAGAAGATCGGAGGACATTACAAATGAGAAAGAAGCTTGAAGGCAACGGGCTTTGGGAGTCGAGCCGCATGATGCTGCCCGAGCATAAAGTCGCCATTAATGAGCACGAGAAGACGCTGAGGCATCGAGAGCGCGTAGAGCTTGACGAGCAGGAATGGGAAAATGTTGCCCGCCTCGTCACCGAATCGCTGCAGCAGCGCCATTCCATCACGCTCCGCCTGTTCCATCCGCTTGAGGAGCTGACCGTCGTCGGCATCGTCGATCGGGTCGATCAGCTGAAGGGCCGCTTTATGGTCGACGGCGAATGGTTTATGGTTCGTGATATCGAAGGCGCTGCGGCCGAGGAATAGCGAGGCGAGCCCCTTTTTCTAAACACGCATTTCATAATAAGGAGCTGCCCTGCTCGAAGGCTGGGCAGCTTCACTATAAGAACCAACATTTCCAATTTCAGAAGTCGAGTTCTCCATAACAAGTAGAGTAGGTTTGAGTTATTCCATAGTCTGCGCAAGCGCAGCCTGCAGCTCCTCCTCCATTGCTTTTAAAGCCTCAGGAACTGAACTTTTATCCGAGAAGATGTCAGCAATATACGTTGGAGTCACTTCGTCCAGCTTAGCGATCATAGGCCTAGGAAGACTGCGCAGCTGATTGATCAGCTTGTTATTTACACGCTCTAATTGATAAAAAGGCGCCAGCTTCTCGTCCTGCGAAGCTGGATTCGGCCGCGCAGGCAGATCATCAACATTTATTTGAGGAAGGAGTCTTGCATAATCATCGCCCGCTAAATATTTTACAAACTCCCAGGCGCCTTCCGGCTCTTGTGCATCCGATAGAATAGCAAAAATATTTTTTAAATAAATACCATTTCCCATATCTGGATTTTCAGAACTAGCTGGAAGGGTAACCACTCCCCAATCAAAGCCATGATCCTCTTCCCCAGCTTTCATTAAATGTTGATACATGCCTGATTCCTCGACTGCCATGGCGATATTTCCAACTAGAAATGGATACGTGCTCTTCGCTGCTTCATCCCTTTTCATCGAGTCCATTTTTTCAACTCGGCTTGCATCGTAACAGGCATTTGACTTGAAACAATTGGTTACATTCAAAAATACATTGTCCCAAGCTGGCGAGCTGAATGTAAACTTCTCATTGTTATAGAATGACAAACCACTGCCTTCTCCGATAGTCAGAGCCATCATGAAAGGGTTTAGCACGTTTTTATGGTATAAGCCAAACTGCACAGGAGCACGATCAATAGGGACAGCAAACTTCTGTGCCAGCTCAAAAACCTCATCCCAAGTCATAAAGTCTACAGGATGCGAGATGCCTGACTGATCAAAAATCTTTTTGTTATAATAAAGTGCTTGTCCAACAAAAGTAGGCGTTAATCCATAAAGGCTGCCCTGCTCATCCTTCAAATAATCAATAACAGCTGGCGTATAGCCCTTTAGGTCAAATTTATCTCTTTTGATCCAATCGGAGAACGATGCCAGCTTCCCCTTTTCTTGCAAGACGGAGTAAGCTTCCATTGGAACAGATAGTACATCCGGGTTTTCCTTCAAAATAAGATCCTCAATAGTCTTCGATATATCCGTACCAGCGGTATGATGATCGAAGATAGAGATCACCTCTAATGTATAACTAGGGTGCGTAGCGAGAAATACTTTTCCATACTCTTCGTAAAAACTACTTTCATTCGTAGCAAGTATCTTTACGAATGCATCCTCTTTCATCTCGACTTGATGCGCTTGGCATCCCGTTAAAATCAAAATAAAAATTAATATTAAAATAAAATAGCTTTTTTTCAAGACATAAAACCTCGATTCTAACGGATTGGCAATCGCGCAGAAAATCAAAAAGGCCACCAAAGTGACCTTTATCATGATAATTTAGAAATTTTATACAGAATGATAATTAACATTCTATCATCTCATTCGATAAGATGTATAGCCTGTTTTTTGTATATTTGTGTATTTAATTGTTCTTTGATGAATTTTCAAGGCTTGTCTGCAAGGAGGGACTCGACAAGCTCCAGCCATTTAATATCCGCTTCCAGATGGAGAAGGCTGCCCTCGAGCAGAAGCACCATGGCGGCATCGTGCTCCCTATCCATCTCATTTTTCAAATGTGTCATTTGAAGCACCGACATAAGCAGCAGCCGTCTCTGTCCATCAATCATCGGCTGTAGTTGCTCGAAATTGATTTGCTTGGCGCAAAGCAGCTTGAAATAAAACTCATCCTTGAACAAGGAACGCTCGACAGGCTGAAGCAGCCAATCAAGCAATTCCTTTGTCCCTTTAGCCGTAATTTTATATGGCTTCCGATCCTGCTCTTCCCCATCAACTGGCTCGACAAGCGAATCGCGAACAAGCCGTTCTATTGTCGTATAAATCTGGCCCGTGTTGAGCGGCCATTGCTTATGCACCATTTGTTCAAATTCGGTTTTTATTTCATAGCCATGCCGAGGCTTCTGATGCAAAAGCCCAAGTATCGCATGTTTGATAGACATAAGCCCCTCCGCCTTTATTTATTCATAACGCAGCGCTTCATTAAGTGGAATACGCGACGCCAATGCTGCAGGCAGCCACGATGAGAGTAGCGATAGCAATAGCCCAAATCCCGCTGTGAGCGTGATCGACTGCCACGGAATATAGAAGGTTAACGGAAATCCAGCAATCATCTGATTAGAAGACATCGCATAGGAGAGTGAAATCCCAAGCCCAATTGCCGTTACAATAGCACAAATGCCAACGATCATCCCTTCGCAAAGCACCATTTTGCGCACCTGCCAAGGCGTACTGGCTATCGCACGCATCGTACCGAATTCCCTCGTTCGTTCAAATACGTTCATCAGCAGCGTGTTTAATATACCTACACCCGAGACTAGCACGATCAACACGATCAATATATTCATCATCGTGAATGGAATAATAAGATCCTCCTTGCGGCTCTCCAAATACTCGTCTGCCATCCGTACGCCGGAGAGTCTCTCCCCAAACTGTACGACCATCTGACGCTTAATCGCTTCCTGCGAAGCATCCGGCTCAAGCAGCATAGACATGCTCATGCTATCTATAATATCAAACTCTACTTGCATATGCTCATCCGCTGCGAAGGCGATATTCCCATTCTCCCGTGTCGCATTTACGGCAGCAACCACTCGGAGTGTTTGGTTCCCCGTAGGAGTGTCTAGTGTTATACTGTCGCCAACCTGCCCGCCCCATGCCATATATATCGAATGGCCGAGGGCTATCGTATGCGGCTCTTGCAATAGCTTAACAACATCTGGAATGGAAGGCTTGCTTGAAGTAAACATCGGTATCGAATCGCTCGACTGCTCCTTGACACCGATTAGACTCATTTTCCTCGCAGCAGCCTTTCCTCTCCAAACAACCGAAGTTTCCTTAATCATGGAGACACCGGCAATGCCGTTAACCGCCATCGCTTCCTGCCTATCCTTCTCTGTCAGCGGGACGGCTGTATTCAGCACAATGTCGCCTCCTACCATATAGCGTACCGATTGCTCGACGCTCCGCTCCAAGGAATCGCGAAGAAAGCCCATCACCAGCAAGAACGCAAGACCGATACATAAAATGGCAGAGGCTAGAGACATTCGGCGAAGCTGTCTGGCAACGCCAGTGGAAGCAATCTGCCCTTCGAAACCGAACAGCAATCGAACCACCGGACGCAACAGCATCAGAATGATTCGCATCAAATAGGGAAATACGAGCAGCAAGCCTGCAAAGATAGGCAATATTCGCCATGATCCTGACAGCCATAAGCCGCTTCCGATAAGCGCTAGACCGATAGCAGCTCCCGCATACCCTCTTGCTCCCTCCCCTTCTGCGACCGATTGCCTTAGCGTATGGGATACATCTACCTTTGAAGCTTTATAGAGCGGAATCAATGCAGCAAGCAAAGAACCAATCAATCCAATCGCTGCTGCAAAACAGATAGATTGCCAGGAAATGGCGACAACCGCTTGACCTTGCTGCTCTACATCATCCAGCATTTGCATGAGTAAATCTGTCATGCCATAAGCTAGCAAGGTGCCCAGGACGATGCCGGCAGCCGTTCCCATAACAGCGAGCAGCAGCACCTCGCGCAGTACGATAGAGGCAACCTGCTCCGATGTGCAGCCGATCGTCTTCATAACGGCGAATTCACGCCGCCGTTCCACTACGCTCACATAAAGCGTGCTGAACAAAATCATCGCACTCATAAGCAGTCCAAGCCCGCCGAGCATATATAAGCTCGAGAAGATATCATCCAATCCGTACAGCACATCATTTTCATTCAAAATAATCGGGTCCAAATACGTATCCGGATACGCCTTCAGCAGCGCTTCCAGACGAGAAGCAGTCACCGTTTCTTGTCCTTCTGCAATTCGAAGCTGAACATCACGCACTTCGCCGCTCATGCCGGACCAAGCCTGAAGCAAATCAAGCGGGATGGCTGCATGCCACCGGCTCACTCGCAGCGAATCCCAGCTTGATGGAGATGGCAGCTCATCGTTGGTGCGTACAATGGCCGAAACCGCAATTTCACGTCTATTGCCCCCAACCTGAAAGGCAACAAGCTGACCGACGGAAGCATGCCATTTTTCCGCTGTATTGGTCGTTATAACAAGTCCGCGCTCCTTCAGGCTCCCATCCACAAGCTGCCAATCAAGCACTTCATTATCGAAGCTGCTATAGCCGTGCAGCACAGCCTTAATGTTCGGTTCCGGTTTATCAGTGACAACTTGCAAGGAGCTCAGCTCCAGCCTAACAGGCACAAATAAATGCGCTATCGCATGAAGAACGCCTTCTTCGCTCTCTAGCTCATTCTGAAAGGGATAAGCAAACGTGGAATCCGTACCTTTGATTTGCATATGCGACTTGGCGTTAAAAGAATTGACGAAATCGGCAACCGTTTGCTTAGTTGTCGCTACTGTGCTGGTTACAGCCAAAATAGCGGCTACGCCGATTGTGATTGCCAAAAAAGTAAACAGCGTTCTCAGCTTCTTACGAGTTAAGTTTCGCCACGAGATTTTCCAGGAATTGATCATTGCCCTTCGCCCCCATTCCTACCTCCTGAATAATTCGGCCGTCTTGCATCGTAATGATTCGGTCAGCAAAGCCGGCGGCATACATATCATGGGTGACCATCACAACGGTAAGCCTATCGTCACGATGGAGCTTCGCGAGCAACTGCAAAATTTCTAGTCCCCGTTTCCGATCAAGATTGCCAGTGGGCTCGTCCGCCAGGATCAACCTCGGCCTCAGTGAAAGCGCGCGCGCAATCGCCACCCGCTGCTGCTGGCCTCCGCTCAGCTTCGACGGGAACGACTTCCTCCACTCCTCCAGTCCAACCTGCCTCAGCAGCAGATTAACACGGCTTGCTGCTTCCGATTTGGACACGCCATCCGAATACAAAGGAAATGCTATATTTTCTTCTACAGTAAGAGTCGGCAGGAGCTGATAGTTTTGAAACACAAAACCAATTTTTCGTCTACGAAATAAGACGCGTTCCCTTTCGCTCAAGCTGCACAGATTAACATCATCCAGAATGACCTCACCCTGCGTAGGCTTGTCAAGTCCTCCAAGCAGTTGCAGCAGCGTACTCTTCCCCGAGCCGCTGGAGCCCATTATAGCGACAAATTCACCTTGATTAATTTGGAGATCGATGCCATGGAGCACCGTTTGGATTTGACCATCCGATGGATAGGACTTGATTATCTGCTTTGCTTGAATCAATTCTCTTCCCCCTAATAACTAAGAATAGATACTGAGTATATATACTCAGTATCTATCAGAGAATGGAGGTTGTCAATATTCAATTTTGTAAAAAGCTGTAAGAACCAGCTGAGGCAAACTCATTTGCCGCGCTGCATCGCAAGCACGGCCAGCTCGATCTTATTGAGCATAAGCCCGTATTCATTCGTAATTTCAAAGGAATGCGGCAGCGGCAGCTTCTCAAAATAAGGCGCGATATCGGCTGCCGACTTAAACCAATCGCCAAGCTCCGGCGGCTCCAGCGGCTGATCGCCCCACGCTCCGCCTAGCTCCGGACTATAGATCGGCTCTGCTCCAGGCTTTAGCCGCCCGCCAAGCAGTCGCTCCACATAGACGCGCTGCGGCGGCCTTTGACGAACGCGAGCGAACATATGCGGCGCATAATCCGCGCGCGAGCCGCTATGCTTGACCGCTCCTGCAAAGCATCTTGCACCATCATAGACACGCGGGATGCCAAACAGCATCGCATAGAGACGCTTGCCGAATTCAATTCGCTCCTGCAAATTTTCGAAGCTTTCCAGAATAAGGCCGGAGAGCCTAAGCACGTCAGCTTCATTTCCTTTTCCTTGCCCATTCCCATTCCCATTCCCATATGGAAATATAACGCCGTTCAACTGAAGAAGCGACTGCAGTCCAAAAAATAACGTATGAAGCACCTTTTCGCGGAAATACGGCTGCTGGACGACACGCTGCTCGATATAATGCTGCTCGTTTACAATTAACGCTATCGTCAGCGGCACCGCATCGCGGTCACGCCAAAACTGCTTCCAGACCGGCGCCATAAAAGCCGATACGCCAAATGCAGGCAGCAGATGGAATAAGCTTCTCCCCTCGCGCCTGCTCCATTCGTACAATAGCAGCTGCGGATATGCATCTTGAAAGATCAAGGCATTCGCCTGCTCCAAAAACCGGAACACCGCCTCCCGCTGCTCTGCCGTGAGCAGCAATGGGAGCCACTCCCCCTGCAAATCCGTCATGTTCCAGCCGCCATTGCGCGATACCATATGGGCTAGAAACGCCCAGTGCAGCTCAGGCGTGCGAAAATAGATGCTGCGATACGCCTCTGTTCGCGTCACATTATTGCGGTTGCCGACTGCCGTCTCCGAGCGGATTCGATCAATAAGCGCCAACTCCTCCATGCTCCAGCTTCCCGATGGCCCAGCCGCGGGCAAGACCATAGGCTTTGACCATGCGTACATCAGCTTCGCTACGGCGGCAGGCGACAATTGCAGCGGAATCGACTCTGCCATCATCGCATGCGAGGCGCTCATTGCGCCCCATTTGCCCAACGCGTAATCAAACGCTGCGCCGGGAAGCGCGAGCAGCTGCCGCAGCCAGTAGCCGAATGAACGGCGATATGTCCCTACTCCATTATTTTTGCCCATCGTCAGCGCTCCTTGTTCAACGTCATTGCCTATGTAGGAGATGATACAAAGCTGCATGCCTATATGAACCAGTATCTGCCACTGCGCCTCTTGTCATACCGTGTAAGCAACATATGCGCTTCTATTTCCCAAGATGTATAATAAGAGCATGCGAAAGGAAAGGAGCCAGGAGTCATGTGCGGAAGATATACGCTCACCGTCACGCTGGAGGAGTTAATGGTCAGATATATGATCGAGGAGACGATGGTTCCGTTTCACCGGCCAAAATATAACGTAGCTCCCAGCCAGCAGGTGCTGACGGTCATTAATGACGGGCACCACAACCGGCTCGGGGAGCTAAAATGGGGACTTGTGCCGCCATGGGCTGATGATCCAAAGATCGGCTTTCAGATGCTTAACGCGCGCTCAGAGACGGCAGCGAGCAAGCCTGCCTTCCAGAAGCCGCTGCGCCACAAGCGGTGCCTCGTCCCGGCAGACGGCTTCTATGAATGGAAAACGACGGCGAATGGCAAGCAGCCGATGCGCATCGTACTGAAGAGCCGCTCTATTTTCAGTATGGCAGGACTTTATGAGACATGGCTTTCGCCAGACGGAACCAAAATCAATAGCTGCACGATACTGACGACAACGCCGAACGAACTTGTTGCGCCGATCCACGACCGCATGCCGGTCATTTTGCGTCCAGAGGATGAGCAACTGTGGCTAAACCGCACGGTGACGGACGTTAGTGCGATCACGCCGCTCCTGAAGCCTTACTCGGCACAAGAACTTGAGGCCTATCCCGTTTCAACAGCAGTTGGGAGTGTCCGCAATGACGAGTCAATGTTAATCGAGCCCTGTAATGTGGACGAGCAGCTAGAGCTATGGTAAGCGGAAGCAAGAATGCTGCGACCCTGCTGCAAACCAAAAAAAAATCGCTGACCGTAAGCGGTCAGCGAAACATTCCCCACAGCTTCAACAAATGAAACGTGTTGTTGGGATCGATTTTTTGCCCCATAACGAAGGCTACGATTTGATCCTCCTGCGTATCCGTCAGCTGCTCCTGCAAAATAACGGCCGCTGCTTTCACAAGCTTCCTCACCTTTGGCCGGTCCTGCAAATCATACTTCGTCACATTTCCAAGCAGCTGCCTGATTTTGTCCTTCACGACAGGATTTTTCATTTTGTATTTAACGCGCTCGACCAGCTGCGGCCGAATTCCATAATTTTGGTAACTCACTGTCCTGACACCTCCATCCGGCAATCCAATCACATCGTTAAACTATATGCCGTATGGAGGAAATTATTGCCTAGTCCAGCTGTTCTCCCTGAAAAAATTGATCCTTCGCAAGCACGCTGCGCACTCTGGCAAAAGACTCATTCGTCCAAAAATCGTCTCGCTCCGTTAGCTCCGCGGCATCGTCCCTTGCAAGCTCAAGCACCTCGTAATCGGCTACCATATCCGCCAATCGGAACTCCGGAAGCCCGCTCTGCTTTGTGCCAAAGAAGTCGCCTGGGCCGCGAATTTCAAGATCGCGCCGCGATACCTCAAAGCCGTCATCCGTATCCGTCATAACCTTCATCCGCTCTTTACCGGTTTCCGATTTCGGATCGGCAACGAGAATACAATGCGATTGATGCTCGCCCCGGCCAACCCGGCCTCTAAGCTGATGCAGTTGAGACAAGCCAAATCGTTCAGCATCCATAATGATCATGAGCGTCGCATTCGGAACGTCGACACCAACCTCGACAACCGTCGTCGCGACAAGCACATGCGTCTCGTTCGCACCGAAAGCGCCCATTACCGTTTCCTTCTCGGCAGCAGAAAGCCGGCCATGCAGCAGGCCTACCCGCAAATCCGGAAACGATTGCTGCGTTTGCACGTACAGGTCAATTGCATTTTGCACATCGAGCTTCTCTGATTCTTCAATCAGCGGACAAATAATATACGCTTGACGCCCCTTGCTAACTTCTTTGCGAATAAAGCCAAGCACGCGCTCCATCATGCTGTGCTTCACCCAATACGACTTGATCGGCTTGCGTCCATGCGGCCGCTCGCGAATCGTCGATACATCCATATCTCCGAACGCCGTAATCGCCATCGTTCTTGGGATAGGCGTTGCCGTCATCGTGAGCACATCCGGATTCATTCCCTTGCGGCGCAGCACGCTCCGCTGGTTTACGCCGAAGCGATGCTGTTCATCGACAACAACGAGCCCCAGACTTCGAAAGAAAACATCCTCTTGGATAAGAGCATGCGTTCCGACTACGATATCGATGATTCCCATCTGAAGACCGGCAAGCACATCTCTCCGCTTCTTCTCCGTCAGGCTCCCCGTCAGCAACGCGACCTGGATGCCCAGTTCAGCAAACATTCTAGTTAGCGAGCGCATATGCTGATCCGCCAATATTTCAGTCGGCACCATTAGCGCGCCTTGATGGCCTGATTTGACCGCAACGTACAAAGCGATGGCTGCAACAACCGTTTTGCCGGAGCCAACATCGCCCTGCAGCAGACGATTCATGCAAGACGGCCTTCTCATATCCACGCAAATCTCATTAACGACCTTCTTCTGGGCATCGGTCAGCTCAAACGGAAGCGTAGCAGCGAACTTGCGTATCGTCTCGCTCTCAATCTGATGCGCAATGCCGTCATTGCGCTTGCGATTAAGCGCCCGATAGGCCTGCAGCTTCAGTTGAAAAAGAAACAGCTCTTCATACACAAGCCGATTGCGGGCTGCTTGTCCTTCCTTTGTATCATCCGGCAAATGAATGCGATGCACCGCATCGCGCCTTGCCATCAGATCATGCTGGCGAACCAGCTCATGCGGCAGCATCTCTTCAATCATCGATCCGTACTGCGTCAGCGCCTGACGAACCGTCTTACGCATCCACGGCTGCGTAATGCTTCCGCCGACCGAATAAACCGGCTGCAGCGTTCCTGACTTCGCTGCTCCGCCGCTTCCTGGAAATTCCGAGTCTGATATCGTCATTTGCAGCCGCTGCTGCTCCCATTTGCCCGTGAGCATAATTTCCCGTCCGATTACAAGCTGATCCTGCAGGAAATGACGATTGAACCATACGGCGGTAACCAGCCATTGTCCAACCTCCACCTTGCACGTCAGTCTCGACTTGCTCTTCCCGTAGCGCTGCAGGAGGGGAACGCCCCGAACATGACCCAGCACCGTGACCTTCTCGCCTTCCTTCACGTCGGTGAGCTCGCGAATGCGGTAATCCTCATACCGAAACGGAAAATAATCCAGCAAATCCGCAACTGTTCTCACGCCAAAGGCGTGAAGCTCCTCTTCCTTAGGAGCGCTCACGCCTTTGATTTGCCGAACAGAAATTTGGTCCAGCGTCATCATCCAATCACATCCTGTACATAAACACGGCCGATGCGCCAGGTCCCGTATGGGTGCCAACAACCGCGCCTATTGTCGTCCAGCCAATGGCTTGCACATTGAACTGGCTCTTCAGAAGCTCTAGCAGCTCCTCTGCCCCATCCTTGCGGAAAGAATAAGCCATTGTGAGACCAACCGGCTCATCGCCGTACGACTGCTTCAGCAGCTCGACGATACGCGCCATCGCCTTCTTTGAGCCGCGCACCTTATCTACCGCAAGCACAACGCCATCCTTGTCCAAGGACAGGATAGGCTTTATGTTTAGAATCGAACCAATTAGCGCGGAAGCTTTGCCAATCCTTCCGCCCTTCTGCAAATACTCGAGTGTATCGACGAGAAAATATAAATTCGTATCGCGCTCTAATTGCTCAATAGCCTCGATAATCCGTTCCTTCGATTCGCCTGCCTGTGCCATTTCAGCCGCTTTTATGACGCGCATCCCAAAGCCAAAGGAAGCTGATCTCGAGTCCAATACCGTAATATCCGACTCTCCACCCAGCATAGACTGCGCAATAACAGCCGATTGATACGTACCGCTGAGCGCCGCAGAGAGATGAAGCGAAATAATAGGCGACTCAGCGTCTTCCGCAAGCAGACGCTCGTATACGTCTGAGAATTCCATTGGCGATGGCTGCGATGTCGTCGGAAGCGCAGAAGAATGTGCCAGCTTCTCATAGAACTCCTCAGATGTAATCGTCACGGCATCTAGAAACGTTTCTTCACCGAAGAGTACTTTAAGAGGGACTACTGTGATTCCCAACCGTTCTCTAATTTCTTTTGGAACGTCCGACGTGCTATCCGTTACTATTCTGACCTTCCCCAACGTTACCCCTCCCAGCATTAAAACGATTGCAATTTACTCCAATGCAAAAACATAAGGATACAGCGGCTGTCCGCCCTTTTGCACTTCCAGCTCCAGTTCAGGATACTGCTCCAAGGTCCACTCGCATAGCGATGCCGTCTCTGCTGCATCAGCTTCCTCGCCTGTAAGAATCGTCAGCAAATCTCCGCCTGAGCTCAGCATGCTTGCAATAAGCGATTGGCAAGCCGCAAGCAGATCAGCATGAGACACGACAATCGTTTTTTCCTTGATCCCGATAAAATGGCCCGCGCGTATATCAACGCCTTCAATCGTCGTATCACGCACAGCCTTCGTTACTTGTCCAGATATCACCTGCTCCGCCGCGTTTTTCATCCATGCGCTATTCCGCTCAGCCGTTTCGTCTTCCTTGAAAGCGAGCACTGCCGCTAACCCCTGCGGTATCGTGCGTGTCGGAATGACTGTGACGCTGCGCTCGCTTAGCTCGGCTGCCTGCTCCGCCGCCAAAATAATATTTCCGTTATTCGGGAGAATATAAATATGCTCCGCGGACAAAGCCTCGATTGCTTTCACGAAATCCTCCGTGCTTGGATTCATCGTCTGCCCGCCGGACAATACCGTATCGACTTCATTTTCTAGAAAAATGTCCGTGATACCCTCGCCTAATGCAACGGCAATGATGCCAAATGGTGCCTTCTCGAACACTTGACCCGGCGGAATAACCTCTACGTCCTGCCCAGCGAGCAGCTCAGCCGCTGAAAAGTCTGCAACAGCAGAGTTGTCTTGCTCATGCTCCAGCAAATCACGATGCTGCTCACGCATGTTGAGGATATGAATATCCGTTAATTCACCGTAAGGAAGGGAAAGATTTAGCACGTCGCCAGGCTTGCGCGAGTGAACATGCACTTTAATAATATCGTCTTCCGTAATAACCAATATGGAGTCTCCATCTTTTCCAAGCGCTCGTTTGTAAGCGGATTCATCAAAAAACGCTCCTGTATGCCCGGCTAGCTTGCGATTGATAAAAAATTCCATATCATATAAAAACTCAATCGCTTCCGTTGATAAGCGTGATTGCGCCGATGACAGCTCTTGCTTACGGATGATTGGAGGAGCAGTGTTCGGCACTGCGACCTCTTCCGGAGGAGCCGCCTCTGAACCCATCGAATCTGAATCCAAATTGCCGTCTAGTTCCGAAAGGCTGCGTACGAAGCCTTCATAAATAAATACGAGGCCTTGTCCGCCGGAATCAACTACGCCTACCTGCTTTAACACAGGCAGTAAGTCAGGCGTGCGCTGCAAAGCTTCATGTGCCTTCTGATGCACCTCGCGCATCAATTCAACGACATCATTCGTTCTGCGGGCATATTGAACCGCATGCTTGGCAGCTTCCTTCGCAACCGTAAGAATCGTTCCTTCAACTGGCTTCACGACAGCTTTATAAGCGAGGTCAACACCGTATTGCAAAGCAGCGGCAAGCTGCACAGTTCCCGCCTCTTCAAGACCGGCAAGCGATCTGGAAAAGCCTCTGAACAACTGAGACAAAATAACGCCAGAGTTGCCCCTTGCGCCCATCAGCAGCCCCTTCGATAATGCTTCCGTCGCTTTTCCGATGCTGCTTGACGGCTTGCTGCGGAGTTCGCTAACACCAGAGGACATCGTTAAGTTCATGTTTGTTCCCGTGTCGCCATCCGGCACCGGGAACACATTTAATGCGTTAACGTGCTCTGCGTTGCGCTGTAAATAATCCGCGCCGAGCAGTGCCATTGCGGCAAAATCAGATCCGTTTATAAAGCGCTTACTCAACGAAATTTCCCTCCCTGTTACTTGAGTACCCTGACATCTTGCACAATTATATGGACTTCTTCCACTTGTAGACCGATTACGTCATTCAGCACATATTTCACCTTGGATTGAATGTTATGCGCTACTTCGGAAATTTTCGTTCCGTAGCTCACGATGATGTAGAGGTCAATATGCAGCTTTTCATTTTCGCGTCTAACTTCGACGCCGCGGGTCAAATTGTCCCGTCCGAGCAGCTCGGCAATTCCGTCCTTCAACTGTTTGCGGGAAGCCATTCCGACAAGTCCATAACAATCCATGGCAGCAGAGCCGGCAATAATGGCAATGCAATGGTCTGAGACATGTATGGAACCTAATTCGTTGCTTAGCTGCAGAGGCATGGCAATACACTCCCTTACTGTATATATTATGGACTACGTTCATTGTACTATAAACGGGACCTTTATAGAAGTCCGTTCAATAAATCCAGTATTTCTGCGTCATTTCTAGCTTTGAAAGCGATGTACAACCATGTTGTCCTTATATTTAGGTTGAACAGAATCAATGTTTATGATACGATATTCAAGTGTGTTTAAATGTTATTTCGCTTACGAATGAAGTTTTCCTCACGCATAACGAAGCCATTGTTAATGGAATCAGTTTTGCTCTAGCAAGACTTAAAGGAGGTGTAGTCATGTCCCGCAAATGTTTTCTTACAGGTAAAGCACCTGGTAAAGGTAACAACGTATCCCACGCAAACAACAAAACACGTCGTTCTTGGGGCGTAAACGTGCAAAAGGTTCGCATCTTGGTTGACGGTAAGCCAAAACGTGTTTATGTCAGCACTCGCGCACTGAAAGCTGGTAAAGTTACCCGCGTATAATGATGGCTTTGGCCATAGACAAAAGCACCTGAGCGCTCAGGTGCTTTTCTTTACTTTTCCACGATCACGGCCGAAGGGTGCCCTGCAGCATCTGACCTAATTTTTTTGGAAGGTATTCAAAATCGCCTTTACGAACCCGCCCAAAAATTTAGGCAGTTTGATTGTATAAAATTTCATGCCTCATCCCTCCTCAGACACGCTCATCGAATTAATCCGTGACAAAATTACTACGCTCATGTAACCATCCTATGCGTTATCAGTTCGTCCTATTCCATCGTGAGCTAGTGAAGAGAGGGAACGACATGCCCATTATTGTGCCGGATTATCTCTCAAAAAGATAATAGCAGCAGCAACAACAGCGATTAGCAAATAAAATATGATCGCAAGAACGAAGAATGCAATTCGCAGTCCGATCGTCTCATACCTCCGAAAGAAGCGTATGCCTATGTATAGGGCCAGCAACGAGAATAGATACCGATAAATTTCCGTCAACATCGAGAAAAGAGCCAGCATCAGACCTGCTAGAAAGGTGTAGCCGAGCAGCCAAAACGTTGTTTTCAACTTCTCGTTCATTGCGCCCGCCCCTAACGCAGTACCGCGATTGCCGCGGCAAGATCATTTTCTGCAAATACGGCATTCCCCGCAACTAGCACATTAGCACCAGCCTCGCGGATGACCGCTGCCGTCGACTTGTTAACGCCTCCGTCAACCTGGACATGCACCTCATCTAAGCCCTGCTCCTCCAGCATAGCGCGCAGCTGGCGCAGCTTCACCAGCGAATAAGGAATGAACTTTTGTCCACCGTATCCTGGATTTACCGTCATAATGAGGACAAGATCAAGATCATGCAAAATAGGCTCGAGCACGGAAACCGGCGTTGCTGGATTAATGGCTACGCCAACCGGAAGCCCCTTTTCTTTAATATAATGTACCGTTCTATGCAAATGCACGCACGCTTCGGCATGGATTGTAATGCGGTCAGCTCCAGCGGCTATATAGTCTGCTATAGAAAGCTCTGGACGCTCGATCATGAGATGAACATCAAATGGCAGCTTTGTCGCTGGACGAATGGCAGAAATGACAGGCGGTCCAAAGGTAAGATTGGGAACAAAATGTCCGTCCATCACGTCAATGTGAATCCAATCCGCTCCAGCCGCATCCACGGCCTTAATTTCTTCACCTAGTCTTGCAAAATCTGCTGATAATATGGAAGGCGCAATAATAGTCATTGTGTTTAGTACCTCCGTTTTTTCTCTTTCATCTCAGCTAGAAACAGGAGGTAGTGATCATGTCTGCTTTTCTCGATTGCGCCGCTCTCAACCGCTGCGAGCACCGCACAGCCTGGCTCATGCACATGCGTGCAGCCCCTAAACTTGCAATTAGGAGAAAGCTCACGCATCTCGATAAAGCAATAGCCCAAATCCTCAATCCCTAACTCCTGAAAATCCAGCTGGCTAAAACCTGGAGTATCCGCTACTAAGCCGCCGCCGATCTCAATGAGCTCGACATGCCTAGTTGTATGCTTCCCTCGCCCTAGCCTGTTGCTGATTGCATTCGTCTCCAGCTCTAAACCAGGCACGATCGCATTTAGCAGCGAAGACTTTCCTACGCCCGATTGGCCAGCGAAAACCGCCAAATGGCCCTTCAGCCTCTCTTGAAACGGCGCAATCCCTTCGCCAAGCAGCGAGCTTGTCCCAAATACCTCGTAACCAAGGGACCTGTATATACGATTAACAGAGGAGGCTGCAGCCTGCGCCTCCTCTGTCTCCAAACCGTCATTCTCCAAATCCTGTTTGCTCAAGCATAATACCGCCGGGATGCCCGCATGCTCGATATGGACAAGAAACTTATCGAGCAGCTGCAAATTCAGTGCCGGCTCCGTAACGGAGAATACAAGAATCGCCAGGTCGATATTAGCTACAGGAGGACGGATAAGCTCCGACGTTCGAGGCAAGAGCTCCTCAACGGTTCCCTCCCCATTCTCCGTTAAGCTGTACATAACTACGTCGCCAACGAGCGGTGTTAGGCCCCTGTTCTTAAACACGCCGCGAGCACGGCATTGGACCGTTATAGAGTCCGATGCCGTATTTTCCGCTCGCACATAGTAATAGCCGCTGAGCGCTTTTACAATTGTCCCTTTGAGATGACCTTCTTTGCTGTTATGGCTGCTGTTGCTGTTGCTCTTCTTCAACTGGCTCATCGCTTTCGGTAACCTCCGTTTGTGCCGGAACATCCGTCGCCGGCACTTCTTCACCCGGAATGGTCAAGGTGGATGAATTCGAACCCTGCAATAATTCATCGTACGTAATCGTTTTGGTGTCGATAAACTGGTTATCGCGGTAAACCGTCACTCTAGCTTCTGTATCAGGCGCTAAAAGAACGGTAACCGGGAATGTTTGGGTACTCGTAATTTGCCGTTTATCCCACTCGGTATTTTCACCGCGCGCATCGGAATATACAATTTTGATCTCGCTTGTCTTTCCAGCTACAGCCGGCGAGATCGTAATGTTGAATTGATGCTCCTTTGCATCCGCAGGCGGCCCTGAGCTTACTCGGATCGAAATTTTTGCCCCTTTGGATACATGATCCTTCGGTTTGTGCGGGTGTTGGCTAATGACAAAATCCTTCTGATGCAAAAAGCTAGGTTCGTACAAAATATCGGCGTCATCCAGCGTCAGCTCATTCGCCTTGATCAGATCTTTGGCTTCGGCGAGGCTCTTGCCAATTAAATTCGGCATTGGAACGGTCTCGCGGCCTTTGCTGACCATGAAATAAAATTCAACCGATTCCGGATTATATTGCTCCCCTGGCTTTGGCGACTGCTGAATTATCGTATCCGCAGCCTCCTCGCTGAACACCGATTCAATTTCGATCTGATCCTCTATTATGATGCCTAAAGCGCCAAGCTCATCAATCGCAGCCTGCAGCGGCTTGCCTACATAGTTGCCAAGCTCCTCAAGCTCCGGTCCGTCGCTGACTGTAATTTGAATAAAGGAGCCTTCCTTCACTTTCATGTTCGACTTAGTCTGATCAAGTACCTGATCCTTCGGAATTTCCTTGTTATGCTCGTGAAGGACCGGCTCTTCCACCTTAAGACCTTTGGCCTCAATCATTTGCCGCGCCACGGTTTCCGACTTGCCTACGACATAAGGCACCTCTACCTCCGCTACATCAATGAAGCCGAGCAGCGAGATAAAGCCCCAGATGATCAGACCCAGCACAGCTAGCGTGACACCAACGACAGTTAGCGGTTTCCTCCAGCCCTTTGACTTAGAAGCAAGCTCCTTATCTTGGATTTGCTCTTCCTTCTTCGCGTTGATCGGCCGCTCTCGCTCCTGGGAAGCTACAGGTCCGATATCCCCGCGGATAGCAGGCATCACGCGTGTCTCTTCCAGATCGTTAACATGCGTAAACGTAATTTTTGGCTCCTTCAATCGCTCTGGACGCATGCAAGTATCCAGATCGACCAGCATTTCATGCGCGGAGTTGTAACGCTCGCTCGGATTTTTGCGCATCGCTTTAAGAACGACATTCTCCACGCTTTGCGGAATATGCGGATTAACGATACGCGGCTCCTCGAAATTTTCCTGCAAATGCTTCAAAGCAATGCTAATCGGACTTTCGCCGAGAAACGGAAGCTGTGCGGTCAGCATTTGATAAAGCACGATGCCAAGCGAATACAAATCAGACTTTTCTCCCGTATTAATGCCTTTCGCATGCTCCGGAGAAAAATAATGAACTGAGCCCATGACAGAGCCGGTCTGTGTAATTGTTGACGATGTAACCGCGCGCGCGATACCGAAGTCGGTAACTTTAACACGCCCGTTTTTGCCAATTAATATATTATGAGGTTTAATATCTCGGTGAATAATATGGTTCTGATGCGCGTGATCAAGCGCATCTGCAATTTGCATGGCAATACGCACCGCTTCATCTGTTTGCAACGGCGCACGCTCTTGTATGATTTCATTCAAATTGTGGCCTTCAATGTATTCCATAACGATATAATGCGTGTCCTCTTCTTGCCCTACATCATAAATGCTGACGACATTCGGATGAGACAGCGCAGCTGCTGACTGGGCTTCACGACGGAAACGGCGTATGAATTCCTCGTCATGCACAAATTGCTGCCGCAGCACCTTCACTGCGACCTTTCTGTTAAGCAGCACATCATGGGCTTTATATACAAGCGCCATTCCGCCGCCGCCGATACGTGTTAAAATCTCATAACGTCCGCCTAAATCCTGTCCGATCATCCTTGTCACCCCTCTCGATTCGTGCCAGCCGCTTCTTGCAGGAGAACGACCGTAATATTGTCGTCTCCGCCAGCATGCAGCGCAAGCTGAATGAGATGATCAGCTTTAGCTTCCAGCTCCAGCTGCTCAGTGGTGACCGTTAGCAGCATTTCCTGCTCGCTCACCATATTCGTTAATCCATCGCTGCACAGGAGCAGCACGTCTTGCGGAGAGAGCTCCACCGATTGCACTTCAATATCGACATGTGAATCCGTGCCTATTGCACGGGTGAGCACATTGCGGCGCGGATGGTGCGCGGCCTCCTCTATGCTGAGCTGGCCGGATTTGACCAATTCATTGACCAGCGTATGATCATTCGTAATTTGCGTGATGACGCCTTCGGTAATTTTGTAGGCGCGGCTGTCGCCAACATGTCCTATGATCGCATTATTCTGCTTAACCAAAGCAGCGACAATCGTAGTGCCCATATTGTGATATTGCTCATTGCGCGAGGCCAATTCAAAAACAGCCTCATTTGCTTGCGAAATGGCTTGCCTAATGAGCATTTTACCTTCTTGAAGAGACAGGTCAGACTTGGCTGCGCTTTGCTCCAGCATGCTGCGGAACGCGTCCACCGCTTTCTGGCTGGCTACGTCTCCAGCCTGATGTCCACCCATGCCATCAGCTACGATGGCAAGAGTGATCCCGTTATGCAATTGACTTACCCAAGATTGATCTTCATTGACATGACGAACCCGTCCGATGTCACTGCGGTTTGCCGTTAACAATCAGTCATCACCTCGCCTGAGACTCCATATGTTTCGCTCTTAATTGGCCGCATGCAGCCGCAATGTCATGCCCTTGCTCCCTGCGAATCGTTACGCTCACTTTATTTTTCTCGAGCACGCGTTGGAATTCAAAGATATCCTCGCGCGGCGTACGGACATAATTCCGTTCTGGCACATGGTTTACAGGAATCAAGTTGACGTGGCACAGCATTCCCTGAAGCACGTCCGCAAGCTCTTGCGCATGCTCCGCACGGTCATTGACGCCGCCGATCAAGGCATACTCAAACGTAATTCTTCGGCCGGTCTTCGCAATATAGTTATGGCAAGCAGCCATTACATCATCAAATGGGAAGCGGCGGTTAACCGGCATCAGCTTCGAGCGAAGCGCATCATTTGGCGCGTGGATCGATATCGCCAAGTTGATTTGTGTATTTTCCTCCGCGAACTTATACATGCTTGGCACAATACCGCTAGTTGATACAGTTATATGACGTTGTCCAATGTTTAGACCCTTCTCATGAATCATGATGCGAAGGAATGCCATCGTAGCGTCATAGTTCTCGAACGGCTCGCCAGAGCCCATAATAACGATACTGGAAACACGCTCTCCAGTAGCGTCAAGCATTTGCTGCGCAGTCACGACCTGAGCGACGATCTCGCCCGCAGTCAGGTTCCGCTTCAAGCCGCCAAGCGTCGATGCGCAAAACGTACAGCCGATTCGGCAGCCGACCTGCGTGGTGACGCAAATGCTGTTGCCGTAGTTATGGCGCATGATAACCGTTTCGATCGCATGCGCGTCGTGAAGGCCGAACAGAAACTTAACAGTCCCGTCCTTCGATTCAAACTTCGTAATTTCGTTTAACGTTATAATTTGAAAGCTTTCCTCAAGCTTTTCTCTAAGCCCCTTAGATAGGTTGGACATATCTTCAAAGCTCTTCACTCGCTTCACATACAACCAATCAAACAGCTGTCCGCCGCGAAATGCCGGCTCGCCGTTGTCTATCATCCATTGCTGAAGCTGCTCGAGCGTGTAGTCATATACGCATGGTTTCATTTCATCACACCTGTACCTTATAGTAGGGCGGCTAAACCGTTCCGGTCGCCGCCATCGATTTATTTTACCACAAACGCCCATGTTCAGCCATAAGCGCAGGTTATGGACGCTTTACCATCCTTGCAATATAGAAACCGTCACTGTCAAAATGCTGCGGCAGCAGCTGCGCTTGTCCATCGAATTTCTCGTCGATTGCGCCAGCTTTCTTGAGCTGATCTACAACGGCCTCGGGCCAATTGCGATCCAATTCAAATTCAGGATGCTCCTTCAAAAAGGTCGCGACTTGCCGCTCGTTCTCGTCCTTCTCGATGGTGCAAGTACTGTATACGAGCACGCCGCCAGGGCGAACCAAATCACACACTGCGCCAAGCAGACGCTGCTGAACGGCTGCAATCTCGGATACATCGCCTGCGGTTTTGGTCCATTTGATTTCCGGCTTCCGCCTAATAACGCCAAATCCAGAGCATGGCGCATCCAGCAGGACGGCATCCATCGATTGCGGCTTGAACCTTTCTGCCAGCTTAAGCGCATCCTCGGTAATGGCCTCGACGTTGCGAAGCTTCAAACGCTCGGTCTGCGTTACGATCAAATCCCGCTTATGAGCATGCAGATCATTCGCCCATACTTTGCCCTTGCCGTCCATAAGCTCAGCCAGATGCGTGCTTTTGCCGCCAGGGGCAGCGCAGCAATCGAGCACCTGCATGCCTGCTTTTGGCGCTACGACCTCCGCGACCAGCATGGAGCTCTCGTCCTGTACCGTCCACATTCCGTCACGGAATCCGTCCGTATCGGCAAGATTGCCGCCTCGATTTATCGCTATGCCCGCAGGCGCGATCACGGACGGCTCTGCATCATAGCCAGCTTCCCTCAGAAGCTCTATTGCCGCTTCGCGTGTTCCGCGAAGCGTATTCGCGCGAACGCTGGAATGCGGATGATCGTTGCCCGCAGCGCAGATGGCCTCGGCCGTTTCAGCCCCATATGCGGCAACCCACCGGCTTACGAGCCACTCCGGATAGGAATGGCGAAGCGCGATTTGCACGATAGGATCCGCATGCTTAATCTCGGAAGCCAACAGCTCTCCGCGACCGCGGTCGATGCTGCGAAGCACGCCGTTGACCATGCCGGAGATGCCGGAATGGCCTCGCTTCTTCGCAATCGTGACCGCTTCATTCACCGCTGCATGCGCTGGGATGCGATCCAAGTACAGCAGCTGATAAGCGCTCATTCGAAGCAGCTGATGAACCCATGGCTCAAGCTTATGCAGCCCCTTGGAAACGAATCGGCTCAGCCAGTAATCCAGCGTCGCTTGCCGCTGAATCGTGCCATATACGAGCTCGGTCACAAGTCCGGCATCAGCCCGCTGAAGACCAGCATCCTGCAAGGTCCGATTAAGCTGCAAATTGCTGTAAGCGCCGGTCCCCGCAACCTTCACCAGCGTATCCATCGCCAGCTCGCGCGGTGATTTCGCTTTGCGAGAACCAGGCTGCTGCTGTTGCGAGGCCCCGGCAGGCTTGCTGCCGCCGACAGGGCGTTTATGGCCATGTCCAGCTTTAGGCTTTCCTTTGCCGCCATTGCTGCCGTTGCGATTGGCGCTAGGCTTCTGCGTGCTCTCCGTCATACAGCACCTCCGTCGCCAAACAGGGTGCCCGCTTCAAGACGCGCACCTTTCAGCCAATCCGATGCGTTCATCGCTTTTTTGCCTGCTGGCTGAATTTGCTCCAGCACCAGAACGCCATCACCAGTTTGAATTGATATGCCGCTGCTGTCTGCAGCTAGGACAGTCCCAGGGGCAGAAGCTGCTGCTATCGAAGCTGCCGAAGGCACAGCACATTGCCATACTTTGAAAATCTCGCCATTCAAGTACGTGAAAGCCCCCGCCATCGGCGACAAGCCGCGAACTTGATTGAATATGGCGCGAGCGGACTTCGTCCAATCGATTCGCTCATCCTCGCGAGTCAAGTTCGGCGCATAAGTCGCCTGCTCGTCCTGCTGCGGCACTGCCTTCGCTTCCCCAGCGATGATAGACGGCAGTGTTTTGCCAAGCAGCTCCGCACCGGTGATGCTCAGCTTCTCAAACATCGTTCCCGACGTATCCTCGTCCGTAATCGGGAGCTCTGCAACACTAATCATATCGCCTGTGTCCAGTCCTTCCGCCATGTACATAATCGTCACGCCCGCCTTGCTCTCTCCATTGATAATCGAGCGCTGAATAGGAGCTCCGCCGCGATATTTCGGCAGTAAGGAGCCATGCACGTTAATGCAGCCAAGCCGCGGAATTTCGAGGAGCGCTTTTGGCAAAATTTGGCCGTAGGCAGCCGTTACGATTAGATCCGGCGCAAACTCCGCCACCGCTGCAACGGCCTCGCTGTTCCGCATCCGCTCTGGCTGCAGCACAGGCAGGCCAAGCGACAACGCCGCTTCCTTAACAGGCGGCGGCGTCAGCGTTTTTTTGCGGCCCTTCGGCCGATCAGGCTGTGTTACAACAGCGACAACATTGTACTGCTGCTCAAGGAGCAGCTTCAAAGAGGGAACGGCAAATTCCGGCGTTCCCATAAACACAATACGCATGAAGCTATTCGCCGCCTTTTCTAGCTCTTTCCGAAATGTCGTAGATGTTCTCCGCCAAATCGGTAAACAAAATGCCGTTCAAATGATCGATCTCATGCTGAAAAGCGCGAGCAAAGTAACCCTGTGCTTCAAGCGTAAACGACTCGCCGTCAATGTGCTGACCTGTCACGACTATACGGTCCGCACGGAGAACATCACCGTTTAGGTTTGGAATGCTCAAGCAGCCCTCAGGACCAAGCTGCTCGCCATCCTGCTCAACGATAACAGGGTTAACCATTGCGATCAGTCCGTTGTCATCGCCTACATCAACCACGATAACCCGCTTCGAAATACCGATTTGCGGCGCTGCAAGGCCTACGCCATCAGCGTCATACATCGTCTCCGCCATATCTTTTACCAGCTTTTCCAAATTAGAGTTGAATTTCGTTACTTCCTTAGCTACTTCCCGCAAAACCGGGTCTGGTTCTTTCACAATTATACGGATACTCATAGTATTCCCTTCCTTTACGTTCATTAAAATAGTAATAGCTATTTATAATATAACTTGCGGATCTACGTCAATACTGAACTGCACCTGACGCTGCGGCGGTCCGTCCGTGAATGACGTGAGCGCCTTGCGAACGAGAGCCGAAGCATCGATGTTCCCCCGATATTTTATCACACATTGAAAACGGTAGCGATCCTTCATTCTCGAAATGGGCGATGCAACAGGCCCAAGCACCTCGAGCGCTCTACTAAATCCGCTGTTCAGCGGAAGCAGTACGCCTTCATTCTCGGCCAACTCGCGCAGATCCGCAGCAAATCGTTCGCTGATCGATGATAGAAGCGGCAGCTGCTCATGAGACATCGTAACGAGGATCAGCCTGCAATAAGGCGGATAACCCATGGCGCTCCGATGCCGCAGCTCCTCGCTTACAAAAGCCGCGTAATCATGCTGCTGCGCCGTTACGACCGCATAATGCTCAGGCGCATAGGTCTGAATAACGACCTCTCCCGGCAAATGATGTCTGCCGGCGCGCCCCGCAACCTGCGTAAGCAATTGGAATGTTCGTTCGGCTGCGCGAAAATCAGGCAAATTAAGCGAAGTATCCGCCGCGATGACCCCGACTAACGTAACGTAAGGAAAATCGAGTCCCTTCGCTACCATTTGCGTGCCTAGCAGCACATCTGCTTTTCGCTCTCCGAACTGCTTCAGCAGCTTCTCATGCGAGTTTTTCTCCGTCGTCGTATCCACATCCATCCGGATCACCCGAATGCCCGGAAACAGCTTCGAGAGCTCCTCCTCAACCCGCTGCGTCCCTGTGCCAAAATAACGGATATGCTCGCTTTGGCAGGAAGGACAGGTCGTTGGCGCCTGCTCGGCATGGCCGCAATAGTGACAGCGGAGCGCGCGCGATTTCTGATGGTACGTAAGTGAAATATCGCAGTGCGGGCAAGCCGCCGTATAGCCGCAGGAGCGGCACATGACGAAAGTCGAGTATCCGCGCCTGTTAAGCAGCAGCACCGACTGCTCGCCGCGCTCAAGCCGCTCGGCAAGCGAGCTGTGAAGCAAGCGGCTGAACATAGAGCGATTGCCTTCTCTCAGCTCCTCGCGCATATCGATAACCGCAACGGGAGGCAGCGGCCTGCCGCCCACGCGGATTGGCATTGGCAGCAGCGCGGGCTCGCGGCCCTCATCACGGGCCGTTAACGGTCTGCTCGCTGCCGCAAACGACTCAAGCGAAGGTGTCGCCGAACCTAGCACAACCGCGGCGCCATGCTGCTTCGCCCTCCGCACAGCCACATCTCGCGCGTGGTATTTCGGGCTTTCCTCCTGCTTATAGGACGATTCATGCTCTTCATCGATTATAATAAGCCCAAGCCGTTCAAACGGTGCAAAAATCGCCGAACGCGCGCCAATCGCTACCTGCACCTGGCGGCTGCGAATTTTGCGCCACTCGTCATAGCGCTCGCCGTTCGAGAGCCTGCTGTGCAGCACCGCGACCGCATCTCCGAATCGTCCTTTAAAGCGCTCAACCATTTGCGGGGTAAGTGAAATTTCCGGGACGAGCACGATCGCTTGCTTCTCCTGCTCCAAGCAGAACTGAATCGATTGCAAATATACCTCTGTTTTGCCGCTGCCCGTTACGCCGTGAAGAAGCATCGTCTGCGGCTCGCCTGCATGAACGGCTCTCGCAATCCGATCAAATACGTCTTTCTGGCCTTCAGTTAGCTCGAGCGGCGTCGTTCTCTCGAATAAACGCCCTGCATAAGGATCGCGCTGCTGCTCGATCTCCTCTATGACAAGAAGCCCTTTCTCCGCCAAGGAGCGTACGCTTGCCGCTGAGCCCCCTGCCTCTGCGAGCAGCTGCTGCATTGGCAATGGGCCGCCGTGATCAAGCATATAAGCCAGCAATTCGCGCTGCTTCGCCACTCTTGCCGGCAAAGCCTCCATTTGCCTGCGGACTTCCTCCGCATCATCAGGTACGAATACGGTTAGAACCTTGCGGATCGCAAGCCGATCTTTGATCGAGGTTTGTTCTACCAGCACGCCCTCCCGAAGCGCAGCCTTCACTGCTTTCGCATGCTCTGGAAATCGCTCCAGCAGCACCTCCAGCTTTACGAGCTGTCCGCTCGCTCCTATCCATTCCGTCATAGCTGCTGGGAGGTCCTCCTTCGCCGCTTCCTCGTCCTGAATGCCGACAAGGCGCTCAGCCTTCCCCTTCAAAGCAGCCGGGATCATCGCTTGCAGCGCCGTTGTCCAAGAGCAGCAATACTTCTCGCTCATCCATTTCGCAAGCTCGATGAGATCGGGCAGCAGCGGCGGAACGTGATCGAGCAGCTCCGATATGGGCCTCAGCCGTTTCATGTCTACGTCCGTTGTCTCTGCAAGATGTGTGACGAATCCCTGCAATACACGCGGTCCGAACGGAACGCCGACGCGGCTTCCGACCTCGATCCAGTCTTCAAGCGCCGCAGGCACCTCATAATCAAACGGCCGATCCGTCTGGCGGCTCGGCACGTCTACAATGACTTTAGCAATCATTCGCCTCTCCCTCCAGAGGAAGGAAGACGCGCAGCAATCAACTCCAGCAAACGAGAGGCAACCTCGCGCTTAGACAAGAGCGGCATCGACTCAACAAGTCCCTCTGAAGCAAACACTTTAACGATATTCGTATCGCCGTTAAAGCCTGCCCCATCCTTGCTTACATCGTTAGCTACAATGAGGTCGCAATGCTTCCTTCGCAGCTTGTCCATCGCATAATGCTCAATCTGCTCTGTTTCTGCCGCAAAGCCAACAAGAAACTGATGCTTCTTTCGCTGTCCAAGCGTCTCCAAAATATCAGTTGTCCGCTCGAGCTCCAGCACCAGCTTCTCGCCGCTCTTTTTAATCTTCTGATCGCTGACGTTTACTGCCCGGTAATCAGCCACCGCTGCCGACTTCACTACGATGTCCATCTCGTCATAGACGCTCGTTACCGCCTCCAGCATTTGCTGCGCGGACGCTACTCGGATGACCTTTACGCCGGCAGGCGGAGCGAGCGAGGTACGGCCTGCGACAAGCGTCACATCAGCGCCCATCAGACGAGCTGCCTCTGCAATCGCAAATCCCATTTTGCCGGATGAATCATTCGTCAAATACCTTACAGGATCAAGCCGCTCCATCGTGCCGCCTGCAGTTACCAGCACCTGTTTGCCTTTCAGCTTGCCGCCTTTGCCGAACCAAGAATCAATCGCCATAACGATGTCCTCAGGCTCCGCAAGACGCCCTTTAGCGACGTATCCGCAGGCAAGCTGGCCTGTGCCAGGCTCCACGAACATAACGCCGCGTGCTGCCAGCAGCTCCAGATTGCTCACAACGGCTGGATGCTCATACATATGCACATTCATTGCCGGAGCGATTAATACCGGACAAGTTGCTGCCAGCAGCGTCGTGCTGAGCATGTCATCGGCATGGCCTCCGGCCAGCTTCGCAATCGCATTGGCAGTAGCCGGAGCAATAACAATCAAATCCGCATGGTCAGCCAAATGAATATGCGATACGACCGAGGGATCTCGCTCATCGAATGTATCGGTATAGACCGGGTTTCGCGATAACGTTTGCAAAGTAAGCGGCGTAATAAACTTTGTCGCTGATTCCGTCATAATAACATGTACAACCGCGCCCGCCTGCACCAGCTTGCTGCATAGCGCTGCGCCTTTATAGGCTGCAATCCCGCCTGTAATGCCGAGTATAATCGATTTCCCTTTTAGCATGGTGTATCTCCCTATCAAGCGTAAACGGCTAAAGGCCTCCTTTGGCAGCAAAAGCTCGTTTCGCAATAAAAATGATAAGCCGCATGATGAGCGTCAGGCTTATCATTTCATTTATTTTCACATAAGCGATTCAACACGATTGTTCAAACGTCTACCAGTCCTTGCGTTCCCTCAAGCTCGTAATTTGAGCAACATGATGCTTGCCATGCCACGCGACGAATCCTAGAAAATTGGCCAATCCAATTTGACTGCCCTTCTCCGGATGGTAGAACATTTTATCAAAATCAGATGCCTCCATCGATCGAAGCAGCAATACTAAGCGTACATAAATGCCCTCTACAATCGCTGTGCTAACCTCTGGCGAGGCTTGCAGGCTGTCTGCCGTCTCCGCCCAGCGTTCTTCGTTAAATGGCTTGATGGTCGGATTGGGCTCTGTGAGCGCAAGCTTGAAGCGTGAGAAGCAATTCATTGAAGCATCCGCAAGGTGATGGACGACCTGGCGCACGGTCCAGCCGCCGCTCCGATAAGATGTATCTAACTGCTCATCGTTCAAATCTGCAAGCGCCGCCTTAAGCTGCCCTGGCAGCTTCTCGATGTCTGAAATCCACTGCTCGCGATGCTTTACGGTCATTCCCTCGAACGAGTACCTGCCAATTGGATAACGTAATTTGTCCATTCCGTTCCCTCCTGTTCATTCGTCCCTGAATCGTAAGTCCCACCATCTATCATAACATATGCAGCTTCAAAATCTAACCAGACCGATTACTTTTTATATGATAAAATCTACTTTCTATGCTTAAAAAATACCGTTTTTCAATTGATGCGCCATCTTGTAAAGCTCCGCAATATCGCTGCGGCCGATCTCCTCGAACCTTCTAACAGCCTCATCAATGTCAACAACCTCAACCGCAATAACCTGCTCGCCATCCGGCGGGTTTAGAGGCTCGCAGACAATGCTGACTTCGCCGTATCCGACCAGTCTCACGAAATGAGGATGAGGAATATGCGGTCGGTAAGGCTCGCTCGCAGACGAGTGGCATTTAAAGCAACCGAAGAGCGTGTAATTTATGAGCTCTTCAATCTTCCTCTGCATTTATTTCATATTACTTATGAACTGCGCAACGCCAACAGAAATGGACATCACAACAAATACGATAAGAAAACCGATGGCAAACCTAGACCATCCTGATCTTTGACGTTTCGAATCCACTCTCAATTGCGCTACTTGACCTTCCAGCTCCTGCAGCGTTTTCTTTATTTCTTTAATTTCTTGATCGTTAGCCAATGTCATCAACCTCTCCAGCAGCGCTATTTATTATTGAATCCCTTATCGTGCTGTGTTTCATTGATGCTGCTATTAGTTTATCAAAAAAACGGCCCTCACGACAAAAAAGCTGCCCAAAACCGTAAAACAGCAATTGGTCAGCTTTCTTTCGCATTAGCATAAAAAAAAGAGCACCTACTTTGCAGTAGGCACTCTGTTCCTAGCTAACGAATATTTGGATTAATCCTCTTTGGTAGCGAGGTTTTCTACTTGGAGAATGTCGCCATAAATTTCTTCCAGCGCAACGCCTACATACTTGCGGGAGCGTGGATTTTTAAGCTCCGACTTGTCTCCATTGCGGAGCATGCGAGCGCGTCTGGAAGCCGCTACAACAAGCGTGTATTTACTGTCAACTTTTTTCACCATTTCGTCAATGGACGGATATAACATCGTTCATTCTCCTCACTCATGCTTTCTCAATTGCGGCAACCATACCCGAAACGTAAGGCAAATATCTTTCTCTGCGGCAGTGCTCCGCAATCATGATGCTGCGAATACGATCGCAAGCAGCATCTATCTCATCATTCAATACCGCATAGTCGTAGTGGCCGAGAAAATTCATTTCCTCTACCGCTACAGACATGCGATTATTGATCGTATCCAAGGTTTCCGTGCCGCGGCCGGTAATTCGCTGCTTCAGCTCATCCAAGGATGGAGGCAACAGAAATACGAAAATGCCTTCGGGAAACTTTTGTTTCACCTTGAGCGCTCCCTGCACTTCAATCTCCAATATAACATCCTTGCCGCTTGCCAAAGTGAGTTCCACGAAATCACGAGGCGTTCCGTAGTAATTACCAACATATTCAGCATGCTCCAAAAGCGCGTCTCGCGCAATCATATCCTGGAACTGCTCTCTGCTTTTGAAAAAATAGTTAACGCCTTCTACTTCACCCTGACGCGGCAGTCTGGTTGTTGCCGACACCGAATATACCAGCTCAGGAACCTTATTACGAAGAACGGAGCAAACCGTTCCTTTGCCAACCCCTGATGGGCCGGACAATACAATTAGCAATCCCTTATCCATATTACTCCCCGTACTATTCGTCGTTATCGTCGTCCTTAGTGGATAATCGGTGCGCAACCGTCTCAGGTTGAACAGCCGATAATATCACATGATCGCTATCCGTAATAATAACAGCGCGCGTGCGGCGTCCATATGTTGCATCAATAAGCATATGCCTATCGCGTGCCTCTTGAATGATTCTCTTAATCGGAGCCGATTCCGGGCTTACGATTGAAATAATGCGGTTTGCTGATACAATATTACCGAATCCGATATTAATAAGTTTAATAGCCAAGCCTGGTTCCTCCTCCGCCTACGGTCTTCCCTGTGCATCTGCCTGCAAATGTTCAAATACTCGTTTATATTTTATAAATGTGAATACGACAAGTTTGCGTTCTTGCCAAAAACAGACAGAACTACTGCACTATTGTTGACGAAAAAAGTGCTGGACATACGTCCCGAAGCACGCTAAAGCATATGCCGAAGCCGATGCTCGGCAGCCTGTCCTTGCCATGCAGTGTAAGCGAGGCAACAGTATCCATGCTTTATTTTAATTGATTTCTTACAAACGAACAAGCGAAAATGCGAAAACAAGCAAAAAAGCTTGATTTTCGCATTTATTTCAGCCTATTTGGCTACACACGCTCTGTCTTCTTCCACACGTATTCCGTGAGCTGAACGCCCATATCATAGAACATAAACGGCGTTATTAAATATATTCCTTTAAAATGAGGCAAAGCCGCGTCGAGCAGCTCCTTCGCGATTTGCACGCCTTCCGCACGGCCCGCTTCGCCTTCTAGACCCGACATCCTCTGACGAACCTCATCGGACAGCTGAATGCCCGGCACCTCGTTATGCAGATACTCAGCGTTCCGACCGCTTGCCAGCGGCATGATGCCGATAAATACAGGTACCGATAAATGCTTCGTCGCCTCTGCCATCCTCTCAATCAAGCCCGGATCATAAACAGGCTGGGTCATAATATAGTCCGCGCCTGAAGTGATTTTGCGCTCAAGTCGCTGAACAGCCTTATCCAAGTGCTTGACATTCGGATTGAATGCCGCGCCTACTACGAACTTCGCCTTTTGCTTGAGCGGCTTGCCCGAGAAGGCCGTTCCGTCATTCAACTGCTTGATCATCCGAATCATTTCGAATGAGGTAAGATCATAAACCGAGCTTGAGTCCGGCAGGTCGCCGAACCGGGCTGGATCACCCGTTACAGCCAGCACATGATCGATATCGAGCGCATCCAATCCCATCATATGGGACTGCGTCCCGATCAGGTTGCGGTCGCGGCATGCGATATGAACGAGCGGACGAATGCCCACTTTCTCCTGCAGAAGCGCCGCTAGCGCAATGTTGCTCATACGAGTAACCGCAAGCGAGTTGTCTGCCATCGTGACCGCATCCGCCTTCGCTTCCTTCAGCGCTGCCGCGCCATCCATAAACTTGCGGATATCCAAATCGCGAGGCGGATCAAGCTCAACGATGACCGTATGGCGCTTTCTCACTAGATCAACGATTGACGGCTCCTGCACCGCAACCTTCTGAGGTGCAGCTTCCGCTTCTGCCTGCTTCTCAACAGGCTTTACGACAATCTTCTCGATCACAGCGGCTGCCGAAGCTTGTTCGAGCTTAGGAATATAACCGTCAATTGCTGCAGCTATCGCCTTGATATGCTCAGGCGTCGTTCCGCAGCAGCCGCCAATCAGGCGCGCGCCGCGATCAGCGAAGCGCTGGGCTGACTCTGCAAAGTATTCCGGGCCAGCGCTGTACGCATATTTGCCATCAATATAATCAGGTATGCCCGCGTTCGGATATACCGATAACGGCAATCCAACTGGTCCTGCTATCGAATCAATCGCTCTCATAATTCCGTTAGGGCCGCTGCGGCAATTAAAGCCTACAACGTCAGCCCCAGCCTCTTGGAGCTGATCAAACGCCCCTTTCATCCCATTGCCATCCTGCGTGCGGCCAACATCCTCGACCGCAAACTGGCAAATGACAGGCACGTTGGATGCCGCTCTCGCAATGCGAAGAGCAAGCAGCATTTCATCAAGATCGTAAAACGTTTCGAGCAGGAGCCCGTCCACGCCCTCGTCAAGAAGAGCATGCATTTGACGCTGGTAGGCTTCGATTACTTTTGCCGTTCGCAAATTTTTCAGCTTGCCGTCACGAATGGAGCCAACCGCGCCTACGACATAAGCGTCATCGCCGATCGCTGCTCGAGCAACGCGTACACCCGCACGGTTGATTGCATCCATCTCGCCCTCCAAGCCATATTTGGAGAGCTTCTCCAAATTAGCCGAGAACGTATTCGTCTCAATGACACGCGCACCAGCCTCGTAATAGCGGCGGTGAATGTTCTCGATGACATCGGGACGAAGCGTATTAAATTCTTCATAAGAAACGCCGACAGGGAACCCCATCTGATAAAGATAGGTTCCCATCGCGCCGTCCCCGGTCAAGATACGCTGCTGGAGCGCTTCCCTCAAATCCGGTTTCATTATTTTCATACCACCCATCTGACGCAGCTCTTATAACGAGCCGCGGAATGATACCGCAGCCGGACCAGACATGTAAACGTGATTGTCGGACTCGTTCCATTCAATGAGAAGATCGCCGCCTTTAAGCGATACGGTAGCCGTCCGATCCGTCGCACCGGTCAATACCGAAGCGACGACCGTTGCGCATGCGCCGGTACCGCAAGCAAGCGTTGGGCCCGCGCCGCGCTCCCAAACGCGCATGTCGGTATGGGAACGGGAAGTAACCGTGACGAATTCTACATTGATTTTGCGAGGAAACAATGGATGCGTCTCAAGCTTAGGTCCCCATGTGTTCAGATCAAAATGAACAGCATCGTCTACATAGATCACGCAGTGTGGGTTGCCCATCGATACGGCGGTGAAACGGAATTCTCGTCCATCCACCTCAATCGGATGCTCAATGACACGCTCGGCATCGACGGTTGTCGGCACTTGAAGGCCACTCAGAATCGGCTCTCCCATATCAACGCGGACCGATGTCACTTCGCCGCCTTGAACAGTAAGCTGCACCTTTTGAGCGCCGGCGCCGAGCGTTTCGATCGTAATCTCTTCTTTATCGGTTAAGCCATTATCATAAACGTATTTAGCTACGCAGCGAATCGCATTGCCGCATTGCTCTGCTTCAGAGCCGTCGGAATTGATAATGCGCATGCGGAAATCCGCGAGCTCCGAAGGCAAAATGTAAACAAGTCCGTCAGCGCCGATTCCAAAAAACCGGTTGCAAAGTTGGATGGCCAAATCCGCCACATCATCAGGAAGCTGCTGCTCGCCTGCAAATACGATAAAGTCATTTCCTAAACCGTTCATCTTTGTAAAATTCATCTGTTAGCCCTCTCCTTGCCGCATCTCTAGGTATAATAAAACTATCATTATTTCCTAATAGCATACCGCAAAGCAAGGAGAAAGGCTATTCATAATTTGTATCATCATTTGTATTTTTATGTTATCTTGCCGCGGTTTGAGGACCAATCGGCCATTTTGTTTTGTTGTTGTTTTTCTTCTTCGTGCCAAGCACGCTGCCAATCCCCATTACGAAAGTCGGAATTCCGGCTGCTACAAAGACGAGACACCATTCACGGAAGTTGAGCGGAACGGTTTTGAAGATCGGCTGCAACGCTTCAATATAGAGCACGCCGATCATGAGCAGCAGCGATGAGAGTACGGCGAGCACCAAATATTTATTTTGAAACGGATTGCGGTGGAAAATAGAGCGCGAGCTCCTGCAATCGAATACGTGAATGAGCTGTGCCATAACTAAGGTTGCGAAAGCTACTGTCTGCGCCTTCATGAGCTGCGCAGCGCTGCCTGGTGCGTCATGCAGCGTAATCCAGAATGCTCCAAGCGTACAGACCCCGATCAAAATGCCGCGGCTGATGATTTTCCAGCCGAGCCGGCGCGAGAAGATGCTCTCTTTGGCCGAACGCGGCTTCTGCTGCATCAAATCCTTCTCTGCCTGATCCACGCCGAGCGCCATCGCCGGCAATCCATCCGTGACCAGGTTGACCCATAAAATTTGAATCGGTACCAGCGGAAGCGGAAGCCCCGCCATCATCGCTAGAAACATTACGAGAATTTCACCGACGTTCGAAGCAAGCAAATACCGAATGAACTTGCGAATATTTTCATAAATGCCTCGTCCTTCTTCGATTGCGGCTACAATCGTCGAGAAATTATCGTCGCTCAGTATGAGCGCAGAAGCTTCCTTCGACACATCCGTTCCGGTGATGCCCATTGCGATGCCGATATCAGCCGCTTTTATCGCAGGAGCATCATTAACGCCATCCCCCGTCATGGCAACAACATGCCCTTGGCGCTGCAGCGCCTTGACGATCCGCAATTTATGCTCTGGCGAGACGCGCGCGTAAACGTAAATATTGTCCACGAGCCGGTCAAGCTGCTCGTCGTCCATCGCTTCCAGCTGCCTGCCGCTCATTGCGATGCCGCCGCGCGGCATAATGCCGAGCTGTCCGGCAATCGCTTCCGCCGTCAACTGATGATCTCCGGTAATCATAACTGTCTTGATTCCCGCGCGTCTGCAGTTTGCTATCGCTTCCTTCACCTCGCGGCGCGGCGGATCGATCATGCCGGTCAAGCCGACAAAGACTAGCTGGCTTTCGGCGTCGCTCTCCGACTCGCATACATCACCGGCACGCAAATCGCGATAGGCAAGTCCTAGCACGCGAAGGGCCGATTGCGCCATTAGCTCGCCTGCCTCCGCACACTTGCGTTTTAATGTGGCGGTGAAAGGCACAACCTTTCCTTCCCAAAGTACATACGAGCAGTGATCCATGAGAAGATCAGGAGCGCCTTTCGTACAGACGAGACGTCCGCCCTGATGCGCCACCACGACCGACATCCGTTTCCGCTCCGAATCGAACGGAAATTCCTTCTCCCGCTTATAAAGCTGCTCAAGCGCCTTGGCGGATGAGCCCAGCTTGGCAGACAGGACGGCTAGCGCACCTTCTGTCGGATCACCCTTAAGCACCCATTCTTCTTGAACTTCCTTGCTCTTGCGTTTGCCCGTTTCCGCTGACTCAACCTTCACGATTTGAGCGTTATTGCATAATGCGCTAATTTGAAGAAGACGTTTTACAGATTGATCATGCTTAATATCAAGGGCACTGCCCGCTTCATAAATAGCACCGGTCGGATCATAACCCTCTCCGCTTACCTCAAGCTGTCTTCCGCCAATCCACACATGGGTAACCGTCATTTTGTTTTGCGTCAGCGTTCCCGTCTTGTCCGAACAAATAACCGATGCGCAGCCAAGCGTCTCAACGGAAGGCAGCTTGCGAACGATAGCCTTCCGCTTGATCATCCGCTGCACGCCAAGCGCTAGTGCGATCGTCACGATTGCCGGCAGCCCTTCCGGAATCGCTGCAACGGCTAAGCTTACGCCGGCCAGGAACATGCCATACGGAGGCTGACCATGTAAAATTCCTGCTGCGACAACCATAATCGTCAGTCCTACCGCAACGACGATCAAAATTTTGCCCAGCTGCTCCAGACGGTGCTGCAGCGGTGTTTCCATCGACTCCGTCTGCTCGATAAGTCCCGCAATTTTGCCCATCTCCGTATCCATGCCCGTACGAATGACAACAGCTCTTGCTGTACCTCGTGTGATCATCGTACCCATGAACCCCATATTGCGCTGATCACCGAGCGGCAGATCATCCTCGCCAATAGCCGCGGCATGCTTCCCGACAGGCACAGATTCCCCCGTCAGAGCCGATTCCTCGACATAGCAGCTATTCGCTTCCAGCAGACGAACGTCAGCCGGAATCCGGTCTCCGCTCTCCAAATAAATAAGATCTCCGGCAACAAGCTCCTTAGCCGGGACAGTCAGCAATTCCCCGCCGCGTATAACTTTTGCGGTTGGGGCTGACAATTCCTTGAGTGCCCGCAAGGAGCGTTCCGCGCGAAATTCCTGAGCGAAGCCAAGGACTGCATTAAGGGCGATGATCGCGACGATCGTAATCGCGTCCAAATATTCGCCAAGCAAGCCAGAAATCAATGTCGCTCCCATTAAGACGAGCACCATAAAATCTTTAAATTGATTAAGGAACAGCAATATCGGCGAAACGCGCTTCCCCTCGGTCAATTCGTTCCGTCCATGCTTCTCCAGCCGCAGCGCCGCTTCCGACGTCGTCAGCCCTTGATCTGGGGAGCTGACTAACGCATCAACCAGCTCAATTGTCCCCATTTGATGCCATTTCATTTGTTCCATGGTATAACTCCCTCCCGTAATATGCCGAGCCAAGCAGCAACGACGCCGGCCCCTCGGACAGCCTTTATAGGGTAAATGTATTCGGACAGCCCATAAAATATCCCATCAAGGACTTAAGTTTTTGTCTCAACTATGGCATGATAGAGAAAGAAAGACCAAGGAAGCGAGGAACTATACACCATGGCATTAGACGGTATCGTCACCCATGCGATTACGCATGACCTGCAGCGCTGCATTGGCGCGCGTATACATAAAATCCATCAGCCTACCAATCACGAGCTTGTTTTCAGCATTCGCGGCGCCGGAACGCAGGGCAAGCTGCTGCTGTCCGCCAATCCAACCTATCCCCGTGTCCACTGGACTACAGGTACTTACGTCAACCCAATGGAAGCGCCTATGTTTTGCATGCTTCTTCGCAAGCATTGTGAAGGAGGCATGATCGAATCCATTCGCCAAATCGGACGCGAGCGGATCATTCATATCGAAGTGAAGCACCGCGACGAGCTCGGCGACCTATCAAACAAAACGATAGTAGTCGAAATTATGGGGCGTCACAGCAACATTATTTTGATGGACCCCTCAACGGGCATCATTCATGACGGCATTCATCATGTCACGCCAGCAATCAGCAGCCATCGCATCGTGCTGCCCGGCAGCAGCTACACTTCGCCGCCTGAGCAAGGCAAGCTTGATCCTTTAGCCATAGAGAACGAGCAGCAGTTTCTAGATGCGCTTAGCGACACCGACGAGACTGCCCCCTTGTACAAAAGGCTGGTGGACAAGCTTAGCGGCTTCAGCCCGCTTCTCGCGAAGGAGCTTGTGCACCGTGCGAGAATTGACGCAGCAGAGCAAGCAGGTGAAGAAGCTGCATCGCAGCAAGATCTTGCCGCATTATGGAGCAGCTACTCCAGCTTTATAGAGCAAGTGAGGAAGGATCGGTATACGCCAACGATCAAAACAAACCCGGAATCCGGCAAATCATTTTTCTCTATTACGGAGCTTACGCATATAGAAGGTGAAGCTGTTGTTTTTCCAGACATAAGCGCTTGTCTTGAAGGCTTCTACGGCAATAAGGCGGAACGCGATACGGTCAAGCAGCGCGCTGCGGATCTCATTCGGTTCGTCCAAAATGAAAAAGCTAAGAACATTTCAAAAATTAAAAAGCTTGAGGATACGCTCGTTGAAGCGAAGGATGCGGAAAAATATAGAGTGCTCGGCGAGCTGCTAACCGCCTATATGCATCAAATAAAGCGCGGCGATACGGCCATTGAGCTCGTTAACTTTTATGATGAGGAGCAGGCTTTAGTCAAGATTGATCTGGATCCGCTGCTTACGCCATCGGACAACGCTCAGCGGTATTTCCGCCGATACACGAAGCATAAGAACAGCTTGTCCATCGTTGCCGAGCAAATGGAGATCGCGCGTACCGAAATCCAATATTTTGAATCGCTGCTGCAGCAGGTCGACAACGCCTCGCTTGGCGACATTGGCGAGATTCGCGATGAGCTCGTTGAGCAGGGTTATATGAAGGAGCGCGGCCGGCGCGGTCCGAAGAAGAAAAAAACGCTTAAACCGACCTTGCTGTGCTATACCTCCTCTGAGGGAGCAACGATATATGTCGGCAAGAACAATACGCAAAATGAGTATTTAACGAACCGGCTCGCAGCGCCTTCCGATACATGGCTCCATACGAAGGATATCCCAGGGTCGCATGTTGTGATTAGAGGCGGCGGCTTCGGCAATGCTACGCTTGAGGAAGCCGCGATGCTATCCGCACATTATAGCCAAGCCCGCGACTCAAGCTCGATTCCGGTAGACTACACGACGATTAGACATGTTCGCAAGCCGAATGGTGCGAAGCCCGGCTTCGTTATTTACGACAACCAGAAGACGTTATACATCACGCCTGACGAGCAGCGCATTAAATCGCTTGCAAGCGAATTAAAGTAAACAACAGGTTATAGAAGCATGAAAAAAACACGGCCGCTTATTCTTTTGGAATAAGCAGCCGTGTTTTTTTTGGCGCAGCTCCTGCTATCACCCGCGTGCATGAATGACTGAACAGCCTCAATTTGCTCGGAATGCCTTCCTATGATTCATTTTGTTCTTTCCACCAGGAAGGTTCAAGCTGCTGAAGCACTTTTGCTTCTACCGTACGATTGCCTATTTCACCATGAAAAATAACGCCCTGGCGCGATCCATGAAAATCCGAGCCGCCTGTCGCAATTAATTGATATTTCGCTGCGAGCTGCGCATATCGGCTTTCATCCTCAGGGTTGTGATCCGAGTGGAACACTTCAATCCCTTGAACGCCATAGCGAATAATTTCCTCGACTAATGAATCATTGCCATATAACCCCGGATGCGCAATGACGCTGGTGCCGCCAGCTTCGCGAATCCAATCCACCGCTTCAAACGGATTCAGTCTTGGAGGATTGACATAAGCCGCAGCACCTGTTTTTAAGTAACGGTCAAATGCTTCTTTCATATCGGAAACAATGCCTTTGCTTACAAGCACAGCAGCAATATGCGGACGACCGATACTAACAGCTGCCGCCTGCAATGTCTCCAGGTTAGTGTTGCCGTGCGCCGCAGCTATGACCTCCTCCATCGTGACCGCTATTCCGAGCTCGTTCAGCTTATTAAGGATCATTTCATTCCGTTGATCTCTTAATCCACGGAGGCTTGCAAGGCGTGTTAGCCACTTCTCGTCGTCGTTATTGGTGTAATAGCCAAGAATGTGAATATCCGTCCCGCTTGCAACGGTGCTCACTTCAACGCCGGGTACAACTATAATATCTAATCGTTTCCCTTCCAGCATCGCTTCCGCTACGCCAGCAACGGTATCGTGATCGGTAATGGCAATTGCCGCAAGACCCGCCTTTTTTGCCAACCGAACGTTCTCAGCTGGTAATTGCATGCCATCGGAAGCAGTCGTATGTGTGTGCAGATCGGCAAGTCCGTTAATTATAGCCATTGCTGCAAGTCCCTCTCTCTTAAAAAGGATAAAAAAGTGACGGCGGATATCGGCAAAATGGCTGATTTCAAGTAAATCGAATAAAACTGCCGTTGAAACTTCGAATCCGATACCTTAATCATTCGAATTAAATCGAGTGCCACCTCATGCTTTACGGATGAGGATGAAATGAAGGAAATGCCTAAGCCAGCTTCAACCGCTGACTTCACGGCACCCGTGCTTCCCAGCTCCATTACGATTTTCATAGAAGCGGGATCGATGTTTTTGTTTCGCAGCTGTTCTTCCATCACAAGCCTAGTCCCCGATCCTTGCTCCCGCAGCACAAAAGGGTATTCCATAACTTCCTCTAACGTAACGGAAGCCCTCTCCGCTAATGGATGCGATTTGGACACGATTAATCTCAGCTCATCGCTCATCACCGCTTCCATATGCATATCCGGATGATTTATAGGAGCCTCGATAAGCCCAAAATTGAGCTGATGATTCAAAATATCCTCCATAATTTGCGAAGTATTCATAACCTTCATGCTTATTGAAATATGCGGATATTCTTGACCGAACGGACCGAGCAAGCGCGGCAAGATGTACTCGCCAATCGTTAGGCTTGAGCCGAGCTGGAGTCTTCCCTTCAGCTGTTTCGTGAAAGCTGACATCGCCTGGTCCGTATCACGAATTAAATCGATGCTGCGCTGGGCGTAAGGCATAAGTGCCCGCCCCGCTTCTGTCAGCTCAATGCGTTTCGTAGAACGCTGCAGCAGCTTCGTACCGAAATAATCCTCCAACGACTGTACTTGCATCGTGACAGCGGGCTGTGTCATATGTAAAGATTGCGCCGCAGCCGAGAAGCTGCCCCGTTCCGCAACCGTACAAAAAATATGCAGTTGATGAAAATTAAGCGCCATGAACCAATCATCCTTTCTTCTGGTCAATATTATACTACATAGCTTGTACAGAATCTTACAACCCCAACAAAAAAGCATGCAATCTTTTGCAGATTGCATGCTTTATCCATTTATAAAGGTATAAAGTCCTATTTACGTTTTCTACTGCTCTTCACAAGAGTCATTCGCCTAGAATGACGAAGCCATGAATAATAGGATTTCAGATCCCTGAGCTCAATGGTTTCTGACATACGTCCCAGAAAGGTTACGATGATCATCTTATGTAAAGGAAGTCCGGTAATATCCGTCTCCGTTAATGATTCTGCAAATTCAGCAACAAATACAAGATCATCGTCAATAAGATAAACATCCTGTTCGTTGCGGTAATAAGGCTCGACCCGTCCTTGCTTCAGACATTCCCATAGAAATTCAGCAATGTCCTCAAAACCGGTTTTCTCGCTTTCGATCCGGTCTAACCAGCGACTTTTGGCATGGTTCGTAATTACGATATCCGCAACTTTCTTATCACCCAGATCAATATAAAACGACTCATATGTGCTCCATCTTCTCGTCATTTTATCTTTCAATCCGCAACCTACTCCTTCCAAGGAACCAGGGCTTTTATACTATGAATTTTATTCCATTTTACCACGATTGTCCGATATTACAACAATAAATTAAAGTCAGACCATTTTTGTAAGTATTTGGCACACTAATACAAAAAAGACGCTCCTCAGTATTATTTCTCACTGAGAAGCGCTTGTAATTCGCAAGAATGTAATATTTTACATTATCACACAAACTTAACGAACGATGCAACTAAATTTCAGTCGGTTTTGAGATGATGTTTATTGGGAAACTTATTATAAGCTGTAAAATCTTGTTTTATCTTCGCTATCCTTGCTATATTCGGTCTTGATCTCATTTCGATAGGAGCGTTCAATCTTACGAACATACGAAAGCTTCCCCATTTGCCGCACAGCCTCTTCAGAGCGCTCCGCATTCATGTACATGACGACATAGTGCATCTTGCGCGACATGTAATGAACCGTCCCGAATCTTTCCAAAGACCTTGCAGCTTTCAAATCACTTACCCAAACGATATAACCAGTTCGATCCGGTAGCATCTTTTCCCTCCCCAAAGGTTTGCGTAGCAAACCTACTTCGTAAGCATGTGCAAAGGTTTGCGTAGCAAACCTACTTTGTGCAAAGCGTAAGCCTAGCTGCAGCCGCCGCTTCCGCAGCTGCATGAACCGCCGCTTCCGCAACTGCCGCCGCCAGCCTTTTCATTGCCTGGCACTTTAATATTTTCCGATACGGACTCCGCTATCGTACGAGAGACATCAAAAAGCATCTCGTCTACGACTTGCTCGGCATATTTGAAGCGGCGAACGCTTTCAATTTCGCTTAGCTCCCGCTCAATGCCTTTTACTTTGTCCTTCGCTTCGTTGTAATTGGGGTGGAAGCGGCCAAATCGTTGACATTCGTCAAACAGCTCCTTCGCTTTCGCGAAGCGCTTCGTCATTTGCTTCACTTCTTCGTCCTCGTTCACAGCCGACTTCCAATATAAATATTCGGCAACTTCCGCCGATTGATTGATCCAGTCACCTAATTCATAGGCGCAAAGCAGCAGCGATGCCATATCGAGAGAAGAAACGCCGCCTTGCGATTGCTCCAACTGAATAGCCGTTAAACCTTCAGCAGTTGGCATTCATCCACCTCATTTCAATTCGCTAAATTCTACACTATCATATCATATTCGCTTAGCCAATAGATAGAGATTATATTGGAGTCCATTGACCCGGAATGACGAGCCGCATTTCCTCCCACATATCCGGAGTTAGCCGAATCATCAGTCTCTCCGGCTCATCGCGAAGCAATCCGACGACTGCCCAGCCGTCATCCTGCAGCTCAAGCTTCTCAGGTATGAATGAACGAAGCTCTCGCTCCATTCGCAGCTGTACCGGCATTTGCCATTGCAAGGCTTGTTCGATAAGCTCCTTCCTCGTGGAGTGGTGATAGGCACGCAGCTGCTTCGTCCACATCGCGGGGACCCGGTCAAGCTCAGCCATCGTTTGAAGCTTCTTCCTTGCAGCATGTTCATTAAGTTCAAAATGATGAAGCGGAAAAGCTTCATAAATATAGGCAGGAGCAGGTCTGCCTAGATTGCACGTGGAGAGCTGACCTACAGGTTGTTCGTTCTCGGGTTGGACAACCGGATAGCTGCTGTTTTCATTCCGACCGTCTGACAGCACATTCTTGCGCGCAGGATAGCCTGCCTTCTGCAGCATGCCTCTAATTGCACTAATTTGAGTCCTGTCCACAATAAAATCAAGGGAACCCAGCTTTTGCACAAGCAAAGGTGAAATAGCAGGATGATTCTCAACGATCGCCGCCATCGCTACGTTATCGCAGCGCAGCAGCGCAACCTCTGCAAACTCGGTGCGGCATGCACGGCTCGCCCATTCCACCAGCAAAGCTTGAGCCGCAAGCGGCAGCGAAATACCGCCCGATGATTGCTGAAGAAAAGAAAGAATGGAAGCTTGTGTTCTTCCATGCTCCAGTGCACGGGAAATCGACGCCGCTTCCAATCTATAGATCGCAATCAGCTCATCCGATTCCCGTTCCGCAAGAAGCTCAAGTTCCCATCTGATCCAAAAAGGGCATTCCGGCTCAACTATAATTTCTCCGTTCGGCTGCACAGCAATAAAAGGATGTTCAGCTGTGTACGGTTGCTGGTTCTCTCCGCTTAATGGAGCTCTAGACCTCCATCTAAAAAACAGCTCATTGCCATCAGTATGGAACCTATCCACAACCTCAAGCCAGCCGAGACAATACAATAGTCCGTACCATCTGGGCGCCTTGCTGCCTTCTATACACTCTGTACCGTCAACTGCCAGCAGGCCAGCTTCGCTTAGCCGCTTGTCAAGCTCACGCTCAGAATACCACTCACCAGCATGCAAAGCCGTAAGCGCTGCCGCCAGATGCGCGCTCCCGCCTCCGGCCGGAAGCAGCAAAGCCATACACCAGTTCATCAATTGACGCTCTCGCAAAGACTCATCGGTGCTCATCCAACTGCTGAGCATCGCCTCATTCCAATGCAATGCCCCATCTATCGCTTCAACCAAACCAAAGGCGGAAGCCGCTTCCAATATAAAGGCTGCTTTCAATGGATAAACGTCTGAATATGACCATTTTAGATCAAACGATTTCAAATAACTTTCATCTATATCAACGGCCTGTACCAGCTTGTTTATCGTTTTCTTCGGCAGCGTTCCATTTACCGTAACCGCCAAGCTGCATCGTCCCAATGCCGAAAGAGCGGAAAGCAGCTGCCTGCCAAAAGGCCTGCAATACGGTCTGATGACCCCTTTCATTAATCTTTCCCTATCCCCTTCGGTTATCGGTTCAGGCTTGCATGGGAATAGTGCCCTCTGCCAACTGGCGAAGCCATCGACTGGTACAAAATACAGGCTCTCTCCCCATACTTTTGTAACGGAAAATAAAATGCCTGCTTCCTCAAGCTCAGCTATTCCGATCTGACACTCAGCACCGGATAAATCGGTATGCCGTCGCAATTCTTTAATAAGCCGATCACCCTCGACAGGCGCAGCGCAAAAGAAACGCAGCATTTCCTTTAACACCTGCGCCGCATAAGGAGATAGCAAAGCAGCAGCCTCCTGAATGGTTTCATCCCATGCAGCTGCTTCCTTCCAGGACAATCCTCGGTGACTAGCAGACTGCCACACTGACGCCTGCATAAAGCTCTTTATTCGCTCCTCCGATAATTTCCCTGCCAGTTGATGCATTCTCATTGAGCAGCAGCCTCCACTAACTTGATATCGTCATGAGGCAAGCTAACTCTCTCATACTGATAGCCTTGCTCAAGCATAAACAGCTGCCTCTTGAGCGCAAATTCCGTTTCCTTTGTTTGGTCTGTCACAATGGTATAAAACCAAGCGCAATTGTTGCCCGCCTTGGGCCTAAGCAGTCTCCCGATCCGCTGCGCTTCCTCCTGCCGTGAGCCAAAGCTGCCAGAGAGCTGAATCGCGACGGCTGCATCAGGCAGATCAACCGCAAAATTCGCCACCTTAGACACAATAAGCACGGATATTTGACCCGCCTTAAAGCTGTCATACAGCTGCTGCCGCTCCTGCTGAGATACTTCTCCGGTAAGCAAAGGGGCACCCAGCTCAGCGGACAGCTCATGCAATTGATTCAAATATTGTCCAATGATCAGGGTAGGCTTGCCTTCATGCTCACGCAAAAGCTGCTTCACGACTGGGATTTTACCCGGATTTTCTGCAGCCAGCCTAAGCTTCGAGCGTGCACTTGCCTGAGCATACAAAACTCCCTTATTCGGATGGAGCGGCACTCTTATCTCCGTACACGACACCGAGGCAATATAGGAGTCGGCCTCCGCTGTTTTCCACTGCATATCGTACTGTTTCGGGCCGATCAAGGAATATACGTCCTCAGCGCACCCATCTTCCCTTACAAGCGTCGCCGTAAGGCCAAGACGTCTTGTCGCTTGTATATCCGCTGTCATCCTAAACACTGGAGCAGGCAGCAAATGCACCTCATCATATATAATGAGTCCCCAATCCCGTTCAGAGAACAGCTTCATATGGGTAAAGGCCGAATCCTTTGTCTTTCGATGCGTCATCATATTATAAGTGGCAATCGTAACCGGCCTTACCTGCCGAAGCCTACCGCAATATTGACCAATCTCAGAGTCGGTAAGTGATGTTTTATCAAGGAGCTCGTCCTTCCATTGCTTAACTGAGGTGGAGTTGGACGTAAGAATAAGCGTCGCTCTGCTCAACCTGGCTAGTGCAGCAATGCCGACAATCGTTTTTCCCGCTCCGCAGGGCAGTACAATAACTCCACTTCCTCCTTGTACCGTACCTTCTTTATAAAAGAGCTCGACAGCAGCCTGTTGATACTCCCTTAGCTCAAATGTACGATCATGCAGCGTTCGATTCTTCAATTGAACGGCCAGCTCCTCGCCTGCATGATAGCCCGCCAAATCGATAATTGGATATCCAAGACGCGTCAGCTCCTGCTTCAAAGCCCCTCTACAGCTATCGTTCAGCTCCCAAGCAGCCTCAAACCGGGATGTCACATAGCTCATTATTGATTTGTGATCTGTAAGCTCATCCATTATCGATACCTCACCATGCAGGAAGAGCTTTCCTAAATCGGTCGACAGCCAAAGCTTCCCATATCGGCCCATCAGCTTGCGTATCATTGCCTCTGCCTGAAAAGGCAGCTCATATCGCCCATATTTCACAAGCAAGCCAATAATATCGTCTGTTGCGACTCCTGCTGCTGCCGCATTCCATAGCGTTAAGGGAGTTATGCGGTATGTGTGTATCGAGCCTGCTCTCTTTATGGGATCCATGAAGAGAACAAGCTTCTCTCTTGCTTCCTGTGCCATAGGCTTGCTCTCATCAAGCAGCACCAATAAATCCGATTGGACGACTAAAGGCCTTTCATGAAGATCGTGCATCATTCTCCTCCTTTAGCAATTTGTTCCACAAATGAACCACTCTATCATAAGCTTATGGATATACACATAAGCCCTCTTCAGTCAGTATGAAGAATTTAACACTTTTTTATGCCGATTCCAGCGCATGAGCAACGCGATTTTTTTATATAAAATGTGTTATAGTAATTAAGAAGTTCTCATAATTGACCGCACATTGGGCTGGAGGTATCACTTCTATGAAAAGAATTATAATCATTCTCCTCATGCTCATTTGCATGCCGCTTGTCGGCTGTTCGGCCATTTCCGAGCTTTCCTCGAATGTTATTCAGACGAACCAATGGTATCAGGTATCCGGCTATATTGACGGTGACACCTTTAAGATCAAGACCGGTTCCGATGAAACGACGATTCGACTTCTATATGTAGATACGCCGGAAACCAAAAAGCCCAATAGTCCGGCGGAGCCATTCGGACCCGAGGCATCCGCTGTAACAGAGAAGCTGTTGTCAGAATCGCAAGAGGTCCGGCTTACCTTCGACAAGGAAGATACCGATAAATATGATCGTACGCTGGCAGTTGTTGAGCTTAAAGATGGCCGTATACTAAACGAAATGCTGCTGGAGCAAGGTTTGGCAAAAGTACTTATTGTTGAACCAAATGTCAGGATGGAAAACACATACAAACAATTGGAGCAGCAAGCAAAGCAAGCGAAGCGAGGACTCTGGAGCAGCGACTTTGAGAGCAATCGCACGGAGTTTCCAGTTAAGAAAGCTGCTCGAAGCGGCATTATCATTGAGGTAGACAAGCAAACAGAGCTTGCCACCGTTACGAATACGACTGACCAGGCGATTGATTTGAACGGCTGGAAGCTCGTCAGCGTGCGCGGCAATCAGACATTCCCGTTTGGAGATTATTTGCTGGAGGCTCACCAAAAAGTTATTATTTCCTCCGCAGACGAGTCGTTCTCATCAGACATTGCCATGCTGCAATGGGGTGCTACGAATATTTGGAATAACAAAGAGTCAGATCCCGCTGAGCTCTACAACCAACACAATGAATTAGTATCCGTCTGGGAAGATGATTAAACTTGCTGATTCCCATGCAAAAATAAGGCTGCCCGATTGCGTAATCCTACGCTCCGGGCAGCCTTATTCATTTTAATCCTATTTATTAATGAACCGCTGAATGCCCCTGTTCGGAAATGGCACTGAGCGCTTCCCCTGCTTCATTGACGAAAATCTCACGAACCGCCAAGTCCCCAATTGCCAGCACACCGACCAGCTCGCCGCCATCCACTACAGGCAGCCTGCGGATTTGCTTCGATGCCATCAGCTCTGCCGCTTCATCGGTTGACGTATCTGAAGTTATCGTATCCACATCCGTTGTCATCACTTCCGCAACTGCCGTTGAGCCGGAATGCTTCTCCGCATAACCGCGCACGACCAAATCTCGGTCTGTTACAACACCGATTAGCTTCTTGCCGTCTACGATTGGCACGAATCCAATATCATGCTGCTTCATCTTCACAGCAAGCTCGAATATATTATCCTGCAGCGTAGCTGTGACGCAATCCGTGGACATAATTTGCTTAATGGTTTTCATCTGAATTCCCTCCTCGTATTGTGATTCCGAGGATTAGCATGTCCGCTTCGAAGCTTGTACATTCATCTGTGAGCTGATTGAGCAGAGCCGCTCGCGTAATCTTCAGCCATTCCGATCAAAAGTCTCGCAGCGCGAAGCATAGCCCGCTCTTCAATATCGAACTTAGGATGATGATGCGAGTAATGGGCTCCACCGTTCTCGTTACCGGCACCTACAAACATAAAGCAGCCCGGAACCCTTTCCAAATAATAAGAAAAATCTTCTGCCACAGTGATTGCTTCCGACAAGACGACAGCCGATTCACCGAACAACCGCTCACCAACCTTGAAAAAACGATCAGCCTCCGCCGCATCGTTCACCACAGGCGGATATCCGATCCGCATCTGGTAGTCGAACTCAGCTCCATGCATTTGGCAGACATGCGTAACAAGCGACTCCAAACGTTCATGAATCATCTTCCGCGTCTTCTCGTCAAATGATCTGACCGTGCCCATCAGCCTGCACCGCTCAGCAATGACATTGTTGGTAGTGCCTGCTTGGAAGGAGCCAATCGACACGACAGCTGGATGAAGCGGATTCACATTTCGGCTAACGATCGACTGCACCGTCTGAACGAGCGTAGATCCGATCATAATCGCATCGGTGGCTTGGTGCGGCAATCCGCCATGTCCCCCGCGTCCAACAATATCGATGACGAATTCATCCGCTGCGGACATAAACGGCCCTGCTTTGGAAGCAACCAATCCATGCGCAAGCGGCGTCCACAAATGCACGCCATAAATGGCGTCTACACCATCAAGCGCCCCGTCTATGATCATTGGCATCGCCCCGCCTGGCGTAACCTCCTCGGCAGCCTGGAACAGCAGTCTGCGTTCACCGCTAATATCGGCGAGATTAGCCGAGTAATACGAAGCGACTGCGAGCAGCGTTGAAGTGTGGCCATCATGCCCGCATGCATGCATAACGTTAGGTACCTTTGAAGCGTACTCGCATTTTTTCTCGTCTTGGATAGGCAGTGCGTCAATATCAGCCCTAAGCGCAACAACCGGACCCGGCTTGCCCCCTTTAAAAACGGCGATTAGCCCGTGGCCGCCAACATCCTTCTTCACTTCGCAGTCAAGTCCCTCTAGTTGGCTCGCAATCCAGCTCGACGTTACACGCTCATGGAACGAAAGCTCCGGATATTGATGGAGATGCCTCCGCCAGCGAATCATTTTCGGATACAGCTGCTGAAGCTCTAGATCTACGACATCCTCTGTCTGCAAATCGCAAACCTCCTTACATTTTTGTGAAACAAATAACTTCTGAAAGCTCACTCTGCGTTTTATTTCACAAAGCTTACCTTAGGAAGCCTTGCTCCCTAACGGATAAGATCATTTTATCTAGTTTACCAGATGACGGCCTTATTAAGAAAGCTAATGCGGCAATGAATCAAAAGGAAATATACATTTCTTCAAAATGTCACTTTTGACCACGTTGAGGGGTTGGAGTAAGGGTTGCGCTTGCTGGGGAAACATACTATCATGAGAAAAGAATGTACAACTCTGTCTTTTGAATTGGAAGCATATGCTTGCGAAGTCAGTTTTGCTTCACAAAACCTTTAGGAGGAACTACCATGATTATTGAAAATACCGGCTTAAACGGTGTTAAAAGCGAACTAGACCATTTAGACGAATCTGCTGAAAAAGTTGGCTTCGTCCGTTGGCAATGGGAATATTATCGCGCTACATACGATTTAAAACTTGAGGATCGCGCTAGCGGCTCCGAATATTTTCTAAGAATTACGACTCGCGCCGTTGAAGGCAAGCTGGAATCGCCTCATGCTGTGCTTGTTATCGAATCCGTCTACATCGGACGAGCTACTTTCCCTCATGGCCTTGAATATGAATCTCCGGTACCGCAGCCAATTATGAATACGGCAACGCAAAGACTGCAGCAATTGAAACAACTGCTAGTGTAACGGTGGAATCATGAAAGCCACGCAGAACGGTAGCCGTGGAAGACCGGACTTTCTGCTTCTCATTTTGACCTTTCTGCTCGTAGGCTTCGGACTTGTGATGGTATTCAGCGCAAGCTCAGGCGTTGCAGCAGTAGTAAAAGACGACTCGCTTTACTTTATCAAACGCCAGTTCGTATGGGCTGGCCTTGGTATTTTCATGATGCTTTTTATGATGAACCTGCGCTACCAAGTATATAAGAAAGCTTTTATGCTATTCTTCGTACCTGTTATTTTCATGCTCTTTCTTGTTCCTTTTATCAACGAGGGCGTTAATGGTGCCCGAAGCTGGTTCAATATCGGATCACTTGGCATTCAGCCAACTGAGGCTGCCAAGCTTGCACTCATCTTGTATCTCGGAGCGCTTATTTCCAAAAAAGGCGAGAAATTCCGCGATTTTAAAAAGGGACTGCTGCCGGTAATCGTTATCGTTGGGTTCATTTGTGGACTTATTATGATGCAGCCCGATCTTGGTTCCTGTATAGTACTTGGCTCATGTGCAGCTATAATGATTTTGGCAGGCGGCGCGAACCTCAAGCATTTATTTGCTGTCGGAATCGTCCTCGCGATTTTAGGTACGGTTATAGTCAGCATAGGAATGGCAATCGACCCAAAAGGATGGCAATATAGAATTGACCGGTTTACGACCTATTCTGATCCGCTGGCTGATGCACAAAATACCGGATTTCAAATTGTGTCTTCTTTGCAAGCATTGGGGCATGGCGGATTAACCGGGGCCGGGTTTGGCGAAAGCGTACAAAAACTGCATTATTTAAAATACGCCTACAACGATTTTATTTTCTCAATCATAGCCGAAGAGTTCGGTTTTATCGGAAGCACTATTTTCTTGTTGTTTTATTTAGTCTTTTTATGGCGCGGCCTTATTGTCGCCCTGCGTTGTCCTGATGAATACGGAACGATCGTAGGCATCGGCATCGTTGGGCTGTTGACTATGCAGGCATTCATCAACATCGGAGGCGTTACCAACGCGATTCCAATGACCGGCGTCACTCTGCCATTCATAAGCTATGGCGGTTCATCCTTGCTTATTTGCCTCATGTGCATGGGCGTTCTTCTAAGCATCTCAAGAGAATCGAATAAAGTTGAAAATCGAAATGCGAAAAGCGGTTCGCAAAACCGATTCACAACAAAACAAAAGACCTCTTCCATGTAAGAGGTCTTTTTGCTTGCCTATCTATTCGTTACTTTAGCCGTTGCTGCTGCTGCTGCGATTCTTCAATTTCTTCCTCTTTGAAGGCAACGCCTTCTACCTTCACGTTTACTTCCACTACATGCAGGCCAGTCATATTCTCTACCGACTCGCGCACATTAAGCTGCAATTGACGGCAAACCTCTTGAATCGGGATGCCATAATGAACGATAATTCGAAGATCAATGGCAGCCTCAGTTGTACCAACCTCAACAGACACGCCTTTTTGCACGTTTTTGCCGCTCAGCCGTTTGGCAAGACCTTCGGAGATTCCGCCAGACATTGCTGCGATGCCTGGTGTTTCAAGTGCTGCAAGTCCAGCTATCGTTGCAACTACATCATCAGAGATTCGGATTAGACCAGTTTGAAGTTCTTCGGACATGTAACTCACTCCTCATTTTGCCATATACGTTTATTGTAATGGAACCTTAGGCGCGAAGCAAGAACACTGCTTTTAAATGAATGCGAAAATCTGTTATTTTAAAATATAATCCTGAATTTCGAAAGTGAAATCTTATAAAAACGTAAAAAAGTGCCCTGATCTTTGGTAGAATGGTGTTTGTCTAGAACACATCACCCAAAAGAGAGGAGCACCTTTATGGTGAAG